>NZ_JAJCIA010000019.1 GCF_020554845.1 Blautia faecis | reverse complement strand
TTCTGAAAACTATTTTATTTTTCAGTATTTCAGAAGCAATTCCTTGCGACAGCTTGTTTACTATACCACTGCCGCAAGGAATCGTCAAGCACTTTTTACAAAAAAGTTTATATTTTTTTGTGCAAATTGTTTTCTAGCATATGTTGATGCAAATACTTTTCCCTGGTAGCTAAACCACCTCTGATATGTCTCTCTGATTTATTCACCTCCAACACAGCCCTGGCCTGCCTTGCAAGTGCTGGATTTAAGCTTGCAAGTCTGGTCGTCACGTCCTTATGTACTGTGGACTTTGATATCCCAAACCTTTTTGCAGTCTGCCTTACAGTTGCCCTAGTTTCGATAATATAATTTCCAATCTCTACTGCCCGCTCTTCAATATACTCTTTCAAAAAAACGCCTCCGCCGACGCTGTTTTTACAGTGTATGCAGAGGCGCTATATTTATATGTAAGAAAACGTTCCGTAATATTTTGCAGTTAAATAATTTCCATATTCTTCGTACATATTATAAAGTACATTATATTTTCTCAAAAAAATGATACTCATACAAATTAGTCAGCTTCTTTCCTGTAAGCGCTGCGTAAGCCCTCAGTAAAGAAGAGCCGCATCCTGCTGCGCCTACATAAAGTCCCGGGTAGCTTACTACTCTGGTGGGGATGGTTCTCCACCAACTGTCATACCAGGTTCGGCTGCCTCACTGGCAAAATCCAGATATTTCCGGATTCCAGTGCGACGATATACAATATCCAGAAAAACAATAAATCCGCCATCTGCAGTAATATCCTCCTGCTCGCTCCAAAACAACCCGCGTTCATCTCAAGAAGCTGCCTCCATAAGAATATCCGCTGTGCGTAACACGAAATCGCGATACTCCTGCTTTCTTGTCACATGGTAAAGATCCTCCAGGAAATAGGCTTCTCCTACCGGTCCATTATAAGATCCTGCCGCCCATCCCGGCACAGGAATGATTCCTTTCACCTCCGAATGTAAGTAGGGTATGCTGATACCATTCAGGACCAACCTGCGTAGCAATAATATGCGCAGCCGCTTCTTCTGCTTCTTTCAGCCATCTCTCATCACTAGTGGCTTCATAAAGACGGATCAGGAAAATTCCGATTCCAGCTGAACCGTCATACATACTTTTTGACGTAAACATAGGAACATCTTCACGATATCCTTCCTGTCCCTCCGGAAGCGCTTTCCAGATCCTTCCATACTCTGTCTTCACCGCCAGCGTGTCGATCCAGTTCGCTGTCTCTATCGCTGCCCGAAGATAATCTTCTGCAGTATTCTTATGAAAAATTCTTGGATCTATCCTTTTATTCATCTGATGGCCCGCCACTTCTGCACTTTAGCATGAAACTTTCAGCTCTTCACTGCCATTTTTCCGCTTTTGAAAGTGGTTTTTCCTTTCGTTAATGTTGTTGTAAAATATGCCCTTGTTTTCATAGTATATCAATAGGTTTTGTCAATATAGTTTACCATCAGGCCTCAACAAAGGCTTTCTTCTGTTCTTCCGTCATTTTATATATCGAATCACTATTTTTACCCCTTCGCCCTTAAGTAAAATTTTCAATATATTTTCCGTTTTCAAAAAATTCTTAACAGTCCTTACAGAGTATCATGAATCATCATATTTTTATATGGTATAAGCTCCTAAAATCTGCTATTATAGAAGACGTTGAATGTACAAATTTATTTTAAACGACAGAGGTGTTAGACATGAGTTGGTATAACGAGGCAGTTTTTTATCACATTTATCCACTGGGTTTGACTGGGGCGCCGAAGCAGAATGAGTATGGAGAGCCTGTGCATAGGCTGAATACACTTCTTCCGTGGATCGATCATATTAAAGAGATCGGGTGCACCGCTTTATATATTGGTCCTTTATTTGAAAGTGTGGGACATGGTTATGAGACTACTGATTACAGGAAGCTTGACTCCCGTCTGGGGGACAACAAGGATCTGAAGAATTTCGTTGCAGCCTGCCACGAAAAAGAGATCAAGGTTATCTTTGATGGCGTATTCAACCACACCGGACGTGACTTTTTCGCATTTAAAGATATTCAGGAGAAACGACAGAATTCACCTTATGTAAACTGGTACTGTAATGTGAACTTCTCTGGAAATACCGAATACAACGATGGCTTTTCCTATGAAAACTGGGGCGGATATAATCTTCTGGTAAAATTAAACCAGCGTAATCCTGATGTGCAGAACTACATCTGCGATGTGATCCGTTTCTGGGTTTCTGAATTTGATGTGGATGGTATCCGTCTTGACGCTGCGGACGTTCTGGACTTTGATTTTATGAAACAGCTGCGCCGCACCGCTGAGGAAGTGAAGCCGGATTTCTGGCTGATGGGCGAAGTCATCCACGGCGATTACAGTCGCTGGGTAAATGGCAGCACCCTTCACAGTGTTACAAATTATGCACTTCACAAGGCTCTTTACAGCGGACACAATGACCATAACTATTTTGAGATCGCGCACACTGTAAAATATCAGCAGAACATGGGCGACCTTGATCTTTATAATTTCGTGGACAACCATGATGTAGAACGAATTTACACCAAACTTTCCAATAAGGCGCATTTTGCTCCAGTTCATGTGCTTCTCTACACCCTTCCGGGAGTTCCAAGTATTTATTATGGTTCTGAATTTGGAATTGAGGGACGTAAGGAAAGAACCTCAGATGACAGCTTAAGACCAGCCTTAAATCTTGCTGATTATGCTGACGCAGTGGAGAAAAATCCTTGCACAGCTCTTATTGCTGCCCTTGGAAAAGTCCGCCAGAATACACCGGCTCTTAATTATGGAAGCTATGCAGAGCTTATGCTCACCAACCGCCAGTATGCTTTTGCCCGTGACCTGGATGGGGTGCGTGTGATCATCACTGTAAATAATGATGACAATGCCGCTTCTATGGATCTGGCTGCTGGAAATGCAGCTGAGTATGTAGGTACTCTGACCGGTGAAAAAGTTTCTGTAGAAAATGGACGCATTCATGTAACCGTTGCCGGAAACAGCGGCAATATCTGGGTTCCGGCTGGGGATATGCCAGAGTATAAGCCGGTAGAGATGAATGCAAAGACACCGGAAACTACTAATACAACAGTTAAGGCTGACAACGCAGACCAGACAAAAGAGGAAGCTGCTGCCACTGTCGCAGAGCAAAATACAACTCCGATCTCTCAGGCACTGAAAAATGCTGCGAATACGGACAGCATAAAGGAAACGGTTGCGACTACTGTAGGTAACTCTGATTGCACCACAAATGCTTCTGAAAAAGCAGCTGATGGTACAACATCTAATACTACTACCGCATCCGAACCAGCCTCCGAAAAATCTCAGATAACCGTAGACTGGTCCAAGTCCCCAGAGGACATGACCGTAAAAGAGCTTCAAGCCGGAATCCTTGCGAAAATGGCAAACAATGGTCCGGTAACCGACCAGATGAAGAAAACCGTTTATGACAATATCTGGCATGATTCCCTGGTGAACTGGCTGAAGAGCTTCCGCTGATTTGCGGCAGCCACCAGGATCTTATGCCTGCATAAATACAAAACGCCAGAATGAAATTCGCTTTACCGCATGATAAAGCTTTTCATTCTGGCGTTTTTCATTTCTTAGTCTCTAAACCATAAAATCCTATTTTTAACGGTAGCCTTTCAAATATTCCTTCTGTTCAGACGTAAGCCGGTAGCTTTCCACTGCCTTCTGGATAGTCTTTTTATGTACCCAGTCCGACAGTCTGTGCTGCTCAATATAAGGGACTGCAGCATCCCATTGCTTGGCCAGCGCGGTGGCAAAATACCAGGCAATCATCATGTTTACATAATATTCCTGTGATTGTACGCCAGCTGCCATTTCAAGATACTCTGGGGAAAAATCCTCATCCAGAAAAAGGCGCATAAGCATGCCAATTCCGTAGCGAATAGTGTAGGTTTCAGTGGAGGCGATCCACTTCCGGACCTCTTCTAATACTGCTTTTTTGTTCTTACGAAAACACTTTGGCTCTGGGAAATCACAGGTGGCCCAGTTGTCGATATATGGCAGAAATCGCAGTACTTCTTCCATACATTTCGGATAGTCCTTTATTCCAGTGATCAGCATCATATGAAGGTTATTTTCCTCATAAAACTGGTGAGGAAGCTGCTGCAAAAAGTCCTCTGATTCCGGAGTACCGGCGAATACTTTTGCAAACTTCCGAAGCACAGGAGTACGGATTCCAATAATCTTTTCCTTGGCTGTTTCGGGCATTAATTTGCTGTGGAAATCCCGATATTTTATATCCTGTAATTCGAATAACTGCTTCTGCAATTCTGTTAATTCTGCCATACATACTCCCTGTTTTTCAATCTATAACAGACATTTCCCTCTAATTTTCAACGAAATTTAGGTTTTCAACTGTCGTCCTTTTAGTTTACATAATGTTTTGTGTAATACTTTTGGCTTACCTAAAACACTCATAGTTGATGTCAATTTGAGCCAATTCTATTCTGCTTTCTCCGCTGCCTCCAGGCTTGCCATCAAAAGCTCATAGAAGTCATCTTCCCCCTCCAGCTTCGGGGAGTTTTCTCCGCCACCATTGGTACTGCGGCGCATGGTGGCATAGAAGTCTTCTCCGGCAGATACCAGGTCCATTTCATACAATTCATAGCCAAGTTCCCTGCATAATCTGCAAAAAACAGTGAGAGGATCCTTTTCCAAACGGGTTGCCAAAAGCTTTTTTCGAAGTTCACCATCTTTCAGTGCATCCCCTTGCAGACGGTCCAGAATTTCCAATGTTGTCATATGCGATACCTCCTCTGCGTTATTTTCGTTTATTTTACCGCTTAATCTGCCACTGTGCAACTGTGAATTGTGGAATCATCTCAAAAAAACACAACAACTGTCAACCATACTGGTGCGTGCAGATTATGGGAATAATTTTTCAAACAGGGCCTACACCGCGTTATGATATTCCTCCACATAACTCTGCTTCTGATCTGTCATTACCAGCATCACTTCATCCATAGCCGGGCCGATATACTGGATCTTATCTGGAGGAGCGGCGATAATAAGCTGTAATGGAAGGCGTCTCAGGAATTCCAAAACGCCGCCGATTCTTTCATCATCCATGTTATTAAAGGCCTCATCAAAAAGTACCAGCCCAGCTGCCTCGCCACCAATATTATTGCTGTAAAGCTGCACAAAAGAAGCCGCAACTGTCACGTAGAATGGGGTCTGTGTCTCACCGCCGCTCTTCTCTTCACATACCTTGGAATAGTAAGAATAGGTGCCGTCATTATGAATGATCTTAATGTCATAATCCATGTAAGTACGGTAATCCGTAAACTCGTCAAGAGCCTGTGCACTGTTATCTCCACTTACCGAAAGCTGTTCAAACAGCTCCTCGATTACATCCTTATGAGCCTCATGGAAAATTCCCGAAAACAGGGATTCGCCTTGTGTCACATTGAAATCATCCATGATCATTTCATAATAATTGCGGTATTTCTTACTTGGCATAAACTGGAATTCATAGCGTTCACTGCTAAAATCAATGCCCTTTAACGCCTTGTTCAGTTCCTTAAATTCCCCCTGGGCAAGCTTCATATTCTCCTGTAATTTCGCCAGGAACTGCTCATGAAATTCTGTTTCTGCCGCTTTATGGGCAGACTGTACTTTCTCCTCATAATCAAGAAGTTCAGAGTTTTTCAAACGTTCATACACCGCCTCAAATTCAGGAAAACCTTCCAGACTGGCAGCTGCACCAAAATCATGCTCGGTCTTATATTCCACCATGGCATTTATCATATTGTCTTTGGCAATCTGACATCTCTCGCTGTTATATTTTCTCTTATTAGAAGGCAGTTTATAAAAATATTCACTTTGAAACTGCTCAATTGATCTTACTCCCAGAGCCTCCTTATATTCCCGATTCCAGCTATTTAAACGTTCTCCCGCATCTGCTGCAAGAGCGGTTACCTCACTCTTTCCGGTAATCTGTTTTTCCAGAAGTGTCTGTTTTCTGGCAACCAAATCCTGGATCCGGGCACGCATTCCACCGATTTTTTCCGTGTCGGAGCTGATGGTGTAATCCAATCCCCTAAGCACTTTTTCCAGCTCATCCAGCTGCAGCTGCTTCTGGATCAGGGTGGAATTTTCTTTCAGTTTTCGTATATTTTCCTCACATTTATCAATGGATTTATTTAACATACGAAGGGTAGCGATCACATCCAGACGGTACTTAATATCCACGTCACTTTCTGTAGAAAGAAGTCCCAGAATCTCTTTTGTGTCAGACAGCTTTTTCTCCTGATTTTCCATTGTTTCACTAAGCTTCTGAAATTCTTCTTCAGCCTGTGCCAGCTGTACAGTAAAAGCATTTTTGCCGATAAACGGCACACGAAATACCTCTGGTTTGATGGCACTTGCCACACAGTTCTGATATCTCATACAGCCCTTTGTGATAGAAACAGAATACTTTTTCAGGTCTTCGTAACGCTCGCACATCTGTACTTTTCCAAGGAGCATGTTGCTGTACTGACGGGCATATTTGTTCTGGGATGTGACTACTTCTGCCAGAGTTCCAGCAGGAGCAGTGTCGTATTTTTCCAGATCTTTCGTGTTGATCAGACCTACTCCGTAAACCTTTTTCTCTCTTCGAAGACGGTCATAAATACCAAGTGCAATATCGAAGTTCTCCGGTTCTACAAGCACGTAAAAACGCTGCGTATTCAGATACCCCTCTACTGCGTTTCGCCATTCCTCATCCTTAATTTCCAGCATTTCGCAGAACACTCCAGGCTGGATTTCTCTTCCAATACCCGCAAATTCTTCCTGTACAGACTCCACAAGAAGCTCTACCCCAGATGGATAAGTCAGCTTTTTGCGTTTCAGTTTATTGATCTTTTTGCTTAATTTCTCCCATTCTGTCTGGTTCTGGTTAAGCCGGATCTTCAGCTGCGCCTGCTCTTCCTGCAGTTCTCCATAGCGCATCTGTTTGAAATGGATCACATCATCTGTAAGGCTCTTTATTTCTGTTACATTGATATCACCATCCAGAGTTTGAAGTTTTTTCCGGTATTCACGGATACAGGAAGCGAAATCTACGCCAGTTTCATTTTCTGCATTTGCAGACTGACTCATTTCGGTAGAAATTGCTGCAGAATATCTGGAAGTGTTCCCGGCCCCCATAGTCCGCAATAAACTCTCGCAGTCCCTGGCCGCCTGAGCCACGCTCTTCTTCAATTCCGTCTCCTCATTCATAGCTTCCTGTCTCTTATCCCGAAGCCTTTTCAGCTCTTTTTTCTCCTCTTCCAAAGCTACAAATTCCTGGTTATGGCGCAGTTCTACACGGATATTTGTGGCAATTTCCTGCTTTTCAGAGCGCTCTTTCTGAAGCATTTCCAGCTGGGCTTTCGCCTGGGAAAGACGGATTTCTTCGTTTTTTCTGGCAGTTTCCAGACTGGAAAGCTGTCCTTCCACAAGCTCCAGATCACTACGTTTCAGGAAATACTCGTACATCCTGTCCTTTTCAATACGCTCCTGTACACGCTGGTACAATTCCTGTATTTTTTTCAGTTTTTTCATGCGTTCTTTCACGTTATCAAGGGTACGTTCCATATCCTGATAAGTACGCACATTCTCCCGAAGTACATCAATATTGACTTCTTTTTCGTCCAGCACGTAAGAGTAAACAAAGTCCTTAATATCGTCGATTGGCTTAAATGCAAGCGCTTTTGGAATCAGACGGAAGAACTTATCTTCAATCCTTCCAAGTCTTGCTGTGACCATTCTACGGGCTTCTACATTGGTCTTGCACCACTGGCGGATATCAATATTGGAACCACGGAATTCTGCAATAGATTTCACCTGGTTTCCGTACAGGAAAAGATCATCTGAGATCCTTGTATTCTCCATCAGATATCGCACTGTGGTCTCCTGGCCCTCAGAAGCAGAGTCCACAACAGCACCGATAATGAAATATTTATCCTTGCTTTCCTCATAAAATTCCAAGGCAACATGAGCGCTGATCTCACCGGTACGCTCATAAGGCTGGTTTTCTTTTCCTGTTTTACAGCGGATATATCCGGTAAGCCTTCGCTTGCCATTCTCGTGGGCCGCCTTGTTAAAATAACCGGTGGAACAGATGATCACAAACTGGATTGCGTCCAGAAGAGTGGATTTTCCAGCGCCGTTTTCACCAGATAAAAGAGTGGAATCTCCAAACTCTATGGTACAGTTATTAAACCTATGCCAATTAATCAGCTTCATCCTCGTCAGTTTCTTCATCGCTTTCGTTTCTTCCCTTTCTGTATGTCTCCAGTTTCTCATATGCTGCCTTAATGTCTTCTGCACGTACCACCATCAGAATGGAGTCGTAAATCAGAACACGAGATTCTTCATCTCCCATATCCTTATCCAGAAGCTCCACGATCTGATATCTTCGGAACAGGCTCAGGGCATTTCGCATGGTGGTTTTGTCGATTAATCTGTCACGGATATTAAGACTCACAAACTTATCCTGAATGTCTCCAAGGTTCACGATTACTTCCTCTATTGCGGAAAGCTCACGCTTCTTTTCATCGTAAAGGATTCGCAGGATCAGAAGTACAATGGAATCATAAAGCTTCAGATTCATCCGGTTATACCCTCTCGGACTGGTCAGCTGAATCACTCCATATTCCTCGTTTATCTCAAGGCGATAGCCAAGAACGCCCAGATATTCTTTAAATTCTTTCCTGTATTTCAGCACAAAATAATAATCTGCTTTGGTATTCTGGTTTCCTTTGCACAAAAAGCAGGTTCCCAGAAGACGGTTACAAACCCTGCTGAAATTATCCTTTTCTTTTTGCAGCATTCCTTCCAGATATTCCATTTTCTCTCCTCCGTATCCGAAAATCTTTGAAACGGTAGCCGTTTACTTCCCGTTCTTCCAGAGTTTCTATTACATATCCCATATTTTTGCGCTGACCGTAAAGGCGCACATAGATCAGTTTGATAAAATCCTCTTCATTATTGAGAGGAAGCTGGCTTGCTTCCAGCTCATCTTTTTCCGCCAGATAACGGTTTACGTAGTTCTGAATTTTCTCTACACTGATCACTTTCCGGATCTTTTCTGCCATCTTTCTCATTTTCTCACGGCGAAGCTCTTCGTCTGGTTCCTCATTCTCCAGACTGGAGGGGATGAATTCCTTTTTCCCTTCTACTGCCAGATACAGAGAACTTTGTTCCAGAATAGAACACTGGCAAATACGCACCAGATCATCCAGAAAATCAATGCGGTAGATTCCCCCAAGATCCATATTTTCCCGGTTGATTTCTTCATTAATTCCCATGAGTATTTCTTTCAACTGCCCCCGCACATCTTCATTTCCTGCCAGGAGAAATTTAGCACGGTTGATGGCAGCTCGCTGGTACTGGGTATTTTTCTGGTTGATTTCCTGAAGAATCTCGTCCATATTGCGGAAAGCCTCAATAATTTCGTGAAGATAACGGTAGGTCAGTTCCCGCCCCTCTTCCTCGGAAACCTCCCGGATAGCTGCAATCTCTGCAGATGCCTTTTCCAGAAATTCCTCATTGTGGCTTTTTTTCTCCAGGCACTGCATAATTTCCGGACGAAACTTGGAAACATTGTCAGAAGTCAACAGGCGGTGGTAGGCTTTGTCTACAATATTGGTAATGTAGTCGTTAAACAGTGCATCCATAATCTGGGCAACCGTGCTGTGTCTGGTAAGGTCATCAATGTAGTGTTTGATGTTGGAATTGAGGTTTTTCAGACCAGTGATCAGGTAGTCAGTGTTTTCCCAGATCTGCATGAGCACGATACCCGGCTTATCCATGGTGCCTTTTACCAGACTGTAGATGGTATAAATGTACCCCTGGTATTCAATTTGTTTCCCATCTGCGATATCCAGGAGTGTTTTGATTATTTTCACAGCGTATTCCTTGAAGTTTACACGCTGTACGTAGCTTTTGTCTGTTTCCACTTCGATCCAGCCGTAGTATTCCAGGCGGCGCAAAATGCCGTTAGCCCGGCTTCGGCTGTCATCAGCCTGAAATTCTTCTTCCACCAGCTGGGCCGCATTTTCCTGCCCAAAATAAAATTCCAGCTCGTCTACCAGCACTTCTCTTTCCACGCCAAAGGAGAGCTGGTGTTCCATAATGGCAAAAAGGCGGCTGATACATTCCCAGTACACAATTCGGTTTGGCGAGGATAGCGGAACAAAAAAATTGTTGGGGATTATGTGAAACATAGGGTATCCTTTCTTCAAACGTAAAACAAGGGACAAACTGCTTTGTCCCTGAAATCTTTCTTTATTTTAGCATAGCCGGTTTTATTGTACAAGGTTTTCTCAGTTGCTATTTAGTGTGTTAAAAGTTCTTCAGGAGGGACGCATTTGGACAATGTGTATTACTCTCTCGCCGGCGCAACGCTCCAGCAAACTAATCGCTAACTGCGACTAATGCGTTCGGGAGAGCCCTCACGCATAAGTCTCCGTAAGCGCTGGATTTCGCTTGCGCTAAGGGCGCGCCTGAAATGGCTCGCTGGAGTAATACACATTGCCCAAATGCTGTGTGTCGGCTGGAACTTGCTGGTTGGCAAGAACTTTTAACGAAGGGGAGGGGGAGTGATTGGTTTCCCGATACTTTCTTGACAACGATAGATTAGAAAAACCAATAAAGTTGCGGGATACCAACTACTTCACCCCACCCCCGTTGTTGTCGTTACTGTTTCTTTCTTCCCTTTCCAGTAACCAGCGATTTTGCAATGTATATTCGCAAGCCGCGCATTTCAGGAGCGGTTTTAGTGGAGGCGAGATCCATGACTTACGGAGACTTAGGCGCGAAGGCTCTCCTGAGCGTCTTAGTCGTAGTTAGTCATTAGCTTGCCGGAACGTTGCGACGCGCGGCGGTGAATATACATTGTGAAATCGCGTCCGGGATAACGACCAACCAATTAAATAGCAATTCTCAATATACCTAATATTAGCAAATGTGCCGGATAAAAAATGTAGAAGAACCACTTAGAAAAGGTTCGATGTTTTTCGGAGCGCTTTCCGTTGTAGAGATAGATGATGCAAAGTGCTGAGAGCAGAATTCCGGCGGTGGCGCCGAGGGACTGGATAACAGCCCTGGCAGGAGTGGTCTGCTCCATGTTTTCTACAAGGTTTAACAGACCAAAGAACAGCATTGCCTTTCTGAAAACCTTCCATAAAAGTTTTTTTCGTTCAGGATTCTGGCCGCCAGCCAGATGGCTTTTCTGATCAGCATTCCGGCCGCCGGCTGGCAGCATTTTCCCCTGTGCATCCCGGAGGCCACCGCTTGCGAACCAGTAGGTGAAGATGGGGGCAAGAAGGGCCCAGTCACTGTAGGCGGAGGCAAATACCAGGCCCAAGATGCAGAGTATCCGCCGGGTTCCTGAAGGGATCTTTTCCATTGCATAAAGAATCAAAAAGCATAGAAAAAGGGTGAATAGCATGTTCATGTTTACGAAACTGATGGTTCCTTCTTCTGTAAATGCAAGACAGAAGGGAATTTCGGAGATCAGGGCAAACAGCAGAAGCCGTTTGCCGTATTTCTCTTTGGAGCGGGTGTAGCCGTAGCCTTCTACCAGAAAGTAGCACATGGTGATAGCGGTAAAATAACCCACGTCCACCATCACCTCAAAAAGGAAGGTACCTGGTTCCAGGAAAATGTTTGCAATATGGTTTAATAGCATGGTAAACATGGCTGCATATTTAATCTGGTCCCGGTTCATGCCTCAAAAATCCTCATCAGCATATCCGCCATACCCACAGAGTATCCAGCTGCTGCAAAAATGCCCTGGCAAGGGCCTTCGGTAATGACCATAAGCGGCAGCTTCTCGGAATCTACGTACATGCGGCGGGCGGTCATTTCCTTGTCCTTGCCGAAATCGTGGAAGTACACCTGAATTTCAGGGAACAGTTCCAGACATTTCACCATAGTAGCATTCTTTAAAGAATCTTTACTGCGAAGGATAAATATAACCTGCTTTTGGATTTTTTCATATTTTTCTTTCAAATCCATCATTTCATTGAGGATGTGCTCGGTAGGCTCGCGGCCCTCTTCTAACCAGAAGAGAATATTGCGCGCAACCAGACTATTCTCCCGTTTGGCAGCGTCTCCAAAGGCTACAGCCGCATCCAGCCCTTCGTCTGCCTTGCAAGGAACATCTATGTGCTCTGCATCAGACAGTTCGCAGCGCCTTCTTCCCGTCAATTCAGACACCAGCACCTGATTTCCAGCCCGATCGGTCAGCTTGGAATCCGGAATGGAATGACGGTTGAACATTTCCTTCAGACTATACTCTCGAAGCTCCAGTTCTACCCGCTTCGTCTCATCTTTTTCAATATGAAAATCGTATCTTTTTCCCAGAATGTTTCCGTTTGGCAGACGGTTTCCAGTCAGAATCCGGTAATCTCCCGGCATGATATCCAATTCCAGTTTTCCAGCTTCCCACTTGCGGTCGCTGAAATCCAGGGTAAGGTATCCTCTTCCGTCTGTCACCGCAATGGTCCAGTTCTGGAAATAATTCCAGTCCCCTTTTTCCCCGGCGAAGACTGTAAGATGGGATTCCTTCCGGCTCTCTTCCAATACTGCTACAAACCTCATTCCATCCCAATATTCAATAGCTCCATCAGCAGGATTCAGACGTGCCGGGATTCCCAGGGTTCTGGCGATTGCCACGAAAAGCACCTTGTGGGATTTCTCTCCGGCAATTCCAAGCTCCAGTGCTGCACCAGGAGTGGTGTATGCAGTCAGGCGCTCTTTGTCATTGCGGACTGAAATGTTCTCTTCGATCCAGGTCCAGATGCTCTTGGGATCCGCTTCAAAAGCATCCCTCTGCCCCTTGTCAAAATAGCCCAGGATCTTCTTCCTCCACCTGGTAAGGACCTCATTTTCCACGCGGGGATTCCATACATATGGAATGTAAATCTCATCTGGATTAAATTCGCGATAAACCGAGGCCTCCTGATAATGGCCCTCCAGCACTTCTGGAAAAGCATCCCTTCTGTCTTTCTCAGACAAAACAGCCATCATAGGCTCCACTTCCTTCATGGTATGTCCAAAAAGGCAGCGCTTCCACAGCGGCTGGAATTTCTCAATCTTACGGCGGCAGTGTTCTGCCTCAGCGGCAATCCGGTGATTATTCTCTTCTTCCTGTTCTTGGGTAATATTCCATCTTATTCTGCCGGTATCCTCCGGTGCATTCATGTCAAAATCCACCCAAAGCTCATCCTCATATTCCTCACCAAGAGTACAGGTAAAATGGTCGTCCTCTCTTGTGTCGATTACCTTTTCCCCGTAAGCACCATCATAAACAGCACAGATCAGCAGGCTTCCAAAACCGGTTTCAAAGGAAATACAGCCATTTTTGTCTGCTTCCATTATTGCAATCGGGGAAAATTCCCCATAGTTCATTACCTCAGCCCGTACTTTTGCCCCAGCAGCCGGAGTTCCATCCAGATCTTCCACTGTAATAGTGATCCACCTGGTTTTGGCATATTTACCAAGAAGATTGATGATCCGGTTCATTCCGTCTTTTCCGATCACTTTTTCGTCTGGCATAGCGCGGTCATACCATCTGGAGCCGATCATCATGGCCCTGGATGCTGCATTGGTAAACCAGCCCTTGTCCAGAACAGCTTCTGGCTCGCAAGCTCCCAGATAATGCCAGTCGCCATCGCACCAGACCTCTACCCAGGCGTGGTTGTCATCACAGTGGGACCATCTCGGCACATACACTGGTCTTGCAGGGATTCCGGCACTTCGCATTACATTTACCACAAAGACGGCTTCCTCACCACAGCGGCCTACACCGCTTCTGTAAATTTCCAGTGCGGAGCCGGTACGCATGTCCGTTCCCTGGTACATCACTTCTCCCGCACACCAGTGATTGATTTCCAGTGCAGCTTCCACCATGGCCTTCCCCTGGACCTTATCCTTTATTTTTTTCCAGAAATAGGTACGGCATGGTTTGATTTCTTCATCATTTGTCCGATGAAAAAGCACGTAATTCAGGAAATAAAGCTCTGGATAATTCTTTACATAAGGGGAATTTTCCCAGAGATAGATTCCCTGCTGCACATAATCCAGATAAGTGTCAAAGGTATAGTTTCCCACATCGCTGTAGGGCATATTGCTGTACAGATATTTCATTCCGATCACAATATCAGGACTTAGTGCTTCCATTCTCTTCTTTATCTCTTCCGCTTTTCCTGGCAGTTCCCTGGAAAAATCTTCAAAGTCTTTTTCTATCCGGTCTCTGTTTTTTTCAAGAAACATCTTATAATCTCCTCATCATTTTAAGCGTGATCACAATTTCACTCTAAACGGACATGCCGCCTGTCGGCGACATCTCCATATAGGAAAGTCAGCTGTTCCACGCCTATGGCGCTCCCACTTGGCAAAAATACTTTTGGGCGCAGACTTAATAAAATCGCAGTATTTCATATATCACAAGAGATTCTATTTTATATCAAGCATATTTATAATATTTCCATATCCAGCATCTTCTGCCAGCTGCTGGATCCCATCCCTTATTTCCTCCAGGGAATAGTTGTGCGCTTCCAGAAATTCATCCCCTTTGGATGCAGCATATTCGTAGAAAAACATAGCTTCTGCCAGAGCTTCTTTGTCAGCGTAATCGATCCGGTCAAGAAGTTCGTTCTCTGCCTCGTTGATCTCGCCTCTGTCCACCATGGTTTTCATATGGTGAAGCTTGTCTCCGGAAATCTGATATTTGGATTCTACCGGCAATTCCACCTGAACATATTTTTTCCCAAGCATGACGCTGGCAAGGACACGGGCAATCTCTTTGATCATACGCATAATGTAGTCTTTTTCGTCATCAGTGAACATAAATTTTCCTCCTGGATAAATGAGAGTTCGTGGCTTTAGGGTAGCACCTTCCCAACATCAGAACTATTTCTGACTACTCTTACTGACTGCGGCCACAAAAACCACAAAGGTTCCGCCCTGACACTTGTATGCGTCCTGGCAGAACCTTTGTCATTAAGCTTATTATTTCATTTTTGATATCCTTTTGTCAATATAAGATGAAAGAAATTCAACGCTTCCCTCCACGCCAAGAGTGCTGCTGTTCAGACTCAGATCATAGGTATGGGAATCTGACCATTTGGAATTGCAATGACTGTCGTGGTATTTCTTTCTCTTTCTGTCTTTCTCTTTGATAAAGCGCTCAGCTTCTTTATCGGTTTTTCCATAAAGACGGGCTACACGGGCAATTTTCTGATCCATGTCTCCAATAATGAAGATGGAAATCAGGCCCTCATAATCCTTCAGGATTGTCTCAGAGCAACGTCCTACAACTACAAAGGATTCTCCTTTTTCAGCCTTTTCCCGAAGAAAATTGAACTGCATCATAGCAACGTTGTCTGCCGGAGAACTGCTCATTCCTTTCACTGTGCGGTAAAGAAATTTGTTGTGCTTCATCTCGTCAAAGATTTCCAGCTCTTCTGGATTTACGTTATGGCTGTCTGCCACCTCGCGTAAAAGATTGTGATCGTATAACGAAAGTCCATAGCGCTTGGCGATTCGCTCTGCAATTTCATGGCCTGCGCTTCCGAACTCTCGTCCGATGGAAATGATCACCTGTTTTTGTGTTTTCATGGTATCCTCCCTTCTAACCAGAGAAATCCGCTCTTGTTTCACGGATTTTTCCGGATAAAATGCCGTTAAAAGCGGGCAAGACCAACTGTCAGTTATTCATGGCATGCCAGATCTTTGGCACTGCTTTTTCTCTGATAATTGACAGTTCTACACTTCCCCCTTATGGCATTATAAATATCTAGCATAAATCATCAGCATGGAAACGAGGACAACCAGGATCGTGGCAGGTGCCATTGCCTTGCAGTATTTTCCCCATTTGATCATGTGACCGCTCTTGGCTGCTGTTGCGATACCGACTACGTTTGCAGAAGCTCCGATCGGGGTTGCACTTCCGCCGATGTCAGTACCCATTGCAAGAGCCCATGCCAGAATGGAAATATCAACTCCCTGTGCGGCTGCCAGACTGTCAATAACCGGGATCATGGTAGCTGCAAACGGAATGTTATCAATAAATGCACTTGCGATAGCAGATACCCAGATAATGATGGCGATCATTACCATCAGGTTTCCGCCGCTGACTTTTCCAATAAATCCAGCCAGGATCGTAAGGATACCGGTCTGCTCCAGACCGCCAACAACTACGAAAAGTCCTACGAAGAACAGCAGTGTCTTGTAATCAACCTTTTTCAGAAGGTCCAAAGCATCTTTTCCGGAAGTGATCAGTGTCACTGCTGCGATAAATACACCGATACAGGATACGGTAAGCCCTGTCTGGGAATGTGTTACCAGAAGGACAACAGCGCAGAGGAAGATCACACAGCTGATGGTGAAACCCTTCTTGCTTACAATCGCTTCTTCCGGATCCGGTAACGTAGACGGATCAATTTTTCCCGCATTTTCGGTAAGCTCTTTGCGGAAAATAAAGTAAAAATAGATTACAACCAGCACCAGTGCGATCACCGCGATAAGACCTGTGTTTGTCACGAAATCTGCAAAGGAAAATCCAAGTGATGTTCCAATGATAATGTTCGGCGGATCTCCGCACATGGTAGCGGATCCACCAAGGTTGGCGCAGAAGATCTCTGCAAGGATCATTGGTACCGGATTAAATTTCAGCAGCTGTGACAGTTCTACGGTAACCGCTGCAAGGAACAGGATTACGGTGATACTATCGATAAACATAGCAAGTACAAAGGACAGGAGCATAAATGTGATAAAGATCGGGATAATCTGGTATTTAACCAGTTTCGCGATCTTCATGCATAACCAGCGGAAAAATCCGGAGTTTGCCATGCCTTCTACCATGATCATCATACCAGCGATGAACACGATAGTTTCCCAGTTGATTCCAGCAGAAGCTTCGCTTGCTTCACCTGCTGTGTGCCAGAATCCCGGTGAAAAAATACTATGTATGTTCAGTGTTTCAATAATTGCTGAGGGGCTGTGCATACAGATTCCAAATACAAGAATCAATGTAAGGAGCGCACATCCCAGCGTAACAATATGTCTTTCCCATACTTCTGTGATGATCAGAATGAACATCGCCAGGAAAATTACTACTGCAAAAATCTGTGCTATCATTTCTTTCCTCCATGACTGTCAAACCATGCCATCCAGATGCCGACAGCAATGGCTGCAACAATCATTACTCCTATAAAAATATTAAGTAACATATAGTGTCATACCTCCAATCATATACGTTTGTTTACATGGAAAATAATTGCTCTCCACTGCAATGCTTTACTCATAATGAAAACACTTGCAGCAATCAGCAATATTAAACAATGGTATATGATCTTCAGTGTTTCTGTCCATCCTGATGATGGATGTAACAGATAATAAACCGTCTGCCGTCAGCATCATTTCTGGTCAGCAGACGTTTCTTTGCTTTATAAAATACGGTATTCGCCAGCAGAACTGCCAACATGATGAGCACCACAATTTCCACGCCTGACCTGTGGCGAAGGCGCTGGTCCGCCTCCAGCCTTACAGACACCTGCCGAAGTCCTGTCAGTTCTTCTGCACTTGTCCGGGTGCTTCTGGAAAGCTCTGGTGAAATCAAAGAAGCTGAGGCCGGTTTCAGATCGTAAACATGCATAATGCTCTTCGCTTCCATGCCTGCAAAAAGCACACACAAAACCGCAACTGCCACACTGAAAAACAGGCAGACAAGCCGGTTCGCACATTCGTTTTTTTTCACTTGGCCTCACCTCGATACCTACAAAAATTCGTTTTTATAATAGCAGATTTTATAAGGTTTTTCAACTGTTTTTGCAGAGGGCTGAAGGTCACCCTATTCCATAATTATGTACTGTTCCATATATTGGACACTGCTTTTTTTACAGGCAAAAATCGGACTGAAATGTATCTTTTCCAATGCATTTCAATCCGATTTATAATCACTCTCTTAATAAAACCCTGTTTAATTTTTACAGATTATTCAGCGTCTGTCTCCTCGGCTGTCTCGTCTGCTGTGTCAGCTTCTGCAGCTGCAGTCTCGTCAGCGTCATCTGCTGCTTCAGCATCTCCTGTCTCAGCGTCATCGCTGTCCTCGAACGGGATAACTGCTCCGTCATATTTCTCGTTGATAAAATCTTTGATCTCGTCAGATTTTAATACGTCTACAAGAGCTTTGATCTTGTCGCTGTTCTCATTTCCTTCTTTTACTGCGATTACGTTTACATATGTTTTTGCAGCTTCGGAATCAGAGGTCTCATATGCAAGTGCATCTTTGGATACAGAGTAACCAGCCTGAAGTGCATAGTTTCCGTTAAGGACAATGTAAGAAGTCTCTTCTGCAACACGCGCTACCTGCTCAGCTGCAAGCTCAACAATTTCTACGTTGTATGGGTTCTCCTCAATATCGTTTACAGTTGCCTCAAGACCTGCACCGTCTTTCAGTTTGATAATTCCGTTGTCCTGGAGAAGAAGAAGTGCTCTTGCCTCGTTTGTGGTATCGTTCGGTACTGCGATTGTGTCGCCATCTGCGATATCGTCAAGGCTGGATTTTGTTCCAGGATAAATTCCAAATGGCTCGTAGTGGATTCCGCCTGCATTTACAAGGTGGGTTCCTTTTTCCTCGTTGAAGCTGTTCAGATATGGAATGTGCTGGAAGTAGTTTGCATCGAAATCGCCGCTCTCTACAACTTCGTTTGGCTGTACATAATCATCAAATACCGTTACCTCAAGGTCGTATCCCTCTTCCTCAAGGATCGGTTTTGCTGCTTCAAGGATCTCGGAATGTGGTGTCTCGGATGCTGCTACTGTGATGGTTTTGTCATCATCTGCTGCGAAAACAACGGATGTTCCAACGGTTCCAAGTACTAATGCTCCTGTGAGTGCTGCTGCGATTAATTTTTTCATAATAAAGTTCCTCCTCTTTTTTTAAAAATATATTTAGTTTCTACATTACAATCATTTTTTGACTTATTTTCTTTTATCCAGCTTGTTGGCTATGAACATACCAATTGTCTGGAAAATCTGTACCAGTACTACCAGAAGGATAACTGTCACCAGCATGATGTCCGTCTGCCAGCGATTGTATCCGTAACGGACTGCAATGTCTCCAAGTCCGCCTCCTCCTACGGTTCCTGCCATTGCGGAGTAACCAAGGATAGTTCCTGTTACAATGGTAGCTCCTGAGATCAGGGATGTTCTTGCTTCTACCAGCATTACCCTAAATACGATCTGAAGGTTGCTTGCTCCCATGGATCTTGCAGCCTCGATAACTCCCGGGTCTACCTCATTTAAGGAAGACTCTACCATTCGTCCGATAAAAGGGATTGCCGCAATGGTAAGGGGTACGATAGTGGCTGTGGTTCCATAGCTTTTTCCTACCAGAAATCTGGTGAATGGAATGAGCAGGATCAACAGGATCAGGAATGGGATGCTTCGGAAAATATTTGCGATCACATCCAGGATCTTATATAGTACTGCGTTTGGCCGCAGACCCTCTTTGTCGGATACTTTCAGCAGGATTCCAAGGGGCATTCCAAATACATATCCGAAGAAGGTGGAAAACAGGGTCATATATAATGTTTCCCCTACACCTGCGATTATCATATCGGTTACTTGTTTCGTCCACATAATCAGTTCGCCTCCCCTATCTCAAGTCCACGTTCTGTAAGGAATTTCTTCATCTCCGGTACATTGGTACTGTCACTCATGAACTGGAGGATCATTTCTCCTTTGGCTACACCGCCTACGTTTTTGGTGTTTGCCTTCAGAATGTTTACAGGTTCGTGGAAGGTTAATATAAGGTTTGCGATTACTGGTTCGAATGCGGAGTTCTCAGAGAATACGATTCGAACGATTTCGCCGTCCTGGATTTCTGACTGGGTAAGCTTTTTGCTTTCTACGTCGTTTCCAGAATCCTTGCTAATCAGTTCTTTGGCTACCTGTGATTTCGGGTGGCTGAAGATTTCTTCTACAAGGCCTTGTTCTTTTACTTCACCGTCTTTCATAATTGCCACATGAGTACAAATCTCACGGACAACTGACATCTGGTGGGTAATGATCACAATGGTGATTCCGAATTTCTGATTGATGTCCTGCAAAAGTTCAAGTATGGAGGATGTGGTCTGGGGATCCAGAGCGCTTGTGGCTTCGTCACAGAGCAGTATCTGTGGATCGGAGGCCAGGGCTCTGGCGATTGCCACTCTTTGTTTCTGTCCACCGGAGAGCTGTGCGGGATATGCTTTCGCTCTGTCTGCCAGTCCTACGATTTCCAGAAGCTCCAGGGCTTTTGCTCTTGCTTCGGCTTTTTTCTTCCCCTGGATGTACAGTGGGAAGCAGACGTTTTCCAGTACGTTTTTCTGCATGAGCAGGTTAAAATGCTGGAAAATCATTCCTATTTTCTCTCGCTCTTTGCGGAGTTCTTTTGGGGAAAATTCGCTGAGGGATTTTCCGTCTATTAATACTTTTCCTTCGGATGGTACTTCCAGAAAGTTCATACATCGTACCAGGGTACTTTTTCCTGCACCGGACATTCCGATGATTCCGTAGATGTCTCCGGTTTCAATGGAGAGGCTTACGTGTTTCAGGGCTTGTACGGAACCGTCTTTGGTTTCGAAGGTTTTGCTCACATCTTGGATTAATATTGAAGACATGTCTTTCCTCTTTCCTTTAAGTGGTGTTTCATCGTCGATATGGTTACTATAACACAATTGGAGTAAAAGTGTTAATTCTTAAAAGTTTGGGCTAGTTATAGGGTAAGGCTATAGCTAAAGTGGACGCCAGCGGGGGAGGGATAAATCACGCTCGCCGTCGCAACGTTCTGGTGAGCTAATGACTAACTGCGACTAATGCGCTCGGGAGAGCCCTCTCGCATAAGTCTCCGTAAGTCATGGATCTCACCGCCACTAAGGGCGCTCCTTAAATGGCTCGCTTAGATTTATCCCTCCCCCACTGGCTGTGTACTGGTTGGTGAACAGTTGAGCGAAGCGGACGTTTGGGCGGGAAGGCGCTGCGCTGTTTCCGCCCAAACTGAAAGTGGGGGGGGTGGGTGTAGTGGGGGGGTAGGTTCAGCTTTAGTTCCAAATGGAAGTTTATGTAAGTGTGTGGATTATCGTAATGCTTTGTCTTTGTATTTGGCAATTTCTTCCAGGTACTTCTGTCCTAACTTGCTAATCGTGGTTCCTTTTCTTGCAAGGTAGCCGATGGTCATGACCTCGTCGGAGTCTAGCTTCACGGCGCAGTAGTCGGAGCCGTTTAGTTCTTCGCAGATGATTCCGGAGCAGAGAGTGTAGCCGTTGAGACCTACCATTAGGTTCAGGAGGGTGGCACGGTCGTTGGCTTTGATGAGGCGTTTGTATTCGTAGGTGCTCAGGACTTCTTCGGCGAAGTAGAAGGAGTTGTAGGTGCCTTGCTCGAAGGAGAGGCAAGGGTATTCGCGAAGGTCTTCCAGGGTGATCAGGTAGCGGTCAGCAAGGGGATGGCCTTTCCACATGTAGACGTAGATGCTGCACTCCAGGATTGGGTGGAATTCCAGGTTGAATTCGTGAAAAAGTTTCTCCAGGACTTTGTGGTTGAAGTCGTTCAGGTAAAGGATGCCGATCTCGCTTTTGAAGTCTTTTACATCGGTGATGATGTCGTAGGTGCGGGTTTCGTGGACGGCGAATTCGTATTCGTCCATTCCGAACTGCTTCACCATTTCCACGAAGGCATTTACTGCGAAGGTGTAGTGCTGCATGGAA
Source organism: Blautia faecis (assembly GCF_020554845.1). Taxonomy (GTDB): domain Bacteria; phylum Bacillota; class Clostridia; order Lachnospirales; family Lachnospiraceae; genus Blautia_A; species Blautia_A faecis. The sequence continues at coordinate 59,411 of NZ_JAJCIA010000019.1, read as the reverse complement.
ACACTGAATTTCTTCTTGGTATGTTCTTTGGAAACGTATTTGGATTCGATCAGTTCGTATTGCTCTACCACCTGGCGGGCGTAGCCCAGGAATTCCTCTCCCTCTGGGGTGACGGAAATTCCACGGTTTGTCCTGCGGAAAAGTTCTATACCGATTTCCTCCTCCAGTTCACGGATTGCCGAAGATAAGCTTGGCTGTGATATAAAAAGATTCCGGGCAGCTTCATTCATAGAATTGGAATTCGCCACCGTAATCGCGTAACGAAGTTGTGCCAGAGTCATATGGATTCCTCTTTTCTGTATTGTATTTTCAAACTAGCTTTTACATATATATCTAAAAATGCACAGATAAATTTTAAGCGAATATCATTATTTGGAATGAAAACAGTCTTTTCTGCATAATGATACCCCAGATACCCCAAATGAATCAACAATGTCAACACATCATCTTTAATTCTGAAAGTTATCATATCGTTGGTAAAAATTCCTGTATTTACTGGTACTGCTTCTCCTGCAATCATTCTCAGAACATCATCCCGGAGTCCTTCAAAATTCATATCAATATAAATCTGCAATGCCTCAAAAGTCTCTGTCTGATTCCAATAATTTCCCAGTTTTCCAAGGCGCATGCAGCTCACAACCGACTTCGGGCTGTATACAGATTCTACTTCTTCAAAAGAATAACCATCATACCAGTTTTTGATCTCATTAATATCCATCTGATACTTCTGGCAAAGTGCTTCTACTTCTTTTTCTGTAAAACCTACATATTCAGCCAAGGGGCCCGGATCAATCATTGAAAATTCATCGAACATATTCAGTGCACTGTGGGTTCCGTATTTCTTTATTGGCAAAATTCCCGTCATATAGGCAAGATAAATGTATTCTTTATCCTTAAGCAGATCACGCAGAAAATCAAGGTAAATCTCCTGCGCAGCCTTATCATGTTTGAACTCCCGGAAAATACAATCCCACTCGTCAATAATAACTATAAAAGGGCACTCACTTTCTGCAAAAATATCCTGCATAGTTTCCGCCAGATCATTTTCGTCATATAATTCCACCTCAGGGTACTGTTTCTTCAATTCGCGGATTACTTTGCCTTCTACTCTCTCCAACAATTCCTTCACATTTGAACTTCTGCTCAAAAATTCCTGCATGTTCAGAAAAATGGTATCGTATTTATTCAAATGTTCCTCAAAGCTTTCATCCTTGGCAATTTCCAAACCGGAAAAGAGTTCTCTGGAATCACAGCCCTTACTGTAATAAGCCGTAAGCATATCTGCTGCCATAGACTTTCCAAAACGCCTTGGTCTGCTGACACATACACAGGACTGCAGCGTATCGACAATACTATTTGTATATTTTATTAATCCTGTTTTATCCACGTAAATATCCGAATTCACCGCTCTTTTGAATTTATTATTCCCCGGATTCAGGTAGCTTCCCATAAGACAGCCGTCCTTTCTGCGATTTTGCGTTACCAATAAACAATAACAATTTTCTTCTATATTAACACAGCACTGCGATTTATTCCACTGAGGATTTTTGCCAGTCTTTAATACGAAAAAAGGGTGTATGACTAAAAAAGCCAAACACCACATTTCTATAGCCCGAGAATGGTACACAGCCTGACACCTTTTTGAAAAAAGCTTTCAGCCGCATCCCTCCTCTTATTCTGTATAACTATTCCCATTCTCATCCGTCCAGGTTCCGTCGCCGTTGTCAATATAACCAGTGCCATTATCATCCATATAGTAATAATCTCCATTAGTTGTTTCTGTAACTGTCACACCGTTTCCATTGGCATCCTGTAATACATGCTGCTCTAACTCGGCACCAAAATAATGGGTACTGTCATTTAAGGACTGGTAGGTCTTTCCATTTTCATCTGTAAAATAAACATCGTCATCGGTGCTGTATTCCATACCGTCAGCATCTACATATTCGCAGTCATAATTTTTATAAATTGTTCTTTCTACAGAAACTGTATTTCCATCACTATCATACAGGGTGATTGTTGTGGTGGAAAGAATATCGGATGTAGCATCTGTTGTGGCAGTTGTGGTATTACTTGTCGTACCAGCTGTGGCATTACCTGCTATACTGGCTGTGGTATTCCCTGCCGCACCACCTGTGGTATTACCTGCTGTACTGGCTGTGGTATTCCCTGCCGCGCCACCTGTAGTATTACCTGCTGTGCTATTTGCGGTATTACCTGCTGCACCACTTGCAGTATTACCTGCCGTACCAATGGAACTTACAGTATTTGATCTCTTCGTGGATGAAGAAGCCTTTTTATTTGAAGATACTATATTTGCAGCAGAATCAGAGGCAGAATTTCCGGTATTTTCTAAAGTTCCAGCTGAACAACCACTTAATGTCACCGCCGCCATAAGTGCTATCATTTTAACCAGTTTCATTTTCATAGTAAAATCCCCTTTCATTTTCTACTTTTGTAGAAGTCGGTTATATACTACATCTGTAGAAATTAAATGTCAATCACTTTTTCTACAATCGTAGAATTATTTAGGTTTTACTTCTGATATTCTTAATTCCAGATTACGCCCCAAAATCATTCCCACAATTTGCATGCCCCCATTATGAAACCCTCATCCAGGCAAAAACAGGAAGGATGCAACTCGCCAAGAATTGCATCCTTCCTGTTTTAAAACTATTTGTTTTACAACTATTTCTTTTACAACAAGCCTTTTATATTTCATATTCGGCAAAAAAATTTTATCACAACCAAGAATATTACTCAAACTCTTCCTCGGATTCCTCACTGCTCTCCCCGCCCATCCGCACACGGATTCCGTTGATCTCTACGTCTTCCATAGGAATCACCAGACACTTGCGGCCGTCAATGATCCTGGTCTCCACCAGTTCCACTTTATCTGGTTCAACATGGATCACTACATCCGGAGTTTTGATCTCGAATTTACGGGTATTGGTAATATTAGAGGCTACCATGGTGGCTTTTTCACCGGCTACAGCCTCATACTGGTTATCAAAAGTTTCCAGTTTCTCGTCTTCTACACCGCAGTCCTCAAAGAGACGTTTCACCTCAGACTGAGTGAGCACAACCGGGTCTGGGGAATCTTTCTGTGCTTCAATGATCTCGTTCAATTTCTCATGGATTCCAATAACGGTGTCATACTGGCAGTCGTCACCAAGGGTTTCCTCCACCAGCATGTTGAAAGAATCACGCTGTCCGCCTGCAGAAAGCGGAGCAGTACAGCCAAACACTTCATCCACAAAAATATCGTGAAGCTGCTCTGCATTCTTAGAATAGTAGAGCATGCCGTGGATGTCTGTGCTTCTGTCATTAAATAACGGGAAAAGGAAGCCGTTCTCTGGCATTTCCACGATCCAGTCACGGATACGGTCCTGGATCAAATTTGCCTCCGCATTGTAGCAAAGACCTGCCTTAGACAGCTTCACTGGACAGATACTGCAAAGAAGGTGCTCATAAATCTCTTCAGAAGCATCATCCATATCGATTCCATCTGAAGTTCTTCCCGGGATATCGTACACAGCGTGTACCAGGATTATGTAGTAATTTTCCGGATAATCGTAATTTTCAATAATTTTGTCATAAAAGCTCTCGATTAAAGCGTCATCCTTCAGTTTACTGGCGCGGAGCTTCATGAGAAATTCGTGTTTGCCGCCCTCTTTTTCCTCTGCCAGTGGGAATTCCATATTCATCAGGTTCTTTCCAAGAGTACCAGAAAGGGTTTTCTTGAATATTTCAAAATATTTGAACATTTCTTCCTCCGAAAGGGAAAGGAATGCTTCTTTCAGTTCTGTTTTTTTATTCTTTTCAGCATCCACATAGCATCCACAAATTCTGGTAATGTTGCAGTTGGCTGGTGTCAGCTGTTTCTTGATTTCAGAAATTTCTTTTTTGTTCATTTATATATGTCCTCCAGTATTCCAGAAAATATGTTTTCAAAACCGATATCCCATCTCTGATATGAATTTGAGTCTGTTGCCTTGCTCTCCATTCATAAAGATTCTCTGAAAGTATTATCAGCTCTATGATTTCAGCTTTTTTATTTTAGCTTAACACTCCAGAAAATTTCAAGACTTACTTACAGGAACAATAAATCATGATTAATGGTCGTATAAAATAACTCCTTAAACTTCTCCATATCCCGTGTCTGTCCCAGCGCCCACATCATTTTCGTCACAGACGCCTCCAGCGTCATATCATACGACTCCAGCACCGGGAACCGTTCCTTGATGACCTTTCCAACCTGATAAACTTCCATGTCGCTTCCCTCATGGGTAACCTGGGTCGCCATGCACACAGGCTTGCCAGCTTCAATCCAATGCGCGATCGCATCTATAAAATTATCATTTTCGTAATGAGGCAGACCGCCTACGCCGAAGGATTCAATGATCAGTCCGGAATAAGAGGGAAAAAGAGCATCCAATACTTTCCCGTCAATCCCCGGAATCAATTTGAGCAGAAAAATCTTCTGATTCATCTCATGATAAAACACCAGTGGCTTGGTGGACTGGTCTTTGTCATCAATATAAAAAATAATCTTCTGATCGTGAATGGATGCAATATCCGGATAATTAATACTGGAAAAGGCATTGTAACTTTTGGAAAATTCCTTCTTTGCTCTGGTTCCTGCGATCACTTTTCCCCCAAACACAATGGAAATTCCATGAGCGCGGTCGTGAGAGGCAAAGCGGAGACTGTCCAGAAGATTGGAACGTGCATCTGTAATTGCCAGGTCAATAGGTTTCTGGGCACCGGTAATCACGATAGGTCTGCGGTTATTCTGGATCAGATAAGACAAAGCAGCAGCTGTATATGCCATAGTGTCCGTTCCATGGCAAAGCACAAAGCCATCATAAAATTCATATTTGGATTCGATCAGTCTGGCCAGCTTCAGCCAATGGTCTGCACACACATTGGTACTGTCCAGGGCAAAAGGCTGAACGGTATCAATGGTGCAGAATTCCCGGGCTTCAGGAATATATTCCAACAGCTCATCTGCGGAAATCTGCGGTGCCAGCCCCTCTGCTGTATATTTGGAAGCAATGGTTCCCCCGGTTGCAATAAGAAGTATCTTTTTCATGTTGTCCCCCTGTGTAATTGTTATCCACATGTTCAATCTGCTGTACCTGCATTTTCTGAAACCTTACTTTGTAGCGAAAAGCTTTTTTCATAAGTATTTTACTTTGTATAGACAAAGGGCCCGCCCGAATCACCCCAGGCAGGCTCTTTTATCATTTTCTCCACTTTATATAATCTCAATTCTTTCAGAAAACATTTTGCAATACATACGATACAACAAGTTTCGATCTTTATCTCACTTTTAGTTCTCCTCAGTTGTCTCTTCTGCAGTATCCTCTGCGTTCTCCTCAGAATCAGCGCTCTCGCTGCTGTCCTCGGCCTTGCTGTCTGCACTGTCCTCTTCTGCAGTCTCGTCTGTACTGTCAGCGCTGTCTGTGGTATCAGCTTCCTCTGCGCTGTCGCTCTTTGCAGCATCTGTCTCAGCAGTATCAGCATCCTCGTCCTCATCTGCTGCCTCGGCATCCTCAGAAGTAGTATCCTCGGTAGCATCTGTTGTATCAGCTGCTGCATCTTCACTTGTATCCGCTGTAGTCTCCTTAATTGTAAAGCTGTGCTCATCTGTAATTGTCAAAGTAGAAAGCACCTTATCATTTACAGTAATATCAGCATCATCCAGCCATTTCTGAGTTGTCTCGGAATAGTATTCGCTGCGCTTGGTGTTCTCAAGGGACTCTTTCTTGGAAGCGGTTGCATCCTCGTCTTTTACTTTGTCCATCCGAAGTACATATACGCTGCTATCAGTCTCAACCAGCTCGTCGTAAACCTCTCCATCCTTCAGAGTTCTCAGCGCTTCTACAACAGCGTCATCATAAGAATTGGAAATATCCTCATCATCACTGTCATTTGTGAAAATAGTTCCGGTCAGTCCGCTGTAAGTATCATCAACAGCCTTGGCTGTCTCGCCCATGTCTGCTGTCGGATCCTCTTTCATCTTATCCAGGATCTCCTGTGCCTGCTCCTTGCGGGTAGCAATATCATCATCGGTAAGGTCATCTCCACTGATGGAAATACTTACATAGCTGAAAGAAGACTGCTGTGCCTCCTCATCCGTTATGTTAACCTCAGCCTCGTTGCGGATCGGATCGTAAATTCTCTGACGATAAGTCTCAAGCTCCAGAAGAGTCTTAACCTGATCTTCGGAAACAGCAAGCTCCTTCAGAGTGTCCTCGTCATTGTCCTGCATAAACTGTGCTGCTGCATCTGCAATAGCAGTCTCATCATCAGAAGTAACCTCAACGCCATAGTCTGCTGCCTTCTCCTTCATGATGTACATCAGCTCAACCTGCTCCAGGAACTGTCCTACAGCCTGCTCACCGTACGTAGTACCAGCATCCTCATCTACTACCTGGCTCCAGATATTTCCTGCACTTCCCATAAAGCTCTTATACATGGCAACGGTCTGTGCCTGTGACTCACGTGCATACAGACTTACAACACCCATAGGAATGTCTGTGCCATCTACAGTCGCAACGGTTTTCTCTCCATCTATAGACTTACTTCCACATCCGGAAAGCATTCCAATTGCCATTACGCCACTTAATGCCACTACGGTTGTGTTCTTCACGATTTTCTTCATATTGATCACCAATTACCCTTTCACTGATGTGCCGCTTAGTCACCACGCACAGCCGACATGATTTCCCAATGCGGACACGCTAATAAGAGTATAAAACTTTTTTCCCATGAGGGCAAGTAGAAAGGGGAAAATCTGATAGAATTCACACAATTTTCGCGAATTTCCATCGGATCTTCCCCACCCAAAACCTACTTTAAATCAAAATATCCGAAAGCATTCAACAGCCCAGCCGTCTACTACTTTTCGCTCTTTCCTTCCTCTTCCACCAATTCCATCAGTTCCTTTGCAAACACCGTCAGCGCCTGCACAATATCCCCCACCGGTGCAAACAGGAACTTCGGTTCTTTATCCGGTTTAAACTGCAGCTGTCTGCGGTACTTGGCAACCAGCGGCGGAATTCCTTCCGGGTTCAGATGTGCATTTTCGTAAAGGGTGATCCTGATCTCACGCTGCATCTGCTTGATTTCCGTAATGTAGCCCTGATGTGCCAGTGCTTTCAGTCTTGCAATAGCCAGCAGATTCAGCACTGCTTTCGGCGGCTCCCCAAACCGGTCGATCAGCTCTTCCAGCATATCATCATACTCCTGCTGGGACTCAATCCCTGCAATGCGCTTATAAATATCCAGTTTCTGGAATTCATTGCTGATGTAGGTGTCCGGGATAAAAGCATCCATATTCAGGTCAATGGTAGTCTCGAAGTCTTCCATGGTATGAATACCCTTTGCCTCCTTGACCGCCTCGCTAAGCATTTTACAGTAAAGATCATAGCCCACTGCGTTCATATGCCCATGCTGCTGTGCTCCCAGCAGATTTCCAGCCCCTCGAAGCTCCAGATCACGCATGGCGATCTTAAATCCGCTTCCCAGATCTGTAAACTCACGGATAGCAGAAAGTCGTTTTTCCGCCACTTCCCGAAGCATGGTGTTCCTTCGGTACATCAGAAACGCATACGCTGTCCTGTTGGAACGTCCGATCCTGCCTCGCAGCTGATAAAGCTGGGAAAGCCCATACTTGTCAGAATCATGGATGATCATGGTATTTACATTGGAAATATCCAGTCCTGTCTCGATAATAGTAGTGGAAACCAGCACATCAATGTCCCCATTGATAAAGTCATACATAACCCGTTCCAGTTCTCTCTCGCTCATCTGTCCATGGGCAAAATCCACCCTTGCGTCCGGCACCAGCTTGGAAATCCGCAGGGCAACCTCATCAATATCTGTAACCCGGTTATAAACATAATAAACCTGGCCGCCTCTTCGCAGTTCTCTTCCGATAGCTTCCCTGACAGTCTCCTCATCATACTCCATCACATAAGTCTGGATCGGCATACGATCCATAGGCGGCTCCTCCAGCACACTCATGTCACGGATTCCGATCATACTCATATGAAGGGTTCGTGGAATGGGTGTCGCAGTCAGAGTCAGAACATCAATATCCTTTTTCAGCTGCTTGATTTTCTCCTTGTGAGTAACGCCGAAACGCTGTTCCTCGTCAACGATCAGAAGCCCCAGATTCTTATACTCCACATCCTTGGAAAGAACTCTGTGGGTACCGATCACAACGTCTACCTGTCCTTTTTTCAGATCCTGCAAAGTCTTTTTCTGCTGGGCAGGTGTACGGAATCGGCAAAGCAGATCCACGCGCACCGGAAACTCCTTCATTCTCTGGACAAAGGTGTTGTACACCTGCTGCGCCAAAATGGTAGTTGGTGCAAGGTAAACAACCTGCCGGCTCTCCTGCACCTCTTTAAACGCTGCGCGAAGAGCAACCTCCGTCTTACCATATCCAACATCTCCGCACACCAGACGATCCATGATCTTGGTGCTCTCCATATCCCGCTTGGTATCCTCGATGGCGTTCAGCTGATCCTCTGTCTCCTCATATGGGAACATTTCCTCAAATTCCTTTTGCCACACTGTATCCGGACCGCACACATAACCTTCTTTTTCCTGGCGCACAGCGTAAAGCTCCACCAGCTCTTTGGCGATATTTTTGACAGCGCCCTTTACCTTGGACTTCGTGCGGTTCCACTCCTGGGTTCCCAGCTTGTTCAACTTCGGTGCCTTGGCTGTATCTGCGCCGGAATATTTCTGCAGCGCATCCAGCTGCGTTGCCAGAATATACAGATTACTTCCATCACGATATTCAATCTTGATATAGTCTTTTAAGACCTTATCTACTTCAACTTTCTCAATTCCACGGTAAATTCCCAGTCCATGCTTTTCATGGACCACATAATCCCCGATAGACAGCTCTGCAAAATCCTGGATCCGCTTGCCGTTGTAGACTTTTTTCTTTTTCTTTTTTTTCTGCTCCTGGCCGAAAATATCGGACTCTGTGATCACCGCAAATTTGATCAGCGGATACTCAAAGCCTTTCCGGGCGTGTCCATAGAGAACCATAATTTCCCCTGGATTGATCACGCGGTCATAATCTGAACCGTAAAAAGCATTCAGCTCATGCTCCTGCAAATCCTTTGCCAGACGCTCCGCCCTTGTCCTGGAACCGGAAAGCAAGGCAATCTGGTAGCCTTTTTTCTTATACTTTCTCAGATCCTCCACCAGAAGCTCAAAGCTGCTGTTATAAGAAGTTACGCTCTGCACCGTCAGATTATATTTCTCCGGGGCAAAATTCCACTCCACGCCTCTTGGCTCCAATGCCGACAACGACACTGCACGAAGTTTATTCAGCTCTTTCTGAACCTTGGAAAATTCACAAAGCCACTGAACCGGAAGGTTCTTTTCTCCTTTTTCTTCACGATGTGTGCGGCTGGCGGCATACTCTTCCTCCACGCCCAGTCCGTTTTCCAAAATACGGTTGGGTTCATCCAGAAACAGAAGCATTTTTTCCCTGGGAAAATAATCCACAAAAGATACCATCTTTTTGCCGTTATTCCACTCCACAGCCGGATAAATGGCAATCTCATCCAGATTTTCAAGAGAGCGCTGGCTCTCTGCGTCAAAGCTTCGGATAGAATCCACTTCATCTCCCCACAGCTCAATTCTCCATGGATTCTCTTCTGTAAGGGAATAAATATCTACAATACCACCGCGCACAGAAAACTGTCCCGGCATTTCCACCTGTCCTACGCGTTCATATCCAAGCTGTACAAGGGTATTTTTCAGTACATCCATGTTGATCACGCTGTCAGAATAGAAATGAAGCACCTTTTTCCCGATTTCTTCCAGGGGCATCAGATAGTCCATACAGCCGTCAATGCTGGTAACCACAGTCAGTTCCTTCTGCTCCAGAAGTGCCTTTACCACACACATTCTCTGGCGGATCAACAGATTTCCCTGAATATCTGCCTGGAAAAAGAGAAGATCCTTCGCCGGGTAAAACATGGTATTTTTGTCATAAAAGCGCAAGTCCTCGAAGATTTCCTTAGCCTGGCGCTCATCTCCTGCGATCACAAGGCGCATAGGTGTTTTGCCGGAAAGCCCATGGATCAGATGTGCCTTCTGGGATTCCAGGCAGCCTGTGATCTGCACAATGCCCTGATTTTTCTCAAGGCTTTTCTCTATTTCTTCAAATTCTGCCATCCCCTTCAGGGGCTGGGTAAATGAAAGCATGGCTTTCCTCCTTTTCTCAAAAGCCTCACCTCAGAGCCCACCCAAAACATGAAACCATTCCTGCAAGTTATCTGCACGTCATAATTTTCACAAAGCTTTTGGGGGACGCTCCAGGGGCAAAAGAAGCCCAGCTTGTTGCTGGACTTCCTTTGTTACTCAGTAACCCTCTTTCGGTTGTATTCATTCATCGCCGCATCCGGACCATCTGTTATGATTTTTTCTACAGCGTCTGCTGCAAACTCAATTGCTTCATCCACGAGCTTGCGGTCCCCGGATGAAAAACGGCCAAGCACATGGTCTGCCAGATTCCATCCTTTTGGTTTGGCTCCTACACCAATTTTTACACGCATAAATTTCTGTGTGCCAAGTCTGCCAATAATGTCCTTCAGACCATTATGGCCGCCTGCACTGCCCTGCTTCCGGATACGAAGCTGTCCCGGCTCCAGATCAATATCGTCCTGAATAATGATCAGCTCACTCTCCGGATCGATTTTGAAATAAGCAGCCATCTCCTGTACCGGACCACCGCTTAAATTCATAAAGGACAAAGGTTTCATAAAGATTACCTTCTCTCCTCCGATGAATCCGGAACCGTACATAGCATTAAATTTTACGCCGCCCTGCGGAATCTTATGACGTTCCACAAGCACATCGATCGTATCAAAACCCATATTGTGGCGGGTCGCCTCATACTGCTTCCCGGGGTTTCCCAGTCCAACAACTAAATACATAATCTTATTTTCCTTATTCTACTACGAAAGTCCTCCACAGCAATTCCAAAGCTCTAGAGCCGCAGCCTGCTTAACCAATAGCATAAAGCAGATGACTTTCATTTATTATCAAATTAGTTGAAATAAACCATCTCATCAGCCAGAGGTTCGCACGGGGTCACATTCTCTGCATAAAGAACAATTCCCTCGCCCTGGTACTCAGAACGGTTTTCAAAGGCAACCTTGGCAGTCACCTCAACCCACTCGCCGGGCTTCAGCTTCGGTGCATATGCACTCTTACAGATATATCCCAGGAATGAAGTATCATCTGCACAGCAGGTCATGGCAGTACGTCCCGGAATGAAGAACTTGCTGCCCATACCTCTCGGACGTCTTGCACGAGCCTTAAAGCGAAGAGTTTTTCCCACATAACGATCCGGATGATCCATAGCATCTACAAACCAGATTCCGTAATCTTCAGGCGGAATATCTACAATCTCTGCATCCAGGTCAAATGGCATCTGATCTGCGAAAATATCCGTCATCTCGCCTTCTTCGTCCTCAAAAATAACCTCTGCACTTGGGTTTACAACCTTAATGCTTCTGCGGAAGTTTGCAAGAGGATATTCTTTCTTGCTGCGGTTAAACACAACCATATCCGCATTACGAACCATATCCATAAAAATGGATTTCATATTCTGCATATATACCTGGAATGTGCTTGCATCTACACAGGTAATGTGCTGTTCAATTCCCCAGCCTGCCGGGAGCTTCATCTCCTCGAATTTGCTTACCAGCCACATTCCATTATATTCCATAACCACACGCTCCGGCTGGTGGATAATATCCAGTGCCTGAAGGCGCTCTGGTGTAAAATCTTCTTCTTTCTCAATAACCTCGACTACAACATTATCTTTTGCAAGAGCCTCTTCATCGTACTCTTCCTCTCCCTCCTCGCAGAGAATGAGAAGTGTCTTTCCCTCTGTACGGAAGTAATCCTGCTGGAGGGTAAAGCTGAGGAAAGAGGTCTTGCCGCTTTCCAGAAAGCCGGTTATGAGATAAATCGGTACTGTAATTTCATCCATTTACAGAAACCTCCCTGTATTTTTCTTAAAAGCAGTGCATTCACGTAATACCGCTTATAAACAGCAACAAATAAGCTTACAAAAAGCCTTTTATCCCGTTTATATGTCAATCATTAAGCTACGCCGAACAGCTTGGCCAGTTTCTCTTCATTTAACTTGGAACCAATTACGCAAAGACGTCCGGTGTACTCTGGTGAACCTTCACGGATCTCAGTTTCTTCCGGAACCATGTCGAAGTAGATCCAGGTTCCGTCCTCTGCCGGAAGCATTCCCTTAGCACGAAGGATCACGCCATACTCTTCAGAAGCGGAAAGGCTCTCCAGCATTTTCTCAAGCCCTTCTCTTGTAAACTTCTTAATAGTCTCACGTCCCCAGCTGGTAAATACTTCGTCTGCGTGATGATGGTGATGATCATGATGATGTCCGCAGCCACATTCTTCATCATGGTCGTGATGATGCTCATGATCGTGGTCATGTCCGCAGCCGCACTCGTCATCATGGTCGTGATGATGATGCTCGTGATCGTGGTCATGTCCGCAGCCACACTCGTCATCATGGTCGTGATGGTGATGATGTTCATGCTCCTCTTTCAGCAGCTCATCCGCCAGAGATACCGGATGCTCCATAACCTCCAGGATTTTCTTTCCATCCAGCTTCTCAATCGGAGTGGTAATAATAGCTGCCTTCTCATTGATAGAACGAAGAAGCTCCATAGACTCCATTGCTTTCTTCTCGTCTACAATATCGGTACGGCTCATGATAATCGCGCCTGCATACTGAACCTGATTGTCAAAGAACTCGCCGAAGTTTCTCATATACATTTTGCATTTCTTGGCATCAACAACTGTAGTGTAGCTGTTCAGCTGAATATCAACATCCTCTTCCACACCCTGTACAGCCTTGATAACGTCGGAAAGCTTACCAACACCTGATGGCTCGATCAGGATACGGTCCGGATGATACTTCTCTACAACTTCCTTCAGGGAAGCACCAAAATCTCCAACCAGAGAACAGCAGATACATCCGGAGTTCATCTCACGGATCTCGATTCCGGCATCTTTCAGGAATCCCCCGTCAATACCAATCTCACCGAACTCATTCTCGATCAAAACTACCTGCTCACCTTCAAATGCTTCTTTCAGCAGTTTCTTAATAAGAGTTGTCTTACCAGCTCCAAGGAAACCGGAGATAATGTCAATCTTTACCATTTTGTATTCCCCTTTCTATTATGCCAGAAAAAGGGGACATGACCAAGTCACATCCCCTAATATATTTATCCCAATTTCACAGTTTTATGCAAATCAGCCGTTGATCATGAAGTGCATAAGCTTATCAATGTCTTCTTTCTCATATGCAACGATCTCAAGCTCCGGAATCTCACCGTTAGAGAAGATGTTCGCAAGAGATACATACTGTGATAATTTAGATTTCAGGTTCAGTCTGTCACCTTCGCCAGTTACAAGCTCTACTTTACCAGCGCAGCTGTCTACTACATCAAAAAATTTCTGAATGTCTTTAATATTAGATACCTTCATGTCAATATTCTCCTTTCAACATGTACAACTTTTTCCATTTCTTTTTGTTCGGGCTCATTATATCTCAACTTTTTCCAAATAGCAACAGGTTTTTCACCTTCTGGGAAAAAATCCCCAACAGTCACAAACAAAACCCGAATTTGCCCCATTCTTTGGGTATTTTTAATACTAAATTATCACAGCAATCTGAAAATTGTCTGTGAGAATTGTTCCTTGCGGAATTTGGCAGCTTCTAATACTGGAACACAGCAACCCCGTAAGCTGGCAGCGGATAAGCAAAGGAGAACGGACGATTGTCACAATCCTGCTTTTCTGCCTTAAATACCTTCTTCGCAGTCTGTCCGTTTTCATCCAGAACCAGTGTGTATTGTTTCTTCTTCGGCACACCAACACGGTAATCCGGACGTTCTACAGGAGTGAAATTGCATACTACCAGAAGGTTGTTTCTTTTTGTAGGGGATTTCCTTACGAAGCTGTAAATACTTCTGTCCCCGTCATCCGCATTGATCCACTCAAAACCAGACGGATCCGTATCCGTTCCGTAGAGTGCAGGATATTTGCGATACATCTTCAGCAATGTCTGCACAAAATCCTTCAGATTCCGATGCTTCTCTTCCCCAAGAAGGAACCAGTCAAGCTCTCTCTCCTCGCTCCACTCCCGAAGCTGTCCGAACTCCTGTCCCATGAACAAAAGCTTCTTGCCCGGATGGCAGAACATAAATGTATAAGCAGCCTTCAGATTCTTAAACTTATCATCTGGCTCACCCGGCATTTTCTCCAGCATAGACTTCTTCAGATGAACCACCTCATCATGGGAAATTACCAGCACATATTTCTCACTGTAAGCATATGTCATGGAGAAAGTCATCTTATTATGGTTAAACTTACGGAAATAGGGGTCCAGCTTCATGTATTCCAGGAAATCATTCATCCAGCCCATGTTCCATTTCAGGGAAAATCCAAGACCGTCATCCTCTGCCTTACCTGTAACCTTCGGCCATGCAGTAGACTCCTCTGCAATCATCACAGTACCATGGTTTCTTCCAAGAACCACTGTATTCAGATGCTTAAAAAACTCAATTGCTTCCAGATTCTGATTTCCGCCATATTTATTGGCTACCCACTGACCATCATTCTTTCCATAATCCAGATACAGCATGGATGCAACGGCATCCACACGAAGACCGTCCACATGACACTCCTCGATCCAGAACAGAGCATTTGCGATCAGGAAGTTCTTTACCTCCGGTCTGCCATAATTGTAGATCTTGGTTCCCCAGTCCGGATGCTCTCCCTGTCTGGGATCTGCATGCTCATAAACTGCAGTTCCGTCAAAATTCGCCAGTCCATGGGCATCCTTGGGAAAATGTGCCGGCACCCAGTCCAGAATAACCCCGATTTTCTGTCTGTGAAGATAATCTACCAGATATTTGAAATCCTGGGGTGTTCCATAGCGGGAAGTAGGCGCATAATAACCGGTGACCTGATATCCCCAGGAACCGTCAAAGGGATGCTCTGCAATCCCCATCAGCTCCACATGTGTATAGCCCATATCCTTCACATACTGGGCAAGCTTCACCGCCAGTTCCCTGTAATTGAAAAAGCCTTTCTCATTCTCCTCTGTAGCCGGATGCTTCATCCAGGAGCCAGGATGTACCTCATAGATCGCCATGGCATCCTTAGTCTCGTCAAATTTCTGACGATTCTTCATCCAGGTGGTATCTTTCCATTTGTAATCCCCGATATCCGTGATTCTGGATGCCGTTCCCGGTCTTAATTCTGCCTCATTTGCATAAGGGTCAGCTTTATAAATATGCTCCCCGTTCATTCCTACAATAAAAAACTTATACAGCTGTCCAATTTTTGCTCCAGGGACAAATGTCTCAAATACACCGATCGGACCTGCCTTTTTCATTGGAGCAGCCTGTTCATTCCAGTCATTAAACTCTCCAATTACAGAAACAGCCTGCGCATTAGGTGCCCATACAGCAAAATAAACACCTTCTTTTTTCCCTTGTTTCTCAGGATGTGCGCCAAGCTTTCTGTAAACATCATAATGGGTTCCCTGACCAAAGAGATACTGGTCAAGCTCTGTAAACTGTAATTTCTCTCCCATCAGAAAGTTACCTCCCTAAACTTTCAAATTCTTATGCACATTATAGCATACTCTTTTCCTCCATGCCACCAAAAACTTGTCTATTATTCATAAAAAATCTACATCAAAATTCATTTTTACTGTAAAAAAATACGCCTGTACTTTGACATTTTTCTCATAAGTACAAGCGTATACTATCATTCACACTATACAGCATCTGCGATTTCCGGAAGTCCCGAAGCTTAACACATATGCCAGACAGGCTCTAGAGCCTCTTATTTTCTCCGTTATTCGCCTGAGTCGCTGCTAAAATCCCCTTCGCTATTCTCACTGCCATCTGTGTATCCGTCACTTTCACTGCCGTCGCTTCCATCACCGGAACCATCACTGAAGTCGCTCTCATCTCCATTACTGCTGTCATCTGAACTGCCATCAGAAGTTCCATCTGTGGAAGAGTCCTCAGAAGAGCCATTTCCATTATATCCAGGCACATAACCTGCATCAAGGGCGCTCTGCCAGAACTCTGCATATTTTGCTGGCTGAAGGGTAACATTCTTCGCCGCTGCCATCTCACTTACCGTTACCAGTTTATATCCCTGTGCAATAAGATCTGGAATCAGTCTGAGTGCCGCATCAACTGAAGGACCATGAATATCATGCATCAGAATAACGGCTCCGTCTCCCAGATTGCTGTCATTCATAATGCCATTGTAATCCAGATCTGCATCCAGATATTTCCAGTCCAGACTGTCAATAGACCACAAAATAAAAGGTTTCCCAACTGCCGAAATAATTTCATCATTGCAGTCTCCATAAGGCGGACGAATTACCGTGGACTCCTGTCCACAGGCATCAATCAATGCCTGATCGGTATCGCCGAATTCCTTTATAACATCATCAATACTCAGATTCAGCATATCCAGATGATCCCAGGAATGGTTTCCGATCTCACAGCCAAGTTCCACCATTCTCTTCACTTCGTCCGGATACTGTCCAACCAGCTGTCCCAACATAAAGAAGGTAGCATGTGCATTGTTCTCCTCCAGACAGTCCAGAAGCTTGTCTGTATACTGTCCCGGACCATCATCAAAGGTAAGTGCGATCAAAGGGCGTTTCTTCTCAGCATTGTAAGAACCATCCTCATTAAAATAATAATCGTTTACCCCCTTGGTCACCCAGCCGGTCTGCATGTATCCATTGGAATCAAATGCATATTTCACTCCGTCAATCTCTGCAAAACCATTGGTATAATATGTACCATCTGCATTCTGATACCAGCGTCCGCTGGAATCCTCATGCCAGCCTGGAGTCAGTGAAGAAACCTTGGTCACATCGCTCTGTCCTTTCAGAGGCTGTCTCAGAGCATCTGTAGAATTGGAATCCGCATTCGAAGCAGCTCCGTCACCTGCATCCGCCTGCACGCTCTGTGATTTTCCAGTACTCTTTCCTCCCACACGACTTACGATTGGAAAAATCACTCCTCTTATTACAAAAATCACAGCCAGCACCATTGCCACAACATAGGTAACCAGCTTAATGATCTTCCTTCGTCTTATCTGGCGCTGTTTCCTGCGCATTCTTTCGCGCAAAACCCTTCTATCCATTCATATTCCCTCTTTATCTCTCGTTACATAGTGGAAAAAATTTTCCGCAAAAAAGTTCTGTCATAGCACTTCTCTCAGCTCCAGATCATCTGTTACAAGAAGAATATCCGCTTTCTTTCCAACAGAAAGGGAACCAACTTCATCATAAATACCAATACTCTTTGCCGGATTTCGTGTTGCTGCAAAAATCGCTTCTTCAAGGGGAACACCAAAAGAAACAGCCTTGCGCATACAATCATACAGGTTCGTAGCAGAACCGGCAATCGTACCGTCCTTCAAAGTTGCCTTACAGTCCTTCATCGTTACTTCCTGTCCACCCAGCTGGTAGGTTCCGTTCTCCATTCCAGTAGCCATCATAGAGTCACTGATCAGTACAATCCTCTCTGGTCCAAACATCTTAAATGTAGCGCGGATCACAGCGGGATGAATGTGAATGCCATCACAGATCATCTCTGCCATACACTGCCCATCATCACAGGCAGCTCCGATCAGTCCTGGTTCTCTGTGCGCCAGTGGCTGCATGGCATTATAAAGATGTGTCACATGGTGTGCACCTCTTCTCATGGCCTCCGCTGCTGTATCGTAATCAGCTGCTGTATGACCAAGGGAAATGCACACCTCATTATGTACCTCATCAATGAATTCCATAGCACCATCCACATTCGGTGCCAGAGTTACCAGCTTCACCATATTTCCGGAATATTCATTCAGTTCACGGAAAAATCCGGCATCTGGTTTGCGGATATAGCCCTCCACATGGGCGCCTTTTTTCTTCGCATCCAGAAATGGGCCTTCCATATTGATTCCCCGGACAGCAGCTCCGTCTTTCATTTCTCCCACAGTCTTAATAGTAGCAAAAATTTCCTTCAGTTCTTCTGCCGGCAATGTCATGGAAGTAGGACAATAGGAAGTAATTCCGTGACTCTTTTCGTATTTCAGAATAATCTTAAGTCCTTCCGGATCAGCATCAGAAAAATCATGTCCAAATGCACCGTGACTGTGAATATCCACCAGGCCCGGGATTACCCTGAGCCCAGCCGCGTCTACAATCGTCTTGTCCGTAACCTCATCCTCAGAAGCCACGATTCTATGATTCTCCACATACAGATCCTGTAATCTGAAGCTTCCATCCTCCTGAAAAACTTCTCCGTTTTTAATAATCATAACTCCATTCCCTCCTGAGATTCATTGGCTGCTGTTTCTGTTATAAACAGCAACCGTCAATTCTCTGTACCGTCATCCTGTGTATCTGTTGAAGCATCCGCTGCTGTGCCTGTATCTGCGGTTGCACCAGCTTCCTGCTCTTCTTCTGTATCCCCGCCATCAGTGCTCTGTCCGTCAGTTGTACTGCCATCTGCATGATCTGCTGCTTCTGTTCCCTCAGCAGCCTGTGCGTCCTCACCTTCAGCAGATGTATCCGCTGCTGTCTGATCATAATTTGCATTTGCAATAATGAAATCCTGAACTCTCATAAGTCCGATGCTCTCATCCACTGCAACTTGGCCGTAAGTATCGATAAGAACTGCAAGATCGCCAGAAGCATACTGCTCTACCAGCTGATTCTGGATTGCAAGGCTTTCCTCATCCTCCAGAGTCATTCCCTCTGCGTCCATGATTCCCTGAATAAGCAGATTCTGTTTTACCTTGGCCTGGGCATACTGCTGGCACTGGGCTTCGAAATCATCCATGGAAACGCCTTGAGACTCTACGAAGTCTTCAAGCTCCATATTTCCCTGCTTCGCGTATGCTTCTGCCTGTTTCTTAAATGTCTTCACAGCCTCTTCTACGTCTTTCTCCGGATATTCCACGACCTCAGAATTGGTGTAAACAGTATTCCAAGCAGTGCTGCGCAGACTGCTGTCAGCCTGGTCCTGTGCTTCCTGCTCCAGCTGTGCGCGAACAGAAGCCTTATATTCATCAATTGTCTTGTAATCGGTATTCGCCGCAACCCAGTCATCGGTCAGTTCCGGTGGTCTCTTAAAGCTCTGCACGGTAATCTGGAATACCGCATCCTGTCCAGCCAGTTCACTGTTGCGGTAGCTCTCCGGGAAAGTTACCGGTACGTCTTTTGTCTCACCCTTCTTCATTCCCACGATTCCTTCTTCAAATCCGGGAATCATTGTGCCGCTTCCGATCACAAGGTCATAATTATTACCGGTTCCACCTTCAAAAGCTTCCCCGTCTTTTGTACCTACGAAATTAATAGTAGCGGTATCACCATTCTGGATGACAGCGTTCTCATCTGTCACTTCCGCTGAATTATCTTTCAGATTCTCTGCGATACGATTCTCAATATCCTCATCTGTCACTTCTGGTACAGAATTATCAAGAGTTATCCCCTTATAGTCTGCAATCGTAACGTATTTCTCCACATTATCCACTGAAACCAGGCGTGTCGCACCGGTAGAATCTGTATAAGGCTCCTGTACCTCTTCTTCATCTGCCGAATCCTCTGCCTGCTGCTCTGTGGCAGTGCTCTCACTCTCTGTATTGGTAGTTTCTTTATCACTTCCGCAGCCGTTTACAGTAAGTGCCATACACATTACTAACGCTGCCAAATATACTTTTCTTTTCATTTCATACTCCCTTCAGTTACTCTTTTATAAAATTATCACATTTTCTATTAAAAAGAAAGCCCACTGAGGCAATCATTTTTATTTTGTCTCAGCGCAAAATCATGCGAATCCATGCCTTCTTTGCAGCTGGTCTTATCAGCCACCATTCATAGGCGGTACAGGAGTAGGTCTGGATGGGTCAAATACCTGGCTTACATCAAACAGATCTGCCAGCATGTCCGGATTGTAATACATTCGGTATCCATCCACATTTCTTCTTCCCATCCGGAAATATTCATCCGTCATCTGTACAAAATATTTGTTAGAGTCCACATTGCAATAATAATCATATCCCTGGGATTTCAGATATTCAAATTTCTCATTGCCAGTATACTCTCCGCCGTTATTAATATCTGCTCCAAAAGCAAAGATAATAATATCTGTTCCGCCAATAAGCGGGTCAATGTTCTCTTTGAAATTCTGTGTATCTGTTTCAAGGCGTTCCATGGAAACTGTGGACATGTTTTTATGTCCCCATGTATGGCTGGCAAAAGTCCAGCCCTCCGCCTTCATGACATCTGCGACCTTTTTCGCTTCTGCCCGCTCTGTATCCAGATCAAAATCAAGATGCGCGTCAAGCCACGCCTTTTTATCATCATTCAGATCATCTGGTCGTGTCTGATAGCTGATATCTGTGCGGTAACCCAGGATTCCATTATAGCCTGTAAGCGCTACAATTCCCTTATGTCCATGATAGGCAAAATCAGGATGTTCCTCCACAAACCGGTCGATCAGCGGTACAACATCATAGTCACCTACAACTGTGCTTCCATCATCCTGTACATATTCGTTGCGAACCTTCCCCTCTTCGTCTATAACAAGCTTGGTGGCAATTCCATCTCCATCCTGGGAGTGGTAATAACATACATCGTCCTGCGAAAGGACAAATGGTGTTTTTCCCTTAGGAAGATAAACCTGCTTTGCCTGCATTTTTCCATTTTCATCAACGTCTGCCAGATCATAAAGGTTTACCATTACATATCCCTCGTCATACATGATCTGAGTTATCTTATTAAACTCATCCATAGTGGTCATAACCTGATTATAACCATCCGTCTTGTAATCTCCATCAAAGGCCTTGGAAGTATCCACGATCAGGGAATGGTAAAAAATGTGAGTTACCTGTTCCGGAGACCAGGCTACACATTTATCCTTTTTCTTCTGGAATTTCTCTGCAGCATTCTGAAAATGGACATTTCTTACATATGCATTGTCCTTCTGCAAAAGGCTGATTGCACCGTCATAATCATACTGGGCAGCTTTCTCCTTGGCTGTGGTCAGTACTTTCTTCTCGTGACGGATCTGCCTCCTGATGATACCTGCACCGGCTGCTGCTGCTTGTGGCATAACCCCATTTAAATCTATGGCCGCCGCCTGGGCTGCTTCCTGCTCTGCTTCCTGCTCTGGCTGATTTACAGAGTCTGAAGAATTATCTTCTGTTTTCTCTTCATCAGACATATTCCCGGATTCATCCTGTGCAATATCCTCTGAATTGTCATCTGTATTTCCAGTTGTCTCATCACTGTCATCTGCCGTACCTTCACCAGATTCCGGTTGTATATCTGTACTGTCTGAGCTGTCAGCAGCTTCCTCTGTATTAATATCTGGTTTTTCGGTGCTTTCGGGGGGTTCGGTACTTTCGGGGTTTTCGGTGCTTTGGTCAGCCTTTGCCAGTTCTTCTGCTGCCTTGCTCTCTTTACCGGAATTCTTATCAGGAACCAAATCCCTTACCTTGGCTACCAGCGTTTCCATGCCGTCTTTTAACCCCGTCTGCTCTCTATAAAAGTATCCAACACCGCCCAACACTGCCAGAGCAGTAATAATAAGAGCCAGATTACGATTCCGTATCTGCCTCTTCTTTCTCTTCAGATTGCGCTCATGTCGCTCGCGCCGTCGTTCTTCGTAATATATCTCTTCCTGGCGCTCATTCTCTGCCAGTTCCTGTAGTTCTCTGTCAAGCTCCCGCTTGGACTGGCTGTCGGGAACTTTATTCTCTTCCAGACCAGGCTGTTCCTGTTCTGTATCTGATTTCTTCATAATGTATAACTCCTTATTTAGCTCCCCCTTCAAATGCCTCGTAAAAATAGTACCAGTTACCGCAGGCACTTATAGTATAACCATATCAGACAGGTCTATCCATTCTGTAACCAGTAGATTTCTATTATACATGATATTTTAAATAATTACCACCTTTTCACTGTAATTATCCTTGCTTTCCGTTGCCATTTATTGTTAAAATAAAAGATACATGATAAAATCTAATTTAATAGAAATAACGGAAATTATCCGTCACTCAGAGGAGAGAAAAATATGAACAGATCAGATATTATGCGCATCAGCGCACTATTTGAAATAGCCCTGGGTTCTGCTTCTTTGATCGCAGCCCGCTTCTGGATCGGAACCACTAATATTGTGGGCAGACATGTAAGCCATGGTGATACTACAGAGGCTTTTGCACTTACTTATGCATTTACACTTCTTCAGATTGCAATTGGAATTATAGGCGTGATGAATGCAGAAAAAGGAAGAATGAGCACCGTTATCTTTGGAATTTTGGCCTTTATTCCCCAGATTGCCCACTTCTTTCATATTAAGGGAAGTATTATACTGGTTCTTATGAATCTTGCAGCATTTGCGGTACCGGTTTTATATGCTTTCACAGCTTATAAGCTTTTTAAAGGAGATAACAAAACAATTGCCTTTTCCAAAAAATGATGTTAAAATGTAGTTTATGTGAAACAAGAATGTAACTGTTCAGTTTCTTCACAGGTTACTGTTCACTGGTAACGGAACGAACAGTAACCTTCACGGTCACACGCTTTGCGGAACCGTGCAGGCTGAATAGTTATTAAGAAACTTTATAATATAGTAGGAGGATAAGTATGCATCCAGTAACAATCGTCCTTCTGGTGATTCTCGTAATCCTCATCGGATTACTGGTTGGTTTATATTTCTTTGGTAAGAAGACCCAGAAGAAGCAGGAAGAACAGCAGGCACAGATCGAGGCAAGTAAACAGACCGTTTCCATGCTCGTTATTGATAAGAAGAGAATGCCACTTAAGGAATCAGGTCTCCCACAGATGGTCATCGACCAGACACCGAAGCTTCTCCGCCGCTCCAAGATGCCGATCGTTAAGGCTAAAGTTGGACCGAAGATTTCCATTCTTATCGCAGATGAGAAGGTATTCGACCTTATCCCTGTGAAGAAAGAGATCAAAGCTGAAGTAAGTGGACTTTACATAGTAGGTGTAAAAGGTATCCGCGGTAACCTGGACGCTCCGGTTAAGAAGAAAAAAGGATTTTTCGCACGCTTTAAGAAATCTGCGGAAGAAGCTCAGGCAGCCCAGAATGAGACTAAGAAATCCAAAAAGAATAAAAAGAAATGATTATTTTAGCCCTGCCATTATGATGGCAGGGCTATTTAAATGCTCCTTTCCCCATATTGTAATGCCAGTCATTATTTCCTATGTGTTGTATTTTATCAGGAATCTTTCTCTCATTTCAAAAAGGATCCTGCATTTCTGCAAGATCCTCATTCTCAATCTTATTTCTCATTATCCATATAAAATTTCCTAAGGAAATACGTCGGCGTACAGCTCCATGCATGACAGTAGCTGTTAACCATACTGGAACCATATGGAGATTCTTCCCTGTTATAAGGATTATAAAGTTCCCAGAAGGTATCCGCACCGTCGTGGATCATTTCGCCCCAATAGCGTTTCATCTCTTCCAGTGCAAGCTCTTTCTCATCACAGCGGATAAGCGCATCAATATAGTGATGATACATATATGGAGTTACCATGCGGATTCTCGGATTCACTTCCATTACATGATGGATCAATTTACAGTTTGTCTCTTTGTCAAAGACACGGGCCAGAATCATCCAGATCTGGGTTGCCCAGGAAGCCTGACGGTCCGGACCGCTTACGAACATTCCAAGCTCTTCATCCCAGAACTCTTTCACCGCTGCCTCTTTCAGCATGGCCTGCTTCTCTTCCAGCCAGCTGATATCCTCCTGTTTATCCAGAATCTTTGCAAGGCGGATTCCGTAACGGATACAGTAAATAAGAACTGCTGTAGCTCCGGCCTGCTTATTCAGACCATCTCCCCAGTCCAGGAAGCACCAGAATGCATCACCTAAATCCTCCACAACATTTTTCTCATTTAACTGTGTCATGGCAATGCGGATCTGATCAATTGCCACATCATAGAGATCCCTTAAGGTTTCCAGATCATCGGTTGCCTCATAATAATCCAGAAGCACAGATGAGAAAAACAATGCATAGTCCAGAAGGTAAGTATCATCTGGCTCCATCTCCGGTTCTGTGAATACACAGGCGCTTAGTTTTCCCTCATTAAAAAGCAGTCCTGCAAAAATATACATACAGCGTTTGGCAAGATCATAATTCTTAAAGGTGTAATAATTGGCTCTCGCCTGAAGTCTCAGATCTCCCAGCCACATTCTGCGGTCACGCTTCGGTCCATCCTCAAAAACATCCTGCATGCATTCTTTCAGGGTTTTTCGGCTTACCAGATCAATCTGATTCAGAAGCGGATCTCCGAAATCCACCGGCTTTACAGACTCCATGTCTACAGCAGAAACCGTATCACAGGAAATACCATTGATTTTCAGCTGGAACTTGGCAGAAGTATCAATTACACGAAGCTCCATATAACGAAAAGAATATCTTCTTGGCAGCTTCACCTTCGCCGGAAGTACATCCACATGAATATACTCCTCCTGAATCCAGCCACGGCTGAGCCAGCCGTCATAATCGGCAGTTTTGTCCGTCATTTCCTCCAGACGCTCACCGAATTTCAGGTAAAAATAAACCGGTGCATCCTGATGGCTTCCAGTTTTACTAAGCTCCAGAGTCACATAACCTACCGCATGATCCCCGAAATCCACAAATACTGTATCATCTCTTTTTAAAGATTTTGCATACAGATTTTCAATCGGGTACTCTTCTGTAATAACTGTTCTCATCTGGCGGTCTTTTCCCACCATAATTTCCTTTGCAGCCTTGATTTCTTTATGCCGGAGCTCTGGCTTTAAGGATTCTGCAATTTCCAGAAAACGGTTATTTTTATGTACTTCGAAGTTCTCAATTATACTATATGATGGCATTATCTTTCCTCCTAAAAATCGTCTAATGTTTCATCGGAATCAGTATCTTCAGCTCAAACCAGTTATTCGCCTTGCCCGCCATAACTGAACCGCCATACTTCTCTACAATTTTTTTCATACTCTTCATTCCATATCCATGGAACCGTTTATCTTTCTTGGTGGTGATCGGGATTCCATCCTGGAACTGAACATTCTCCTCACAGTAATTCTCTGTGCGAATACGGATAAACTGTTTATCCTGAATCACGTGCAGGGAAATCAAACGTTTCTGACGGTCTTTGATCTTCACCACACTTTCAATAGCGTTATCCAGCATATTTCCGAAAAGAGCACTGATATCCATATCCTCCATAAAATTCAGAAGCTGCCCCTCACCCATAAATTTCAGCTCAATACCATGTCTCTGACAATGCATGCTTTTACTGGTAAGAATGGTATCAAGGACCTTATTTCCCGTTTTATTCTGTGTCTCATAAATCTTGATCTCACGCTCCATCTGTTCCAGGTATTCCCCTGCTTTTTCAGAATCTGCGCCGCTTTTTAAAAGATTGATCTGATGCTTCAGATCATGGTATTTCTGATTTACAATGTCGATACTCTCCTTGGAAAGCTTGTAATTTTTGTACTGCATATCCATAATATTCCGAAGCGTATCCTTCTCAAAACGCATCTGGATCTCTTTTACCTGAATGTGATAAGCATAAAGCACCGCCATACCGCTAAGATCCGCCAGTGTGCGGATAATAAACACATCCATAGCTGTTCCTGCACTGAAAATACTTTTTACATCCACATAGCTTACATTGCTGATACAATACACCATAATCAGCACAAAATATACAACCAGTAATTCTCTGCGGGTGATCTGCAATTCTTCAATATCCTTTTTCAGATAACGTTCGATCAAATAAATCAGAATGTATAGTACTGCATAAATAACTACCATATGCAGCACTCTCCATAGCATCTGCTCTGGTGTCCCCTTCTCCTGACCGCTGAAATCACCTGTATAAAAATAATGAATCTGCCAGCACAAAGAGGCTGCAAATTCTGCGTTGATAAATGCCTTCGCACAGAAAAATCCGGTTTCACGCCATGGAAGCTCTCCTGCCATCCTGATGTACAAAAGCATCAGCAAAAACACACAAACCATAAGAGGCATGAAAAACATCTGCTTTATTCCATCTGTAAAAAACATAACGGTAAAAATACTGATAAAGCTCAACACCCCATACACATATTTCCACACATCTTTTTTCCCGCATCCATGCACAAGAATCATTACCAGTGCAGAAAGCCAGTAGGAAATGGCATAATAATATCCGGGAGTGTTGACTACTGTGCCTCTCATTTTTCCACCTCATTCATATATTCATTCAGGGCATCCAGGAAGGGCTTCCGCCTGCTTCTGCTCACCTGGATCGTGTCGCCGTTTACCATAATATCACTGCCCTGATAAGTCTCTACAAATTCCAGATTTACCAGATAACAGCGGTTACACCGAAAATATTTCTTCGGATCAAACTGATTATCTGTATCCCTCATAGTGCCCTTTGTCTCAAAATCCCCATCCAGAGTGTGGTAGATCAGCACATGGTCCTGAACCTCCACGTAACAAATCCGCGCCACATCCAGCTTCTTTTTACCTCCCTTCAGAACAATGGTAATGTACTCCTTCTCCGGTGTCTTCACCTTTGCCAGAGCCCTTACCATACTCTCTGAAAATGAAAAATAGGAAATTGGCTTCAAAATATAATCCAGCGCATTTACCTTATATCCCTGAATGGCATACTGAGGCATATTTGTAATAAAAATAATAATTACATTTGTATCAAGCTCGCGGATTTTTTCTGCTGCTTTCATTCCATTGAGAAAAGCCATCTCAATATCCAGAATAATAAGGTCATAGCTGGCAGTGTAATCGGTCACAATATCCTCTCCGTCCTGAAATTCTGTTACGGAAAATTTCATCTGGTTCTCTTTTTCATAACGATTCAGGCATTTCTTCAACGCCTCCCGGTCATGCCTGTCATCCTCTACAATTGCAATTCTTATCATAATTATTTCTCACCTATCCTATTCAATCAAACGGATACTCCAATCCGCTTTGCTGCCTTCTCATAATCGAATAGCTTCTTCGCAGCTTATTCGGCTAAAACGGCTCCCTGGCACAGTGACACTGCACCAGGGAGCCGGAATCACTTGTGTTAACTAAGAATAGTATAACAGGAAACAGGTTCTGAAACAATTAGATATTAGCTGCTTTCTTCTGATTTTCTTTGATCTTTTTCTGGTCCTCTTCAATGTGTTTTTCTACATCCAGACGGCTCATAAGAATGATAACAACTGCATATGTGATCACATCTGCCGCCAGGAATGCGAATGCAAGTACCTGCTCCACGCCGCCCATCTGACGGTAAACGATCTGCCCTGTATAGTTTGCCACATTTTCAACGATTTCCAGAGTCTGCGGATTGCAGGCAATGCCGGTATTGCTGTAGCCTGCAAAGGTAAGAAGACTGTTCAGCACACCGATACAGAGTCCGCTAAGACCTACCATAATGGAGCTATAAACAGACATTGTAAATCCATCGCTTCGGAAACCATTTTTCGCTTCCAGGTGATCCAGCACATCAGAAAGAAGCGCCATCGTCACATACATTGCCGGAATACTTCCGATTCCTTTCAGTACCATACTTGCAGCAACCATTCCGAAGCTGTGTACATTCAGGAAACAGACAAGGCCGCCTACAACGGAGAAGCAAAGTCCTGTAACAACAGCTCTCTTTTTGCCCAGCTTACGGGCAATTGGCCATGCCACTACCATACCAACGGCAGTAGGAATTCCACCAACCAAACCAAGTGTTGACATTAATGCACCGGAAGTCTGCTCCGGATTTGCAGAATTAATTACACTGTCAAACATCCATCTTACATAGAAGCTCATGGAACTGTTTTTGATCAGCTGGCCAAACTGGAAAATCAGGAAATAGAGAATGATGATCCACCAGTATTTGTTGTGGATACAGCCTTCCAGCTGTTTTTTCAGCGGCATCTTCTCTTCCTTTACATTCAGATTGATGGTTTCCTCTGTAATACGCTCTCTGGTAAAATAATATTCCAGCATACAGCCAAATGCACTTACCAGACAAAGAACTATGGAAATAATCCTCCAGTGTGAATAGCTTGCATCCACATCAATTCCGCCTTCCTTTGTCACAAACAGAAAGCTCTGAAGAAGGATCGGCACTACAATGCTGGCTCCAACTCCGGCAGAAGCAACCATTGCTGCATTTGACAGTGTTGCAAGAAGTCCGCGGCTCTCAGAATTTCTGGTAGAAAGAGAGACCATGGAGCTGTGTGCACAGTAAAAACATGGATATGCAAGTGCATAGTACAGGTTATAGGACACTGCGATCCAGATCATCTGCACCGCATTATTGCCCTTAGCTGGTGTCATAAACATAAGAATAATGGCTATGATCAGCATGGGGGCCGCAATGATCATATAAGGTCTTGCTTTTCCCTGGGTACTTCTGGTGTTGTCGATCCACTGCCCGATCATCAGATTTCCGAGAACTACGAAAATCACAGATACAATTGGCAGAAGTGTGGCAAATGCTCCGAATTTCGTCCAGCCAAGTACATCTACATAATAACGGTTCAGATAGGCACCGAAAATGGCATTGGCAAACATGGCGCAAAAGGGCGCCAGAAAATATCCAATGGCAATCTCCGGAAGCTTCACCTGATCGGATTTGATTCTTGTTTTAAAAACCGGCTTTTCTGCAAGTTTTCTTGCAAAATTAGTAATGTTCAAATATTTCGCCTCCTGGGTTTATTTGACTCTTAATATAAACTCTTTTTCCCTTTATTTAAGCTCTGTCTGCCATTTGCGGGCAGAATATTTCCTGCACATTTAATGGAATCTTACTTCAGATCAAAAGACATAAAATTAAATGCGCCAGTTCCCTTGTAACTGAAGTACAGTGCCTCTTTCTCACCGAGTCCGTTTACATCAGCTGCAAAACCGTGCTGTTCCTTGCAAGGTTTCACCTGAATCTTTGCCACTGGCTTGCCGCCTTCCTCTGTGGATAAATAAACAACTCCAGTTGCTTTTCCCTTAATATTAATACGAACCTTAGAGGTCTCACGCAGGTCAAAATATTTGAAGCCTGCAACTGCTCCGTCACACATATTGGCAATATACTGATCTGACCCCTGTTCACGATCCTTTCCATCCTGAGTCAGATATGGATGTCCGGACTTTGGATGTTTGATCATACTTAAGAAACGGGTTCCCTTTTTGCCATATACGTTACAGGAAATATAGGAAGGATAGTTTCCTTTTCCCTTAAGCGGTCCGTCATTCAGGCCACAGGAGGTCATCTCTGCCTGATAGAATTTGCCATTCTCAAAGCGGATGCGCTCTGCACAGGCCTGACGGGAAGACTGCTTACGGTTACTGTGTCTGTGATAGAAAACATAATAGCTTCCATTAATCTCGATCAGGCTTCCGTGAGTGTTTCCGGTACAGTTTCTTGCATTTTTTACATCTGTGATTCCAGGAAGGCCGATGTCCCCGTTGCTGACCAGAACACCGCCAAACTCAAAGCCCTCTGTAGGGTTATCGCTTGTTGCATAGCAAAGCTCATGGCTGTTCAGGGAGCTGTAGATGAAGTAATAGGTTCCATTGAATTTACGCATGGAGCTTGCTTCCAGGAAGGGATGTCCCTCATAAGAACTTCCTGGTGCTTCTTTCTCACTGGCAATTCCAATGTATTTCGGTCCCATTTTTACAGTAAGCATATCTGCGGGGTCCAGCTCGAAGCACATTGCACCGTGCTCAGTCGGCTTGGAGCCATCAAGCAGAAGAGGATTTCCCTGAAGGGCAAAGCCTGTGTAAAGATACAGTTTTCCATCGTCATCCATAAAAACGCCCGGGTCAAACTGCAGCGGCTCCTCTTTCTTTCCAATAGGAATACCGTCTGCATATTTTACATAACCATAAAATTCATATTTGCCTGCCGGCTTGTCACAGACAGCCACAGAGATCATCTTGGTGCCACCCATAAAATAGTAAAGATAAAATCTTCCGTCCGGTCCCTGAATCATATCCGGTGCTGCCAGACCATTTGTAAGACGGATTTTCGGCGCTGCCGGATCCTGTTCTCTTTTGAAAATAATTCCCTCATAACGCCAGTTTCCAAGATCATCCACCGGTGCCGACCAGCATACATAGTCCCCCAGACAGAAATTCAAGCCGTTAAAAAGATCATGAGAACCATATATGTATACGCGTCCATCTACAATATGCGGCTCCGCATCCGGCACATATTCCCAGCTTGGCAGATACGGATTTACAGCCTGCTTTGTTTTCATACCTTCATCCTCCATCGATTATTTTACATAATTCATAATATGGATTTATTATAACACCCTGCAATTTCTGTACCTGTTTTTTACGTAAAGTGTAAGAAATCCATCGCAAATAGCACATCTTCAAAATCCAGAAGTTGAATCTCAATGAAAAAAAGCCGTCTAGTCACAGACAGCTTTCTTCCTTTGCACCATTTCCTTACCTGATTCACTTTATTCCAAGACATCTGCCATTGGAAGCACTCCTAGGGAGATTCGAACTCTCGACACCGCGCTTCGTAGACGCGTGCTCTATCCAGCTGAGCTACAGGAGTATACTCGGCCATGAGGGAATCGAACCCACTCGTGTTATGATAACAGCGGATTTACAGTCCGCTCCGCCTCCTTAACGGGATAATGACCGATATGATTTCTTACATGTTTTATATTACCAGAAGAACTATATATTCTGCAATAAACCACTAGTTTAATATAACCAAGGAACTTAAGTAAAACTGCATTCTGACTTATAAAAAATCCCCATTATCATTTCTTAGTCCATCTTATATATCGATTTTTTTATTGCATTTTCCCATTTATCTGGTATAATAATCATTCGGTAAACAATTCAATAACAAATTAGCTCTGGTATAAAATTGGAAACGACACAAGTGTACACTTGATAACGAACAACACATGTGTCTTTTTTGTACCCATTTTTAGAAAAAGGAGAACAATTTTATGCCAAAAACTAAGTTTCAAAATGTTATTTTCACTCTGATGATGGCTTTCCTTATGGTCTACGCCATGATCTGCTACAACATTTCCCTGAACATCGGTGGAATGAGCAACCAGGTATTTCTCATGGCTTTCGGCGAAATGAAGATTATGTGGCCGGTTGCATTTGTACTGGAGTTCTTTATTGTTGATAACCTTGCCCATAAGCTTGCTTTTCGTATTGTCACACCTAAAGACAGACCTTTCGCCATCACAGTTGCAATTTCTGTTATGATCATCTGCATTATGTGCCCGATCATGAGCTTAATTGCCACAATCTTGTTTAAAAATGCGGGTTCCCAGTTCGTTGCCGTATGGCTCCAGACCACTTTCATGAACTTCCCGGTAGCCTTCTTCTGGCAGCTTATGTACTGTGGACCGCTGATCCGTTTTCTCTTCGGGAAAATGTTTCCGGAGAAACAAGATGCATAAGCGTACCTGTTAGCAGTTTTCATATAAATTTGAAGGATTTTAAAAGGCATTGCAGGATATAGCCTCTCCCTAACGTTTGACTCCAAAATCAAATCGTTTACAGACGCCATATAATTCCTTGCAATGCCTTTTCTCGTTAAACTTTCTCAGCTACTATTCTGTAATTTCTAATCCAAATCAAGAAGTATGTACTGCCATTGTTGTATTCTCGATAAACCCTTCACACATTTTCTGTACTTTTTTAAGCGGCAGCTCGGAAATTGCCGCAATTTCTTTCTGTGAATACCCCCGAGAAAACATGTTAAAAACGGTCCTGCGATCTTTTTCTCTGGCCTGTCTTCTCATTTCTTTTTTCATCTCTTTCTTCATTTCTTTCCGCGTTGCTGCTCTCGCTTCATCTGCATACATTTGCATTGCGCCATCCCATGCCTTACACATATCCTTCACCTCCACAACCTCTTCATCAACAAATTCATATTGCTCCAGTAATATCGCCAAAAGCCATCTGGTTTCTTGACTTAGCTTTCGTATTTCTTCGTTACTCTCTTCTACGTATTTTCTCAATTCGTCTTTTTTACGGCTGTGCTTCATAAGCTGGAAAATATCTTTCCATTCCGTGTGAAACAACTCAGGATTCTGTTCATGAATATCTATCATACAAATATCATAATCAGGAAGCCTGTCTGAAAAACTCATCACATTTTCCGGGATGTCCATCATTTCCTGTAATTTTAACTTACTCTTCCACCTTTTCTCTCCCAGGTATAATACCTGATGAAATACCGGAAGCAATGGACGACGGATTCGGCGCCGTTTTTTCCCACGTTTTCCTCTTCCCCAAAACATTTGCTGGGATTTTCTTTTCCACTCTTTTAGCTGATCTGTATATTCTATGCTGTCATATGTAAAACATCTCACAGGCATCTCATAATTTGCCCCAGATTCAACTTCACATGCCAACAAAAATCTACAGCCTGGCTTATCGTGGAGACGAAGGAAATCGCGCTCTCTTTCCAGATACATGAGCTTCGCGCTGTCATCCCCGAATTCTCCCTCTTCAAAAACACCTTTTTCCCTGGCAATTTCCTCTTCGCCGTATTTTTCAGAATTGTTTTTCTTTTGTATATTTTTTGCCATAATCGACTGTTTATATGATACTCTCTTCTTCCTTTGTACTTCCTTAAGATAACATGGATCCACAATCTGCTTTCCTGCAAATAAGGTACCATTCACAAAATCTGCAAAGCGTTCGTTATCTTTCAGATACTCCTGTAGTCCCTGGTCTTTTACACCCAAGTTTCACCACCTTCTTTATTACGCTTATTTCACAGGAATACTTCACCGAATGGCAATGAATAGACTGCTGTTCATGAGCTGAACCGCCTACGAATAGTACATAGAGTTCCTGAGATGTGAATTCAGCGTAACATAAAATATAATGTACTGCAAGGAGTTTATATTTTTTTAAGAATCATTCCTCGTTAATATTATACCATTTGTATTTATTTTATACAATATTATTTTTATAAAATATATACTTAAATAAAAAAAGGCATTGTAGAACATGCCGCCCAAAAGTCAGACATTAAAATCTAACTTTTAGTACGCGGTATAATATCCTTGCAATGCCTTTAATTCATAACGATCTATAAATACGCCCTACATGTTTTTTTCACTTTTTGGTTTCCTAAACCTTTATTCTTCCTCTTTCAAATGCACATCCAAAAATTCCAATCCAACTGTCTCCGCATAGTCTCTTCCCTCTTCAAAGTTCATCTCGAAACCATGGGTAGATTTTTTTCCATAAATGGGAATCAGAACAGAACCTTCCCCTGTATACGCTTCCTCAATTGCCTTTTCAGAATAGCTGTATGGCACCAGGCTGTCATTGATTCCGTGAATGATCATCACGTCTCCGTCATATGCGCTGATAGTGCCATAAACATCCAGATCATAAACTGTTTTCACATACTCAGAACCCACAGTTCCTACCGGCATCTCAGCTCTGTCTTCCGGAATATCATATGCGGAATCATACATTTCCCGGGCATTATCCGCAATACAAAACGCCGGATAAATCAGGATCATAGCAGCCACATCATCTTTTCTGTCTGCAGCAGTCAGAGCACTTACAAGTCCTCCCTGGCTCTGTCCCAGAAGGAAAAGATGATCCTGATCCACATAATCCTTTGTTTTCACAAAGTCCATAACAGCACTTAAATCTTCTTTCTCAGTCATCACTGTCATATCCATGAAATCTACGTCACTGTTTCCGTTAAGGGAACCGCCGCAGAAGTCAAATGTATAAACCACATATCCATCCTGAGCCGCCTTTTCCGGCCATTTTGCACGCTCTACCATCTGGGAAGTAGAACCGATTCCGTGGCTCATAATGATTACTGGATAAGTCTTTGTTTCGTCAAAATCTTCCGGATAATAGAACTGTCCGTAAATATTATTGTCTTCATTTTTGCACCAGGAAACCACCTTTGTGCAGCCTTCTAGTTCTGTAGTGTATCCCTCTTCAATCTCCGGATTGTCAGACTCTTCTAAATCAGCATCTTCCTCGCCTTCAGAATTAGAACTGTCCTCTGCTTCCTCTGTCTGCTCTTCTGCGTTTTCCTCAGCCCAGACAGTCACACTTACACAGCTCACACTCAATACTGCTGCCACCCCTAAAGCAATTAACATCTTTTTCTTTAACATCTTTATTGCTCCACTTACTTTTTTCTCAATCAATCACATCATTCTGAAATCTGGACAAATGCTCATAAGGCAGAATCAATCTGCCTCGGAACAATCCACAGCCATCGTTGATCAGACTGTTATTTACCGCAGAAAACATATTCACGTCAAGATCTGCTAATTCCAGGGAAAGTAGCTTCATCCCCCGCTCATAAGCCTCATCAAAGTAAACACATTCCCCTTCCGGGATCACATCTCTTCTGGCTCGCTCGTCCTGCTGGCGTTTCTCATAGCCCAGATGATTGGCCGGTCCGATTTCCGCAGTATCATCCATTTTCTGGGTGCGGAGCTGTACCTCCATGTAGGATCTGGAGCTGTTATCATAAAATGTAATATGTAAAGACTGATACCCATATTCACTGGTACCACAAATATAATCTCTGTAATAAGGCTTTACATCATCATTTAGTTGATCAGAAGTACTCAATTTCACTCCCTGAGCCGATTCTGCTGTAAAGCCTCTCTCTTCCAGAAATCCTGGCAGCACATTTGCGATCTCATAAAGATAGCGGATAGACGCCTGCTCCTGTTCTTCCCCTGGCTTCAAGTGACATCTTGGCATACAGACCACAATCCGGTAAGCAATAAAATCACGAAAGCAGCTCAGCTTATTTTTCAGCTCTGCAACCGACGGATAGGTACCATTTTCCCGGTAATAATCGTAAATATATTCCACTACATATCCATTAAATTTCTCTTCTGCCCGGATCAATGACTTAATCCTGCCTTTAAATGTAAAAGCAAGAAATGGATATTCATGGGCCATATATTTGTAAAATTCCCGGATCTTCTGGGACTGGGCCGTAAGGAAATCATTATGCTCCAGAAGTTCCGTGATCTGGAGCAGAAAGTTGCTGTGCACCAAATCGACTTCGTTATGGTTCTTCTTCGCTTCCTTACGCAGATCCTCTGTATATTTCTGTAAAATTTTTAAAACCGTATCTCCGGAATATAAATAATCATTCAGTGTAATCATAGCGGTCACCTCGTTTGTGAACGTTCTTTCTGACTGTGTTTGTTACAACTATTCTAGCAAACTTTTACAATTTAGCAAGAAAAAGTTTTATTAACATTTTCCCATTTTAAAAGGGACCTCCGAAGAAGTCCCTTTGTTGTATTCCTATTCTTTTGAATATTTTATATTAATAGCTTTATTTCTTTTTCTTCCGGCATTACTCTCAGTGCGCCTTTTCTTGTTGTGATAATTGAGGCAGCTGCATTGGCAAACGTTAACATTTCAGCCAGATTTTCCTCTTTTAGTCCATTAATTCCATGTTCACAGACATAGTGCAATACACAGCCGCAGAATGTATCTCCTGCTCCGGTTGTCTCGATGGTATTATCCTGTAAAAACGGCTTTACTTCCACCATCATTTCATTATAATAAGCACGACTTCCTTCTCTTCCCATAGACACAAGAATCAGCGGAATCTGATAACGTTCTCTAATCCAGTTTACGCCATCACTATAATCTTCTTCTCCTGTCAGCCACTGAATTTCATTATCTGAAATTTTCAGTATCTGACAATGACCAAGACCATATAATACCTGCTTTCTCGCCTCTTCCATAGACTCCCAGAGCGGTGGACGTAAGTTGGGATCAAATGAAATAATAGCGCCAGCTTCTTCTGCAATATGAATTGCTTCTTTCGTTGCCTCCCGCACCCCTTCATGTGTCATAGACAATGTACCAAAATGAAAAATTTTCGTATTTTTGAGAATATCTTCACAAATTTCAGCTTTATTCAGCATCATGTCTGCACCCGGATTACGGTAAAAAGAGAAATCCCTGTCTCCATCGGGATATGTATGTACCATAGCAAGGGTTGTATGTATCTTTTCGTCTGTACATAATCCAGTGTCATCAATTCCAACTTCTTTTATTGCAGCCCTCAACTGTTCTCCGAAGAAATCATTTCCTACCTTTCCGATAAATGCCGTGTTATGCCCTAACTTTGCTAACATTGCAAGCACATTACAAGGTGCTCCTCCGGGATTTGCTTCAAACAGTGGATTTCCCTGATTGCTTTTTCCGTTTTCAGTAAAATCAATCAATAATTCTCCCAGTGCCGTTACATCATATTTCTTCATACGTTGCTCCCAATTCTTGTATTTTTACCTTACTCATTCATGACAAGCTTCTGGAACTTTCATACCAAATCATATTTCACTACATCGATCTTAGCCGCACCGTCAACAAAGAAAGAAATTCCCTTTGCATTCTGTTCTGTAAGAATCACAGCAGACATAACCTGTTCTCCGTCATTGATAAATATTTCCGCGCTGAATCTGTCCAGAATTACTCGTAATTTCAATTCATTACAGTCACCATTTACCAGACATTCTCTCTGATGAACCACTGCACGTTCGCTTCCGGAGAAGCTTCTGTCGATTTTCAAAACTGATTCATCTGGACGGAATCGTAAAGTGGAATGATATTTTTCATTCTCTGCAAAACAGAGTTCGAATTTTTTATAAAGCTTATCTTTATCTACCGGTTGTATTACAAGCTCCAGATCTACGGTACGTCCTTCAATCTGGTCAAGTGTAATTCTGGTGTCTTTAATCACAACATCCCTGTACTCGACTTTATTTGCACGCATGGAATCCAGTTCTCTGACCGGAACCTGATACAATCTTCCGTTTTTCACAGACACTTCTCTCGGAAGGCTCATTTGTGCAAACCATTTAGATTCATTTCTGCGATAAGCAAGAGTATCCCAGTTCTGCATCCAGGCAATCATAATTCTTCTTCCATCTGGAGCAAGCAATGTCTGCATTGCATAACAGTCAATTCCATAATCCACACTCTGATAAGACTGTTCCTTCAAAGTATGTGTCTCAGAATCCAGATCTCCTATGATACATAATGTTCCATTTCCATTATGATATTCCATTCCTTCCGGAATCATGTCCTGTGGGCTTGTCAGAAGCACATATTTGCCGTCCAGTTCAAAGAAATCCGGACATTCCCACATCTTTCCATAGCGGTTTTTATTCTCTGCCAAAGTACTTACAAATTCCCATTCAAAACCATTTTTACTTCTGTAAAGAAGAATCTGTCCACTTCCATCTGCCGGACGGCTGCCTATGACACAATAAAAGTTTCCATCTTTTTCTTTCCAGATTTTTGGGTCACGGAAATCTACTCTGCTTGCACCTTCCGGCAGATTTTTAAAGGTCAGGACCGGATTTTTGTCATACTTCACGTAATCTTTTCCATCTCCCACAGCCACCGCCTGTGTCTGAACATCCCTTGCGGTTCCGTCCTCCAGTATTTCCCGGTCCACAGCTGTATACATAAGCAGCTGTCTGCCGTCCTCCAGCTCTATGGCACTTCCGGAAAAGCAGCCCACTTTATCGTAATCCTGGTCTGGTGCCAATGCTGCCGGGAGATAGTCCCAATGCAGCAGATCCTTACTTACCACATGCCCCCAGTGCATGCTGTCCCAATGTGTGTTATATGGATTGTACTGATAAAACAAATGGTATTCTCCCTTATAGCAGGAAAATCCATTGGGATCATTCATCCATCCAACATAAGGAGTTATATGAAAAGCCGGTCTGTCTTCCGCTTTAATCTGCTGTCCCTGTGTAAATTCATATTTTCTTGCCTTTTCTAACATTTCGCTCATGAAAAATCTCCTGTCAAAGTCGTTGTTCAGTTCTTACATCTTTTGTTACTTTTCCGCGCTTAAGGATTCCTGATACTGATCAAAATATTTCTGTTTGATTGAAAGATAATCTGAAAGTCCGTATTTCTCCATTTTTTCCAGGTAGGAATCCCATTCTTCCTCTATTCCTCCATTCAGGATCCAGTCAGCTTTCTTCTGTTCTGCATATTTTTTAATATCGGTATCATACTGTGATACTTTGTTTGTATCATCAATACTCATAAATACATTTGGATAAACATATTTGCTATTCATATCCTGTACATAGGTCTCATGCATATTATCCAGACGCCATTTTGCATCTTCCGGCTGTGTCACATATACATCATAATATTCATTCAGCACGGCCAGAGGGCCATTTACAGATTGCGCCTCACGCACTTCCACTGGAGACTGCTCTCCCAGATCCATATGTTTTAACATTTCGCCGCCGTCTTTGTTTGTAGACAGTTCAAAAATGTTAAAGGAATCCTCTTCGCCATAAGTACCCCAGTTATTCTGCGGAGACTGGAGGGGTGCATACATCTGATCAATCCATGCAGCAGCAAGTGCTGTATTACGACAGCTGGATGTAAGAACACATCTTCCACGGTCAAATCCACTGGTTTCACTGTTGTTCTGTCTGGTAATATTTCTCATGCCATCCGGCCCGGTCAGTGCCGGAAGCATCACATAATCTGTATTGTTATCTATATTCGCAATATCCCATGTGAAGCAGAGTCCGTAACGGTGATTCTTTCCTTTTGCAACATAAGTAGACCACTCCTGTGTAAAGGCTTCCGGATCTACAAGATCTTCTGTCACCAGTTTATGAAGCCATTCAATTCCTTCCTTGTAGCCTTCCTGAACAGTTGTATAAATTACTTTTCCTTCATCTGTTACCGCGAAATGATCTCCTGTGTCTCCGTAACCCTCTCCAAATCCATTTATTAAAATCGCCGGATCCTGATCTCCGTTATTGATAATAAAGGACATTGGAATTACATCACCTTCAATGGAAAATTCTTTCTCCAGTTCTTCTGCATGATCGCGGAACTGAATCAGTACCTGTTCCAGTTCGTCTGTTGTTGTAGGAATCTCAAGTCCAAGGTAGTCAAGCCATTTTTTATTAATATATGGAATATCTCCAATCGCCTGAATTGCTTCTTTTCCTGCACCAAGCTGTTCAATCCACGGGAAAGAATAGATATGTCCATCCGGTGCTGTGCACATAGTCCTGTACTCTGGGTATTTTTCAAACACAGCCTGAAGATTCGGCATATATTTGTCAATCAGATTTTCCAGTGGAATGATAATTCCCTGCTTCGCATATCGCAGCAGATCATAATCACTCATTCCTGCATTAAACAATCCATCCGGCAGATTTCCAAACTGAGCCAGAGCCAGATTCTTTTTATCTGAAAACTGATCGGATACAAAACAGGTCCAGTCAATATGAACATTTGTCTGTTCTTCCAGTCGCTGGAAAATCACTCTTTCATTGGGATCCTGTGTGGAAGTAGCCGGTGCACTTGTAATAAAAGAAAGCTCCTCTGTTTCCTTTAATGGAAACTGTACCTCAGATACTGGTGTGTCCGGGTTGATCTCCGCATTAAGCTGCTGCTCTTTTCCACACCCTGCCGTACTTATCATCATCGTCAAAGAAAGTCCAAGTGCAAGTAAACCTTTTACTCTGTTTTTCTTCATATCTGTATCGTTCCTTTCTTATCAGCCTTTTACTGATCCGACCATAATTCCCTGATCAAAATACTTCTGGAAGAATGGGTACATTACTAAAAGCGGTAAGCTTGATACCACAATGGTTGCATATTTCAGCTGTTCCGCTACCTTTGCCATTTCAGCAGTACTCTGAATATCTGCAATCATACCTGGCTGCGGAGTATTCTGTACCAGAATGGAACGAAGTACTAACTGCAGAGGCTGAAGATTTGCATCATTCAGATAAATCATTGCATCAAAATAGCTGTTCCACATTCCTACAAATGACCACAGTGCAAGTACTGCAATGATCGGCTTACATACCGGCATCATGATTTTGAAGAAATGCTGGATCTCATTGGCTCCATCAATTGCAGAGGCTTCTCTTAATTCTGCCGGGATCGACTGGTAGTATGTTCTTGCAAGGATCATATTCCAGACATTAAATGCTCCAGGAATTAAAACTGCCCAGACTGTATTTACCATATGCAGCTGATTGATTAAAATAAAAGTCGGGATCATTCCACCGCCAAAGAACATTGTGATCAGAAAAATAAGATTAAAAAGTTTTCTTCCCACAAATTCCTTCTTGGACAATGGATACGCTGCCAGCAATGTTATAAAAACAGAAATAGCTGTAAATGCAAGTGAATACAGAAAAGAATTCAGGAATCCACGCCAGATCATCTCATTTTCCAGTACTCTGCGATATGCATCCAAAGTCCAGTCCTTAATATGAAAACTCAGTCCCTGATTATTCAAAACTGTAGGATCCATAAAAGAGGCAAGCACTACATACACGATTGGAATTGCAATAGAAAGTACAAACAGTCCAAGAATCAGGAATCCAATTCCAAGGATAAGACAGTCTGTCTTCGAATATTTTTTCTTTATTTTCTCCATCTTCGCTTCCTCCTATAATCCTTCTCCGTCGTTCAGCTTCTTTACCACCCAGTTTACAAAAACTAACAGAATTACATTTACTACTGAATTAAACAGACCAACAGCCGTCGAATAACCATAATCGCCGTTCAAAAGACCAATACGGTATACATATGTTGATAAAATTTCTGATGCCGGCAGGTTCATATCTGTCTGTAATGCATAGGCTTTCTCGAATCCAATACTCATAATATTTCCAGCCTGCAGAATAAACTGAATTACAATAATATTCTTGATTGCAGGAAGCTCCACATACCAGATCTGCTGCAGAAGATTTGCGCCATCCATAATAGCTGCTTCTTCCAGTTCTTTGCTTGCATTGGATAAAGCAGCCGTGTACATAATAGAGGCCCAGCCTGCTGTCTGCCAGATTCCACTTGCTATGTAAATGGTGCGGAAAGCAGATGGCATTGTCATCCAGTTTGTACTGATTCCTAACAGTTTATTCAGAGGTCCGACTGGAGAAAGCAGCATTCGTACCATACCGCAAAGTACAATTACAGATATAAAGTTCGGCATATAGACCAAAAGCTGTACTTTCTTCTTAACTCCGGTTCTGCGGATACGATTTAAAAGCAATGCCAGAATGATCGGAACCGGAAAGCCCCACAACAGTCCATAAATACTCAGTTTTAACGTATTCAACAGGTAGTTCATAAAATCCGGTGAAGATAAAAACCGCCTGAAATATTCAAGTCCGACCCATGGACTTCCAAGCACTCCCTTGATTACGTTGTAATCCTCAAATGCAATCAGAAGTCCCCCATAGGAAGATACTTAAAAATGATTGTCAGTAAAAGTCCTGGCATTAAGAAAAAAAGATATAACTGCCAGTTTTTCTTCACATATGTAGCCTTATCTCTCCACGTTTGCTTTTTCACGGGCATTGTTTGGTTCTGCATTCTTTTCATGCACTTCTCCTCCATTCCTTTCCCTTTTCGTTCTCGGAACCGGTTAAGTAACCGGTTACTTTATAGCTCGATGTTACTACATCCAAGTTCATATGTCAACACTTTTTCAAGCTAAAATAACCGGTTACGTAATCGGTTATTTTAGCATTGCCTTTTTTTTAAATAATTGCTATACTAAAAAAATAATATAATCCCAGTAATTAAAAGATTCCCCAATATTATTCTCATTTATTTATAAGGAGATTAAATTTTTATGGCAAAAAAACAGGTGACATTTGCAGATATTGCAGAATATACTCATTTTTCAAAAACTACAATATCACGGTATTTCAATCATCCCGATTCTCTTACGCTTGAAAATCAGGAAAAGATTTCACAGGCCCTTGATACCCTTGGCTATAAAAAAAATAAACTTGCAAAAGTTCTGGCAAATGGTAAAAGTGAGTTTATCGGAATTATTGTTCCAAATCTCTACTTGCATTACTACTCTGAAATGCTGACACAGCTTCTTTCAAGCTATAGTAACTACCATTACAAATTTCTTGTTTTTTCCAGTGAACACGGTGCCGAAGAGGAACAACAGTATATTGAAGAGCTTCTTTCCTATCAGATTGAGGGGCTTATTGTTTTAAGCCATACACTGTCATCCCAAAAACTGGCTTCCTATCAGATTCCTGTCATTGCCATTGAGCGAGAGGCAGAATATATCAGCAGCATTACCACTGACAATTATATGGGTTCCCTTCAGGCTACCTCCCTGTTAATTCGTGATAAATGTGATATATTGATTCATATCAATGTCAATGTTGAAAAAACAGTCCCGGCTTATGATCGTATACGTGCATTTGAGGAAACATGTAAAGAATATCAGGTTCCTTATGACATTGATCTAAGCGTAAGCGGCAATTCTTATCAAGAGATTTTAAATGTGATAAGACGTATCTTTACAAGAATTGAAGAAAAGTATCCGAATCAAAAAAAAGGTATCTTTCTTGCGAATGATACCTATGCCAATATGTTTCTCAATTTAATTTTCCAGAAATATGGTAAATTACCACCTACTTACGAAATTATAGGTTTTGATAATTCTCCAATTGCCAGTGAATCAATCCTTCCGATCACAACTGTCGGTCAGCAAATTGATGTTATTGCACAGACTGCCATGGAGCTTCTGGTGCAGCAGATGGAAGAGCAAAAAAAGCGAGCGCCTAAGCCACTGGAAAAGCCAATTCACAAACAGATCACTCCGGTGCTGATTCGCCGGAATACTACCAGTTAACTTATTGCTGTCGTATATTATTAAAGCGGACATTTCAGGTCCGCTTCGCTACTTGCTCATGAACGCAGTCGCTTCGCGATCTGTCAGTGGGAGCTGAAGGCTCCCACTGACAGAAGCATTCCCCCTCACCTGCCGCTTAGTGCTCCGCGCACTTGAAGCGGGGGAATGCATATCTGCGTTCAAAAAAAGGCACCTCCCCAGTTTGAAAAAGGCTCTAATCTAGAACTGGAAAAATAATATCTACACTAAAAATCTTTTCTTCCAAATTCGCCACAAGATTTCCGCCATATTTTTCCACCACATATTGAATACTTTTCATGCCAAAGCCATGATAATTATCATCTCCTTTGGTACTCACCGGAAGCCCATTACGAAATTCCAGTTCATCCTCGCAATAATTCTCAATATGAATCCCCATCACATCCTGTCTCGCATATCCGATGAGGCTGATAATTCTCTTTTCAACTGGCAGCTCCGCTGCACATTCAATAGCGTTATCTAAAGCATTTCCAAATATGGCAGCGATATCTCCCGATTTAATACCAGTAAGCTTCTCTCCATCAATCATATATGAAAACTTAATTTGATATTT
The DNA here is from genome assembly GCF_020554845.1 of Blautia faecis. Classification (GTDB taxonomy): domain Bacteria; phylum Bacillota; class Clostridia; order Lachnospirales; family Lachnospiraceae; genus Blautia_A; species Blautia_A faecis. The sequence goes on along the minus strand of NZ_JAJCIA010000019.1, from coordinate 15,986 downwards.
TTCACAAAGAAGATTCTTTTCTGAAAGAATAATATCCAATGGCTGGCAGCCTGTTTTCGCAAGCCCGTCATAAATATCTACTGCTTTACGTATTTCTTCCAGCTAGCCATGATCTGCATTTCCGGCTTGTTCCAATTCCAGAATCCGGTGCTTAAGATCATGACATTTCATGTTAATGATTTCAACTGTTTTCTTTGACAACTCATACTGTTTTGCATTTTCCTTTATTAACTGCTCAAGAGCCAGATTTTCTTCATTGAGCCGGGACTGCTCCAGAAGCCCAAACTGCATAAAAAGAGATAAAATACAGCAGAATACAAATGGAACACGGCACGCCATAACCATATCCAACTTTTCACTGATCAGCCAGCTTTGAAGGAGCCAGCAGACACATAAGGAAATAATGGCTACCCAAAGTACACGGACTCTGTTCTGGCTGATATTCGGAAAATTTTTTATTTTTGCTGCACAAGTGAGATAGCAAATAATATATACAATGGTAAATCCAATGACCATTTCCGTGGAAAGCATCTTGAAAGAAGTTTTGGTCACGATACAAATCAGCACCTGAATATTGCTTCCAAGATTCTGTACAGTAAAAGCTCCAATTGTACAAAATAAAATATCCAAAAAAGAACGCCTGAAGCAAAACCACATGTAAAGCTGCATAAAAACAAGCACAATAAAGGTTCGAATTCCGCTTATATATTGACCAATTATAATTGGAAGGGTAACTCCCAAAAGCAGACAGGCAGTTCCCCCTACAAGCAGGCGTAACCAGAAGCGTTTCCTTTTTTTTAGATGGAAAAAGAACATAGCTTCCGCTATAAAAAGTTGGATGATAAAACAGGTAATTCCCTGTATTTCACTTGTAGATGAAGCTAATATTTCATAAATTGCCACGTCAGTTTCCTCCCCGGTTAATGTACATTGTCATTTGATCTATAAAAGTTTTTTTATAAGAACGGGAAATCGATAATTCCTTTCCATTTACAAACACGCTGTTTCCCTGATAGCGGGAAATCCATTCCAGATTTACACAAAAGGATTTGCTGCAACAGGAGAAGCGACCTGTCGGAAGCTGTGCTATAAAATCTCCCATTGTGCTTCGCAGGCGAAAGGTCTCTTTCGAAGTATGAAGATAAAGATAATGCTTTGCACTTTCAATATAAATCAGATCTGCAATATCAATTTTAACAGTTCCCTGTTCAGAAGGAACATATATCTGATAACCATGAAGCTTTTTACAGATTCGGATCGCTTTGTCCAGTTTCAGCGAAAAGTTGAAATATTCAATAGGCTTTACCATAAAATCAAGAGCCTGCACTTCATATCCGTTAATGGCATATTGCGCCATATTGGTAATAAAAATAAGAGGAATCTGGCTATCAAATTCCCGCAGTTTTCTGGCGGTGTCAAGACCATTCATATGAGGCATTTCAATATCCATAAGAGCAATGTCGCAGCTGGCTTTATAATCGCTGATAAAATTTAATCCGTTTTCAAAGCATTCTACAGCTAACGGTTCCTGTTTTTCTTCTGAATAGCGTAATATATAGTCTTGAAGAATTTTTGCACTTTTCTTATCATCTTCCACAATAGCAATGGTAATCATAGTTATCCTCCATGGTATAATGAAAAAGCCGGAGTCCTTTTGGGCATTCCGGCTTTTTCATTATACCATGTAAATATTAATTTGTGCCATATTTTACAGCAGATAAATCAAGCTTTTGTCTCATCCTTACAAGTGCATTTCTGAAATCCAGAATAAGAGGAAACAATATATGCAATCATGGAAAGTGCCATAAGTACGGCTGAAATTATGAATTTTTTTATGGTTGCAAACTCATAAAGTCCTGATACCACATATCCAATAAAATCAACTTGTGTATAAAAACTGTTAACAAGTGCTGCTGCAGTCAGAATTGCATTTGCAGTAAGCAGAAGGCTTGTCCACTTAAAATCAGGTGCCACCTTCAAAACGATCATCGCAAGAATCTGCAGAACCACTGTTACAAGCAGCAGAACCTCAATATAAGATTCTGTATGTCCTGACTGGCGGTACATTACAAAGCCGATCAGCGCAAGGATTGCAGCCACAAAGCTTAAGTAAAAACCAAATGTTTTATTTTTCAGATATCCCATATTACTTGTCCTCCTTCACGTAAACTGTCTTTTTGCGAAGTGAATTTCGAAGGTACATAACTGCAAACAAAAGTGTCAGAAGTCCAAATACCACCTCTGCTGCCATAAAGGCAATCTGCCACCATGTAAGAACGTGAATATATTTAGTGGAGGTTGTAATTGTATTCATATCATTACTTGCAACTGTATTATATACGAAATATTTAATTGTTTCTTTCATCTTTTTCTGGAAAGCAGAGTCCTTTGCAATCAGCTTCAGGTTCTCGGTTGAAGTCATGGAACCAATATTAGCGCTTTCATATGCGGAAGTTGTAAGACATCCGCCACCGCCGCCAAATACAATATCTCTCCAGTTCATGTAATCAGCACCGTTGATCATATCTGTTACGATCCAGCCTTCAAAGCCCCACTCGTTACGTGCAACCTGCACCTGTGAAGCTTCGGAAGCTCCTGAATATACAGTTCCAAGACGGTTGAAGCCTGTCATGATTCCCTGCGCATAGTTATTTTCCATAGCTCCCTGGAATGCACGGAGTTCATTTTCCCTTGCAGCCTGCTCTGTGAAGAATGTGGAAACACCGGAACGGTTTAACTCCTGATGATTCATGATATAGTGTTTCGGCATCATCATAAGACCTTTGGATTTTCCGCCTTTGCAGACAGCCTGTCCCAACAGGTTGGTAAGCATGGCATCTTCTGAATAATATTCATGATTTCTGGAGCAGTAAGGTGCACGGTGAATGTTAAGACCAGGTGCTGCAATGGAGTTGGCATTGGACCACAATCCATCTTCACCAAAGAGCTCTCCTTCTCTCTCTACAAGTTCTTTATTGAATGTTGCTGCAACTACAGGTTCTGTAGGCATGGAGCTCATAGAGTAGGAAGCATATTCGTTGTCTGAAGAAACATAAGTCGGCTCGGAAGAGTTGGATTCATTCCAGCGGGTTGCATATCCTGCAATCTGGTCGTAGCTGTAACCGATCGGTCCGTCATACCAGATTGCTTCTGGCAGGAAAATAGAATCCAGCTTCTCAAAGTTTTTATCTCCTGCTTTCTCAATAAAGTTGGCAGCCTCTTCCAAAGTCAGCTGATCCATAAGCTGATCCCATTTTTCATCAGACAGAGGAAGTGCACCTGCGAAAGTTCCATCCTCATTAAACTGGAGGAAATCAACGGTGCTTAATCCGTTGTCAGCTCCCCAGACAACTTCTTCGTCACTATTCTCAGTAAGTTCATAAGTGGAGTTTGTAAGACCTTTCATCATTTCCTCTATTGGAGTAATGCTTTCCACTTCTTTCCAACCCTTGCTCCAGTCAGAACGTGTAGTGTATTCAGCAGTATCCGGGATCAGATTGTTAATATCGCAATCCTGGAATGCATTCTCTACGTTTTCAGAATAAGTCTCTTTATCTTCACCAAGAGAAACTGTCACTACATTTTCCGGCTCAATTGTTTCATCGTCTGTAATTGTGATCAGATCGTCTGTGGAATCTGTTTTTACCGCCAAGACATTGTTTAATGCTTCATGCGCACCGTTTCCGATTGTGAAATAATAATCACCGGAATCCAGCACCCATGCGCCCTCTGTTCCATCTTCTTTTACAGCTTTTTCATCATAGCTTGCCATATATTCCGGAGCGAACTCAATTTCCAGAGTCTGTGATTCGCCAGGCTCAAGAACCTCTGTTTTTCCAAAATCAAGAAGCTGAATAGAAGCTTTCTCCAGTCCGCCCTCTATATATGGTGTCTGTACATAAAGCTGGACAACATCTTTTCCGGCAACGTCACCGGTATTGGTTACCTTCACTTTTGCAAGTCCCTTTTCCCCAGATATTACATCTACACTTTCCAGCTCCTGAGTAAAGGTTGTATAAGATAAACCATATCCAAACGGATAAGTTACTTCATCTACATAGTTCCATGCTTTGCCAGTAGAAGAGCCTTCTGTGGTGGCTGCATTTCCCTGATCCAGAACAGTATCCTCGTAACGGGTTTCATAATATTTATAACCAATATAGATACCTTCTGTTTCTACTACATACCAGTCACCCTTGTCTGCTTCTGTAAGTTCTGCACCAGATTCTGCATTGGAAGCATTAGTATAAGTATAAAGACCAAAGTTGGTCATTGCCGGAGCAGAAACAGAACTTGTGGCATAAGTATCAGAAATATGACCGGATGGATTCACATCGCCAGAAAGTACATCACATACTCCAAGGAATCCATTCATTCCCGGAAGTCCAGTCCAAAGAATTGCTCCAATCTCCGGATCATCCTTCAGTTCCTGGATTTCCATAGGAACGTCAGAGTTGATCAAAACGATCACCTTGCCATTGCTATTTTCCTTTGCAAGCTGGATCATCTCTTTTTCGTAAGCTGAGATAGACATCGGGGTGTCGAAGCTGTCCCCATTAGGATCCTTCATATTTGTGCTGTAGTCAGACGCCTCTGAACTGTCTCTGGAAAGAACAACAATTGCTGTTGTATCCTTAGCAGATTCCAGAATATCATCTGTGTAAAGTTCAGCAGGTGCCTCACCTACTGTATATGTATCTGCTTCATTATAAGAAGCGGAAAAAGCAGGTACAAGGCTATGGCCCGGAACTTCATTTCCAAAGAAAGAAGCTTTTCTGTAATATGGTGCGCAGGTTTCACTTGCATAAAAGCCTTTCATGGTTTCATTTACTGTGAAGCCTCTTTCATCCATAGCTTCTTCAATACCATAAGCGATCTGACCATTCTCTGAATCAGCCACAACAGAGGAACCAATTAATCCGCCGGTTCCCGGAAGATGGCTGTTTAAGCCCCAGAGGGTAACAGCTTCTTTGGATTTGTCAAGTGGAAGGGTCTGATCTGTATTTTTGAATAAAACGGAACCTTCTGAAGAAATTTCAGCAGCCAGCTGTTCTTTAGCCTTTACCAGATCCTCTACATTATCAAATTCAGATTCATAATAAATGCCATCAGAGTCAGAATCTCCCTGCTCGATTTTGTAGCTTGAGGTTCCAAGTGTCGCATTAATGAAATCCACTCTTGCATTTGCAATTGAGCTTCCGCCCAGTGTGATTGTGAGAAGTGAGGCTGTAGTTGTTGCCAAACCACGCCAGATTTTCCCGGTATGCTTTTTCATATTTCCTTTCCTCCTAATAAATTTCCTTTGACAGATAAACACATACTTTTCAGATAGTTACTCTGTCCTTTCAGTTCTGTTTGAACCGCTGGATTTACTATAGCAAAAGGAATGGGATTTGTGAAAAATTCGGCAAATTTGGAACCGTTTCTGGCAAAACTGGTAAGCATATGAACTTTAAATCAATCTAATATTTCAATCTCTTTCTCTGCATTTCCAAGCTCAGATTCAGCTTTCACAACTACTTTACCAGCTCCAGCCTGTGGACGGATAATCGCCAGCGCTTCTCCATAATAAGTATCTGTCTCATTGCTCTGGTAGCTTTCCGGATAATATGGGCAAGCGCTTCCAAATGCCAGAAGCTCGCCACCTTCTACTGTAAGCTGGATTCGACCTCTTACCAGCGGTTTTGTCTGACCATTTTCGTCTGTATAGCGCATTCTCACATAGCAAAGATCGGTGTCTGCATTCACGCGGGTAAGCTCTGGTTCTGCTACAAGAATCGTCTCTTTTCCAGCTGTTGTCAGTGTCCTTTCTGCAATTATATTGTCATTTGCATCATAGGCAACAGCCTTGATTTCTCCATTCTGATAGGTTGTATCAAAGAATACCTTGCAGTCATTTTTCGGCTTCTTAGTGCCTACACACTTACCGTTTATATACAGCTTCACATGATCTGCACGGGTGTAAACTTCTACTTTTGCAGCATTCCCGTCACAGCCCTCCCAGGACCAGCTTTCCATGGCATTGGTCATTTTCCATGCAGATGGGGAATGGGCATCCTTTGTGTGATCAACCGGCATAACTGCAATTGCCAGATCCTCCAGTTCAAAGGCAACTCTGGTATATGCCATCTCGCCAAGAGGCTTTCCTGTGAGATCAATCCGGCCTGATCCGGCACTTACCCAGCCACAGCCGCCATCAAAACGAGGTGCATAATCCTTATATTCCCATGCGCCGATTCCAACCTCACCCAGATAATCCTGAGCAGCCCAGACGAAATCACCAATGATACGCTTATCACGTTTTGCTTCCTGCATAAATCTGTACGCATCTGCACAGAAGGTTTCACTTCCAAGAATAATTCGCTTGGGATACTTCTTTAAATCATGATGGTAACGCTTGATTCCATAGTTATATCCTGCAACATCCATATTGGCATATGCATCTCTTGTTTTCACATCACATGGATAAAGAGTTGCTCCTGTTTTCATAAATCCGGCACCAAAAATTCCGGCTACCGTGTTATAAAATTCACTTCCCACAGCCTTTTTCTTCTTGGCATTCTCAGCAGCTTCGTCTGCTTTTTTATCGCTGTAAACACCAAATCCCATAGAGCTTAAGAAGTTAAAAAAGATATTGATTCCGCAGCTTACAGGACGGGTGGAATCCAGCTCATGAAGTCTGTCTGTAAGGGATTTTGTAAGGGAAATTCCCTTTTTCTGCGCAGTCTCAGACACTTCATTTCCTGTAGAATACATGATCACAGATGGATGATTATAGTCCTTATCCACCATATCTTTTAAGTCTTTTCTGTAGTTTTCCAGAATCTCATCTGCATAGTCATACTTTGTTTTATGGATATACCAGCCATCAATATATTCGTCCATTACAAGCATTCCCATTTCGTCACAGGCACGAAGAAGTGCTTTGGAGCATGGGTTATGTGCAGAACGGATTGCATTATAGCCAGCGTCCAGAAGAATGCGGATTTTACGGCGTTCTGCAAATTCATACGCACATGCACCAAGAAGACCGCTATCGTGATGGATACAGCCACCTTTTAACAGGACACGTTTTCCGTTGATACAGAAGCCCTCTTCCGGAGTACAGCTTACTACACGGATTCCAAAGGTTTCTTCCTGAATATCCTCGCCGAAGGTTACGCGGCAGGTGTAAAGATTCGGTGCTTCCGGGCTCCAAAGGTTTGCTCCCGGAAGAGCAATTTCTCTGGAAAATTTACCATCTGCCTGGAGAATTTCCAAGGCGATGATCTTATCTGATGCTTTGTCAGAATTTTGAACAGTTGGTTGTACTGCATTTTCGTCAATACACGGCTCTATGGTCTCGTCTGTCTGGCCTGCACTTTCGCCAGCCACAGCTTTTCTGGTAACAATCTGTTTCTCCAGAATCTCCACTTTCACCTCGCCGGCAGCATTCGGCCATGCCTCCACGCGGATCTTCGGCTCCTTATAATCCAGTGTAGTGATCTTCACACTGTCAAATCTCAGATGGTTTTTCGGCACTGTATACAGCCACACCGGACGGTAAATTCCGGTACCGGAATACCAGCGGCTGTTTGGCTGATCGTGGTTGATCACTTCCACGCGGATCACATTCTCTTCCCCGAATTTTACATACTTGGTGGCATCTACATAGAATCCGATATATCCATAAGAATGATAAGCCACTTTTTCGCCGTTGAGATATACAGTTGCCTTACGGTAAACGCCCTCAAATTCCAGTATCACTTTCTCGTCCTTCGCTTTCTCTGGAAGGATAAATGTTTTCTCGTAAGTGTAATCCTGCGCCTCATACCATCCTATATTCACACCGCCGGCACTTGTCTCGCTTCTCTCATCCAGCTGCATGGCATCATGCGGAAGAGTCACTGCAAATGCCTTTTCTTTCTCTCCGGTTCTGTAGCATACCCAGTTTTCGTTAAATGACTGCTTCATGATTTCCTCCTGAAATTTTCTATAATTTTCGTTTAATTTAAAATTCCCAACTATATCTCAGTCGCTATTTTCTACCCGTATTTTACCAAATAAAAAGCAGGCTGCCATATTTTAATCGCAACCTGCCCGAAAACACACGTAAACTGTGAAAAAAGCGGATTGCTGTTCTCCCAATTCACAGCAACGTGTTTCCCGCTAAAAAATCTTCTGTAAAAAATTATACAACGCCAGATGCCAGTTTCCCATAGAATGATACCGCATTGGAAATACATCAAAACAGGTATTTACACCAGACCGCAATCTGGGTTCTATATCCAGCAGAGCCTGGTAATCCTGAACCTGTCCAGGCAGGGCGAAGTCGAAGTTGCCGCTTGCCACATATAAATAATGAATTGGCAGTTCTGCAAAATCGCCTGTCTGAATGGTATCTTCAAATGCAGTCCTGTCTGTCCTGCTTCCGCTGAATGCCCCGAACCATGAAAAATAATCCAGACTCTGACACAACGCAGAATGATACATCGTTACCGCCCCTCTTGACAAACCGGCAAATGCTCTGTGATCCCGGCTCTCTGCGAATCCCTCATCATCTGCCGATTTTGCATATGTAGAATAAACGGATTCAATCTCAGGCATCAGATCATTTCGCAGCTCCTTTGCAAAAGAATAGGTCAGCTGATCCAGATCATCTGCACAGTCATCTTCCACATAAAAAGTCGGTGTCACCACAATCAAAGGCTCAATATCTCCATCTGCAATCATATTATCCAGCATAGTTTTGTTATACGGATTTGTTTTCAGCCAGTATTTTTCATCATCACCTGTTCCATGCATCAGATACAGAATATTGTACTCTTTCTCCTCGCTGTAGCCATAAGGCAGATATACATAAGCTGTCTTTTTCACGTCCCGCTCATCAGTAGCATATGCCTTGGTATCGTACACTACTTCTTCCACAGTTCCCGCCTGTTCTGATTCTTCCGCATCATATTTCGCCGGAACTGCCCACAGCTCATCCCGGGCCTGTCCCTGCGCCTCATGCCCTGCCTCATACCTTACTTTCCAAAATCCTAGGAAACCTGCCAGAATTAAAACAGCTGCCAAAAGCGGCAAAACTGCCACACGCCCCACAGGGATTTTTTTCCCGATCATTACTGCGATTCCCAGGATTCCTCCCAGCGCCGCAATAATACTCTCTACCAGAAACAACCAGTTAAAGTAATAAGTGCTGGTAGAAAAATTAGTATTAAAATACAAAACAAAAGCTGCCGCTGCAATCACCAGATACAGAAAAGGCATTTTGCTTTTCCATGCCATATACGCCACCAGCATAAAAGTCACCGCAATCATACTGAATGTAATAAATGCTGTCTTATCTCCCAGAATTGCAAACCGGACAATATCAATTCCGGAAAGTAACACCAGAATAACTGCGGGAATCCGGCTGATCCGGTTCCACATTTTTTCATCTGCTGTCTTCTCAATTTTCTGTTTCATCATTTCTCACTCCTACATTTTCTTCAAATACATTATCACATTTCGCAAAACATTTCCTGCAAAATCCGCAATTTGCAGCCCAGAAACCGCCAACTGCGTTACTGTTCACTCCGTTCACAGAAACACGCTTCGCCGAATCTTCCCTGTGAACAGCAACCACGCCGTGCACAATCATTTTCCCCTCAAATGAAGATAACAGATTTCTTCTTATTTTTCAGCATTCTGGCAAATACAGACATCTTTTGGGCAAAAAAATACCGGGAACAGCTCTATAAATTCTAAAATTTAAAGAACCATTCCCGTTTTTAGAAGGAATTTCAATTATAGATTGCCGCGGTCGCACTGCGCACCCCAGATCACTCTTTCACCGCACCGGAAGTCATACCGCCCACAATATATTTCTGGCCAATCATATACACGATCACAACTGGAATACAGGTAAGCACAATATCCGCAAAAATATAATTCCAATAGCTTTTATTCTTTCCAAAGAACTGATAAACTGCCATGGTCATCGGGAACATTTTGCTCTTGCTTGACAGATACAACGGAGTCAGGAAATCGCTCCACACACCCATAAACTGCAGGATAAAACAGGTTACCATAGTAGGCTTCAGAAGCGGCATGATGATCTTGAAAAACAGGCTGATAGGACCTGCGCCATCAATAACTGCTGCCTCGTCCAGTTCCACAGGAACAGAAACCACAAAGTTGCGGATGGTGAATACACAGAACGGAATCATGGCGCTGGTAAACACCATAATAATTCCCTGTCGTGTATCGTTCAGATGAAGAGTGCTTAATACTCTCACCAATGTTACATAGTTAACCGGGAAAAACAGTCCGCAAAGTACGAAATAATATAAAAATACATTTAATCTGGTACGCTTACGGCACATTACAAAGGCAGCCATTGCACAGAGCACAACACCAAGAGTGGTTGCAACCAGTGCGTAAAGTAAACTGTTTGAAAATCCCTGGAGCAGATTTCCTTTGTCGATAACCTCGGTGTAATTGGAAAACAACCATTCTTTCGGAAGGGCAAGACTCATTCGGGAAGCCTCGCCTTTACTCTTGAAAGAGTTTATAACTACCATATAAAAAGGCAGGATAACGGTCAGGCACAGCAGGATGCAGACCAGATGTTTCAGCAGATTCTGAACTTTTTTCTTTGTCATTGCTGTACCTCCTGTTTTCCTAAAGTTTTAACAATTACAACACCAGCAATTGCCGTGATCAGAAGCAGAATACTGTTCAAAGCAGAAGACATACCGTACTGGCCTCTGGAATAAAGCTGGAATGCGTAAGTGGTAAGAACCTCTGTTGCATGTCCAGGGCCACCATTTGTCAGAACGTAAACGATATCAAATACCTTCAGGCCATAGGTAATACCAAATACCAGGTTGATCATGATGGCGCCGCTGAGCATTGGAAGTGTCACATAGCGAAGTCTCTGCCAGAAGTTTGCTCCGTCGATCTCCGCTGCTTCATAGTAGGATCTCGGAATGGTATTCAATCCGGCGAGGAAAATCGTCATTACATAACCAATACCTCTCCATGCATCCACACCATAAATGGATTTCCACACAACCCCAAGATCCGAAAGCCATTTCTGTTTCAGGATACCAAGATGCAGTGCATCCAGGATTGCATTAAGAAGACCGTTGTTATAGTTTAAGATAGACTTAAAAACAAGACCGATAATAACAAATGGAAGAATGGACGGCAGATACAGTAAGGTTCTGTAAAGTCCTTTTCCCTTCAGTCCTTCCTGAAGCATGATGGCAATCAGAAGTGCCGGGATCAGCTTCACAATATTGGAAATAATGGTAAATTTTAATGTATTTCCAATACCGCTTAAGTAATCCTTATTTGATGTAAAAATCTCTTTAAAATTGTCCAGTTCCACAAAATGGACACCATTTAATACACTTCTTGAATTCCAGTCTGTGAATGAATATGCAACACCCATTATACTGGGAAGCAGGAAAAAGATAATGTACAAAGCCAGCGGCAGTATCAGAAACCACTGTGGATAAATTTTCTTCTTATTCAAAGGCGATACCTCCCCTCTATCAAACAGTGCGAAGGAATCACTCCTTCGCACTGAAGATATACCCTTATTAAATATCTTATGCTTAAATAATTATGTCAATTTCTTACCGGAAAACTTTATTTAGTTCCAGTTTGCATCGCCAACTGTCTTGGCAGCCTCTGCACGGTTGGTGTCCATATTTGCAAGAACGTCATTTGCTTCCATTTCGCCCTGGCAGAATGCAACCATATCCTGACCAAACTGCATCCAGTAATCGTTTGTATATTTTGTGCCGGTCTGCAGAACAGATACGCTCTTCTTACTGTCATCTACTGTTGCAAGGAACTCTTCTTCCTCTGGCAGCCAGTGTTGCTCAATTGCATCATCGTTCATATCAACGTTTGTGTATGCAGGAGAGTTGTCAAGGATTTCCTGAAGACTCTCTGTGGTTGTAACAAAATTGAAGAATTCTTTTACAAGATCCTCATGCTCTGTTCCCTTGTAACCAAACATGGTAGGTCCAGCCGGGTTGGTCGGATACCAGGTGTTATCGCCAAGTGGGATCAGGAACATACCAAACTCATCCTCTGTGCCTGTGTCATCTTTGATCTGCTGAATGTAACTGGAGTTTGCCATAGCCATTGCAATGTTTCTGTCGCCAAATTCATTTGTCAGGTTGGTGCTGTCAGTTCCAATCCAGTCCTCTCCGAAATATCCTGCATCGGAAAGCTCTTTGAACTCGTTCAGAACCTCAAGCATTTTCTCATTGTCAGCAAATGTAGCCTGATTTGTATTCAAAGCATCGTAAAGTCCTGGTGTAGCTTCTTCGTAAACACCACCGATCTGGAAGAATGCCAGCTGATGCTGCCATCCATCTGCACCTGGCATAAACCATGGAGTAATTCCCTGTTCTGCGATCTTAGCGCAAAGGTCTTTCAGCTCTGCATAAGTAGATGGTATCTCCCAACCATTCTCTTCGAACAATGTTTTGTTATAAACCATTACATATTCTGGTGAATTGTGCCAGATCTGAAGTCCGTATAATTTATCATTGTATACACAGGATGTTTTTCTTGCTTCCGGCATAAGATCTTCCCAGGAAGCTCCTGTGAAATCAATACAGTATTTCTCTGGATCAACGATTGTAGACTCGATTGCAAATGGGTTAGACTGAATCCAGAAAATATCTGCGCAGGAATCAGTAGCCAGTTTGGACTGAAGCAGGTCAGAATACTGGTCAGCCGGAATAGTCTGAAGGTCAACTGTTACACCATAAGTATCTTCAAAACGCTCGATTGTTGCATCATATCTGTTATCCATCCAGCCTGCTGATACCAGAATACTCAGTTCCTCACCGGAAAAATCTGCAGTCTCCTCTGCAAATACGGTAAGTCCGCTTGTCATGGACGCGATCATTGCTGCTGCACAAGCCACTGCCACAAAACTCTTTCTTTTCATTTACATATCCTCCTTTTAATAAAATGGCATTTACCTCATTCAGGAATCTCCGCTGATTCCTCTGTTCTTTTGATGATATTATTTTATCAGCCAGATGCTTTTTAATCCATGGATATTCTTACTTTCAATTTGTACTTTTTTCACCACATATTATACTTTTTTCACATAAGCTTATGTTTCTTCGAAAAGTCACCCGAAATTCTTATATATATTTTCTCTGTTTTCGAGCATTTATTTGTACTTTTTAAACAAATATGATATACTGATTTTTAATGTTTCACACATGGATTTCTGCATCTGCTTTCATAATATAGTCAGCAGCGCGGGCAAAACAATTACAGGAGGTATCGCCAGATGAAATCACGCAGTTTACAATCCAAGCTTTTTTTTGCCTATATCAGTCTGGCCTGCCTGATTCTTTTTTCTTTTGCTGTTTTTTTCTATGCTTTTGTTTCCAGACAGCTCAAGCAAAGTCAGATCAGTGCCATGAACACTCTCAATTCCAGCTTTCAGACTCAGGTAGATTCCGCGATCCGCAATCTGGATGCAGTATCTGTAAACATTAACTACAGCAATCAGTCAAAAACCATTCTGGACAATTCCTTCAACTTAAATATTTCCAGCAACATGCTTTCTGCCATGTCTGATTTGTTTATTTCCCTTTCCGGAACCGAGCTGAAGGCAGATCAGGTAAATCTCTATGATTTTTCCGGATATGTTCTGGAAGCCGGCATCTCAACTATAGTCAAAAAGACGGATGGCTCAAAGGATGAGTGGATTGAGGTCGCCCGTGAACTGGAGGGAAAAAAAGTCCTTACTCCACCCTACTGTACCAGAGAATATACAAAAACAGCCACCTATGACCAGTGGTTTATTTCCCTGTACCGATCCTTTAATAATCAATATAAACGTGGCGTGGGTGTGATTGAAACAGCCAAGCAGTGCAAATCTGTTTTTAAAAGTATCATCACTTATAAAAAAAAGAACCATGAAGATGCTGCCAGCATCTATGTTTTTGACAGCAATGGCGATCTGATCTATCCCTACGATATTTCCCAGGAATACAAAGCAGCACTTCAGCCCTACTATGAACTTACCAAGGGAGATGATTCAGCCCTCACTTTTATCAGTCCTCTTACAGGAAAAACAGAGTATGCAGCAGAGGCCGTATCCTCTTATACCGGCTATACCTATCTTACAATTCAGCCGGAATCTGTAGTTCTGGCTCCGGTTTACAATCTGCTTCGTATTCTTGCGGCAATTGTTGCGCTGTTTCTGACAATCTCCATCTTTATTTCCTACCGGCTTTCCCGTTCAGTCGTAAAACCGGTAAAGCATCTGAAGCATATTATTCAGCGCATGGAGCTTGATACACTTGGACAGGAAAAGGTAACTGCATATCCGGTTTCCGTTAATGAACTGGAAGAGCTCTACCAGGCCTTTCAGCTGATGAGCGACAATCTGAAGGATTCCATGGAGCAGCTGAATCAAGCTAAGGAGCAGGAAATGAAAGCCAGAAGCATGGCTTTGCAGACACAGATCAATCCTCATTTTTACTACAATACCTTGTCCAGCATTATAGTTCTGGCAGAGAACGGAGATTCTGAGACCGTGGTAAAAATGTGCCGGAATCTTTCCCGGATCATGCGTTATATTACCAATACCACAGAGACAACGGTCACTTTAAAGGATGAACTGGATTATGTACAGAAATATCTGTATTGTATGAAGGTCCGTTATCAGTCCAGCCTGAATTACAGCATCCATGTAGATGAAAGCCTTCTTTCCCAACCAGTCCCCAAGCTGATCATCCAGCCTATTGTGGAAAATGCCATTCGCTATGGTTCGAACTGTGCACCGCCATGGAACATTTCGATCACCAGCGTGGTCACGGAAGGAAGCTGGCAGATTGAAGTAACGGATTCCGGTCCTGGCTTTACAGAGGAAGCCAAAGAGAGGATCACTGCCAACATTATGAAAGCCATTCAGAATCCGGGACTTCCGGAACTAAAAATAAATGGGCTGGGAACTATAAATGTGTATCTCAGATGGAAAATATTCTGTAAAGGAGACATTATTTTCAGATATGGAAATACCGCTGATGGGCACGGAATCGTGTCTATTGGACGGTATTTTTCCAAGACAGCTAAATCAGCAGATGAAACTGACTGCATAAGTGAATAAGCAAGGAGGAATCAAAACAGTATGACGTACACTGTCATCGTTGCGGAGGATGAAGAACTTCTGCTCACAAATCTTGTCCAGAAAATCCAGAAAGCGGATCCGGATTTTCTGGTGGCAGGAACTGCACAAACAGGCGATCAGGCTCTGGCTCTGGTAGAAAAGCTCAGCCCTGATCTTGTAATTACGGATATCCGTATGCCTGTGATGGATGGAATCACCCTGCTCACAAAAGTAAGGGAGCAGTTTCCATTTACTAAATTTATTATCACCAGTGGATTTTCAGATTTCGAATATGCAAAAAAGGCCATCACTTTAAAGGTTTCTGATTATCTGCTGAAGCCAGTTGATTCAGAGGAGCTTAAAGAAGCTCTCTCCAAGATCAAACAGGAATTTCAGATTGCCGGAAATGATTACGAAGAGGTGTTTAATGCCCGGACTGCTGCCATGACACCAACTCAGATCGCCACATTACTGAAAGATTTCATTGTAAAAAACTACAGCGAGGACATTAATCTGAACCTGATCGCAGATAACATGAACTACAGTCCCAGCTACCTGACCAAAATTTTCTGCCAGGTCTACGGTTGTACCCCGTCCAAATATCTGATCACCCTGCGCATGAGCCACGCCCAGCGTCTTCTGGTCCATGAGCCTGGTCTGTCCGTGAAACAGATCGGGGAAATGTGCGGCTATCATGATCAGGGATATTTCAGCAGAATTTTTAAGAAACATACAGGTAAAAGCCCGTTGGAATTCCGGGGGTAAAGCTTTGAAGACCGGCAGGGATTGTTCCCTGCCGGCCTTCTGACACGCTCTAGAGCGTGTTTGAAAAAGGCTTTCTGCAAGATGTGCGTCACAATTT
>NZ_JAJCIA010000018.1 GCF_020554845.1 Blautia faecis | reverse complement strand
ACGCGCGACCTTGCCAAGGTCGAGACCGCGGGTTCGAGCCCCGTCTATCGCTCTTTAAAAGCCAGGAATTAAGTTTCCTGGCTTTTTTAACTTATGACGCATTATTTTCATTGGAGCAGAGCGTTCCATAGAAACTGAGCAGATACAGACCCGAAAGTCCGACCAGTGCGTAGATGATTCTGGAAATCCAGCTCATACTGCCAAAGATGAGAGCTACCAGGTTAAAGTTGAAGAACCCGATCAGTCCCCAGTTGACAGCGCCGATTATTGTAAGAGTCAGACAGAAACAATTTAAAAATTTATTTTCCATAAGTCACCATCCTTTCGTAACTATAGTGTTTCTTTTTATCGTGGAAATTATACGAAAAAGCCTGTATAAAATGTGGTAA
The DNA here is from genome assembly GCF_020554845.1 of Blautia faecis. Taxonomy (GTDB): domain Bacteria; phylum Bacillota; class Clostridia; order Lachnospirales; family Lachnospiraceae; genus Blautia_A; species Blautia_A faecis. Next base: position 83,232 of record NZ_JAJCIA010000018.1, on the reverse strand, counting down.
AAGATGGAATTTTAGCAGCAAAAAACAGGGGGACTGTCTGAAACTGCAAAGAGAGACATAAAAATACGCGAAAGCCTTAAACGGAACTTTCGCGTATAAAAGATTTCATTGTGCTTCCCATATGGTGATGTGCTGGTTGCTTCTTTTACTGGAGATTTAATGTCTGTGCTGCTGTAATTCCAGTATCCAGACCAAATGCGTCTGAAGCATGCAAGGTAACCGGGCTCATATCATTAAGGGAAAAAGCCTGACATACATTTACCGTTTCTCCAGGCTGGATTTCTTTCATAAATGCATCAACAGCCTCATCACTGTTTGCCGGAATAGCTGCTTCAAGAGCCGCATCATTCTGATAAGCGGTAAGATTTACATCTACCATAGCACTGGAAGAACTTTCTCCGTTATTTGTGTAGTCATAGTAGACGAGAAGGCAGGGCTCACCGCCAAAGTCTGTGGAAACTACATTTCTGGTATAGTGGATAGAGAAACGCTGGTTGGAAAGATCAATGGTTCCATCAGATGTGGCAGGCGTCTGGACCACAGAATCAGCTGGACCATCGGTTCCCTCTGCTGTGGAGTCGGAATCCGCCAGAGCCTGGCTGATCTCATCCTCTACACTTTTGAAATTGGCGGACATGATCTTTACTGTTTCATCATCAAGAGCTGTAACCTTCCATTGGCCGTTTACTTTGATCATAGGATAAACAATGTCTGTTTCACTGAATTTGTCTTCCAGGCTGGAGGCTTTTTCTATTAAAATAGCAGCAAGCTTGTCCTGGGTTTCCTGTTCTGTAAGACTTTCTCCGGAAAAGGCGCTGGAAACGATCTGACGAAGGAATTCGGTTACAGTTTCACGGTAGATGTCAGATCCGTCTACATAGCGGATCCGCGCAGTGACTTCTGCAGTGCCGTCTTGAAAACTGAAACGTGTCTTTGTGATCTTCCAGGTCATTTTGGCGTTGATGGATTTGAAGAAGCTTTCGTAGGTGGCGTTTCGCACATCTGCATTGTCAAGAGCGGAAAGATCGGCGCTCTGGAGCATACTTTCCATTGTGTCGAAATCAAGGCTCTGGATGCCGGTAAGATATTTATCCAATTCTTTGGCTGGCTGGCTGCGTTCGTAGAAATAGTAGCCAATGGCTGCGCCGGCGACAAGGATAAGAATAAGCAGAAGCAGAATGCGTCCGGCCTTTCCTTTTCTTTTTTTCTTCGGAACAGGGTGTTCATCTGGCATATTTAGTTGTTTTTCTTCCATGTTTCCTCCTTGTTAAGTTTAGAGCCTGTTTGAAAAATCATTCCCGCAATCTACACGTTCCACTTTGCGGTATATTTCGCCCGAATTCGGTTGTCTTAGAGCGGCTACGGCGCCCTCATCCGGATAAAATCTCTCACAAATCGTGACGCACATCTTGTAGAAAGCCTTTTTCAAACATGCTCTGGCGATGTCTATGCTATTATAATTTCATAAATTGACCGTCTGTAAAAATTTCACATATAAATCTGTGTGACATCTTTTTTATTATAGTATACTCTTGGAAGAGTGTCAAAGTATTTACAGAGTGTTACTGCTCACTTCGTTCACAGTAACGTGCTTCGCGATGCACAGAAAAACGAACCTTCTTGTGACAAGCACAAGAAGTAGTGTTTGCTGCGCAAACTTAATTCTCGGGTTTTCTGTGAACTTTGTTCACAAAAAACACCTCGCGGAACGTTACTAGTCAGGTCGCGAACAGTAACCAGTAACTTTACAGATACCGGGTATTTATGTTAAGATAATAAAAAAAGAAGAAAGGCGGAAAAACTATGGGTGCAAAGTATGAAGCTTATATAGAATCAGAGGCGGACGGCCTTGATATTTCCGTTCTGGCAGTGGTTCCGGATGAGACACCGTACAGAGGAATCCTGCAGCTTGTTCATGGGATGAGCGAATACAAGGAGCGCTATCTTCCCTTTATGGAATACATGGCAAAAAAAGGCTATGTATGTGTGATCCACGATCACCGTGGTCATGGGAAAAGTGTGCGGGCGCTGGATGACCTGGGATATATGTATGGCGGCGGCGCGGATGCGATCCTCAAGGATATTGAGGTGGTGAACCGGGAAATGCACCAGCAGCTTCCGGATCTGCCATTGATCTTATTCGGGCATAGTATGGGCTCGCTGGCCGTGCGCGCTTTTGCAAGAGATCATGATGACTGCATGGACATGCTGATCGTTTGCGGTTCTCCAAGCAAGAACAGGGCAAGATCTCTTGGAGAAGTAATCGCCCATATGGAAAGTGCTGTGTTTGGACCAGCCCACAAGAGTAAAGTCATCGAAACCCTTTCCTTTGCCGGAAATGTGATGCGCTTCCGCAAGGACGAAAACTGTACTTCCTGGATCTGTGCCAATAAGGCAGCAGCTCAGGAGTACTCTGATTCTGAACTTTGTGGCTTTACGTTTACAGATGATGGCTATCTGGCACTTTTTGAGCTGATGAAGCGTGCTTACGACGTAAAGCACTGGCACTGCACCAGACCGAAAATGCCCGTGCTTTTTATCAGTGGCTCTGATGATCCCTGTATGATCAACGTGCGTCATTTTGCAAAAGCAGTGCAGGATATGCGGCGCGCCGGTTATGTAGACGTGAAAGGCAAGCTGTATCCGGGAATGCGCCACGAAATTCTGAACGAGACAGACCGGAAGAGGGTTTATCACGACATTGCCTTCTATATAAAGAAAAAGGGCTTTTGAGAAAAGACGTCCATTATGCATAAGATGCTCTATTTTGCACATACTCGCAGAAATACAGTGTGAAATGGAGAACTATATGAGAAAAAAAGGCTGGATTCTGCTGCTGGTTCTTCTGGGTGTGGCTTTTCTTATGAGCTGCGGCAAAGATATGGAGCCGGATGAAGCAAAAGGGGAACTGGTAAGAATTGAGAGAGAAGGATGCCAATCTGGTATCCTTCTTTTTTGAACTAAAAAATAGATTAGTTTTATATAGATTGCAGAAATGATTTTTGAAACAGGCTCCCAAGTCTTTTTTAAACATGCTGTAGTGTTATGATAAACAATCTGCACTTGTGAAACAAACAAATGTCTTTGTATAAAATACACAAAAAATATACCATAATAGCACTGAAAAATAGTACAAGCTTAAAAAAATGCATTGTCACCGTTCTAAAGTTTAAAATGTTACTTGAATAAAGCAAATTGAAATGCTATAATTTTTTTTACATATTAAAAAATGAACTCTGGTCAGAAATCAGTCTGATATGGGTGTGGTGTTTTTGATGGCATCTCTCATAAAGGAAACCGAAATAAATGTTTTCGACCGGAAAAAATAAGGAGGAAAAATGGGAAAGTATTTTGCAAAAAGACTTGGAATGGCGATTCTGACTATCTTTCTGGTAGCCTGTCTTACCTTCCTGCTGATGAATGCTGTACCTGGAAGCCCATGGCTCAGTGAAAAAACACCTTCCGAGACCACACTGGCTGCGCTGAATGCCAAATATGGACTGGATAAGCCGGTCTATGTACAGTTGTTTATGTATCTGAAAAATATTCTTCACGGTGACTTCGGTGTATCACTTAAGATGCAGAAGAACCGTGCAGTTCTTGACATTATCGTGGATATGTTCCCGGTATCTGCCAAGGTAGGTGCACTTGCACTTGCATGGGCGATTCTGGTGGGTGTACCTCTTGGCTGTCTTGCCGCATTTAAGAGAGGCAAGCTGACAGACAGCATCCTTCGTGTGATCTGTACACTTGGAATCTCCATGCCAAGCTTCGTTGTGGCATCTGTTCTTCTGGTAACCCTGACCGGAAACAATGCACTGAATCTGTTTCCGTCTATTTTTGATCCGTCGCAGGGATGGCGCGCCTATGTACTGCCATGCTTTGCCCTGGGCTTTTATCCAATGTGCTATACAGCACGTCAGACACGTTCTGCCATGCTGGATTCCTTAAGTCAGGAGTACATTAAGACAGCCCGCGCCAAAGGTCTGAAGAACAAAAAGATTATTTTCAAACATGCTCTTAGAAATGCACTGATTCCGGTTATTACATACTTAGGACCGCAGGTGGCCTTTACCCTTTGTGGTGGTTTCGTTGTAGAGAGCGTATTCTCAATTCCGGGACTTGGACGTTATTTCGTACAGTCCATCCAGAACCGTGATTATCCGGTTATTATGGGAACTACCATTTTCCTGGCAGCATTTATTATTCTGATGAACCTGGTTGTAGACTTCCTTTATAAGGTTGCTGACCCGAGAATCAGCCTTGCGAAAGGAGGAGAATGATCGTGGCAGAAGATAAGAAGATTAAGAAATGTCCGGTGAGTCTTCAGCCGGATATTGAGAACCTCCTTCAGGATTTAAGTCCGGATGATTTTGCATCTGCGTCCAGACAGGAGAAGGATGATTTTATTCAGGACCGCCAGAGTGTTTCCTACTGGAAAGATGCCTGGAGAAGATTAAAGAAAAATGTGGTGGCTATGGTTGCACTTGGTGTGATCGTATTCCTGTTTTTGTTTGCCTTTGTGGGCCCGCTTCTGATTCCATATGGCTATGACGAGTTTAACAAAGGTGCTGAGAACCTTTATCCCTATCACTACACACTGGAGGACACCCAGCGTGTGAACGACGAGATCGCTTCCAGAACCCAGTCCGATGTAGTGGATGTAGATGAAATGATCGCCCAGGCGAAAGCAGAAGCTGAGAAAAAGGGCGAGAAATTTACAAAGAAAGATGAAGCAGTTATCCGTGCAAAAGCAAAAGTTGCTGCAAAACCTTCAGAAGACTCTTCTGAGGAGCAGAGCGTAGATGAAGATTCCGTCCGCAAGGAGCTTGGAATCAAGAAGCATATTTTCGGTTATTCCCAGGCAGAGCTTGAGCGCAAGGCAAATGGGGAAAAAGTATTTCCACATGTATTTGGTACTGACATGTATGGCCGTGATATTCTGGTCCGTGTTATGTATGGTGCCCGTGTTTCCATGTCTGTCGGCGTATTCGCAGCTATCCTGGTACTGGTGATCGGCGCACTTTATGGTGCTATTTCCGGTTACTGCGGCGGCAAGGTGGACGCAGTGATGCAGCGTATTGTTGAACTTATTTATGCAGTTCCGGAGATGCTGGTTGTCCTTCTGATCGCAACTGCACTGAAACCAATCCTTACCGACTATGTGAATTCATCAGGAACCAGTCCTCTGAAATCCTTTGTCAATGTACTTGGACCGAACCTGATCTCCATGTTTATTGCATTTGGTCTGTTATACTGGGTTACCATGAGCCGTATTATCCGTGGCCAGGTACTTCAGCTGAAACAGCAGGAATATGTAACCGCAGCAAGAGCACTTGGTGCATCTGGCGGCAGGATCATCCGCCGTCATCTGCTTCCAAACTGTATCGGACAGATCGTTGTTACTACCTGCCTGCAGATACCGTCTGCTATTTTCCTGGAATCCTTCTTATCCTACCTTGGAGTTGGTGTTTCAGCACCTCTTCCAAGCCTTGGATCCATGGCAACAGACGCACTTAGCGGTATGTACACTTATACTTACAGACTGATCGTACCTTCCGTGATCCTGAGCATTATGATCCTTGCATTCAACCTGTTTGGCGATGGACTTCGCGATGCTCTTGATCCGAAGCTGAAGAAATAAGAGAGGAGGAGAACAATGTCTGAACAGAAAAATAAATTGCTGGAAGTAAAAGACCTGAAAGTCTCCTTCTTTACCCCGGCCGGCGAGGTAAAAGCCGTTGGCGGTATCTCCTATGACCTTGATTATGGCGAAGTTATGGGAGTTGTTGGAGAATCTGGTTCTGGAAAGAGCCAGGAGGCATATTCTATTATGGGGCTTCTTCAGTCCCCAGGTAAAGTTATCGGAGGCTCCATTACCTTCGAGGGAAAAGATGTCCTTTCTTTTTCCAAGGAAGAGATGACTGCGTTCCGCGGAAACAAAGTAGCTATGATTTTCCAGAATCCCATGACCTGTCTGAATCCGGTTTACACCATCGGAAATCAGCTTGTGGAAGCTCTTCGTGCCCATGATAAGAAAATCAGCAAAGAAGAAGCCCAGAAACGTGCCATGGAAATGATGGAACTGGTTGGAATCAATAATGTGGAGAAGCGTATGAAGCAGTATCCACACGAGTTTTCCGGCGGTATGCGACAGCGTGTCATGATCGCTATGGGACTGATCTGCCATCCGCAGCTTCTGATCGCAGATGAGCCGACCACAGCCCTTGATGTTACCATTCAGGCACAGATCCTTGACTTGATGAAGGATCTTCAGAAAAAGACCGGAATGGGAATCATTTTCATCACACACAACCTTGGTGTTGTGGCAGATATCTGTGACAAGGTATCCGTTATGTATGCAGGTAAAATTGTGGAGCAGGGACCTGTAGATGACATTTTCTACGAGCCTGCACATCCATATACAAAGGGTCTTCTTCGTTCCATGCCCCGTGTTGATGCCGAGAGCTATGAAAGACTGATCCCAATCGAGGGAACCCCGGTTGATATGCTGAATCCGCCGGAAGGATGTCCGTTTGCTCCACGTTGTGAGCATTGCATGAAGATCTGTCTGAAGAAAATGCCTCCTTACGTGGAAGTGGGCGAGAAACATCGTTCCGCCTGCTGGCTTCGGGTTCAGGAGCTTATGAACAAGGAGGAGAAATAAATGGCAGAAGAAAAGAAGCTTCTTGAAATTGAGAATTTACGAAAATATTTTCCGGTAAACGGCATAAAAGGTCCGGGGGTACAGGCTGTACAGGATGTTTCCCTTTATATCAAAAAAGGTGAAACACTCGGTCTTGTAGGAGAGTCCGGATGTGGAAAGACCACACTGGGAAGAACGATTCTTCGCCTTTATGAGCCAACCGGAGGAAAGATTATTTATGATGGCGAAACCATTTACGACAATCCTCTGGATAAAGACGGCAAACCTCTTGGAAAAGCCAAAGCTGCCAAAATGCTTCCCTACAGAAGAAAAATGCAGATCATTTTCCAGGATCCGTCCGCTTCCCTGGATCCTCGAATGACAGTTGGTGAGATCATTGGAGAGGCCATTGATATCCACAAGCTTGCAGCGAGTAAGAAAGACCGCGCTGACATGATCAAAGAGCTGCTGGCGCAGGTTGGATTAAATACAGAGCATGCAAACCGTTATCCACATGAGTTTTCCGGCGGTCAGCAGCAGCGTGTTGGTATTGCCCGCGCCCTTGCAGTAAAACCGGAGTTCATCGTCTGTGACGAGCCGATTTCCGCATTGGATGTTTCTATCCAGTCACAGGTGGTAAACATGCTGGAAGACATGCAGGAGCAGATGGGTCTGACTTATCTGTTCATTGCCCATGATCTTTCCGTTGTCCGTCATATTTCCAACAGAATCGGTGTTATGTATCTTGGCTCTCTTGTTGAGTTGGGCGAGAGCTATGAGCTGAACAGACATCCGATCCATCCATATACACAGACCCTGCTTTCCGCAGTTCCGGTTCCGGATCCAAAGCTGAGCCGGACAAGAAAGCGTATTATTCTGGAAGGAGACGTGCCAAGTCCTATGAATCCGCCAAGCGGATGCCGTTTCCACACCAGATGTCCATATGCCACTGAAAAGTGCAGCCAGGTAACTCCTGTGTTCAGAGAGCATGAGCCGGGCCACTGGGCAGCCTGCCATTTGCTGGACAAATAAAGGAAGTTTAGGTATTTCGTTCTTCTTCACGGAAGAGCTGATGAATACAAGCGTCGATTCTCATCTCTCATGCGGCGCAAAAAAGCATAAAGGAGGAAATGTAATGAGAAGAAAATTTATGTCTATGGCACTGACTGCAGCTATGGTATTAAGCATGGCAGCAACTCCTGTATTCGCCGAGGATACAGCATCTGACGAAGGATTCAACCTGAACCTTTGTATCGCATCTGAACCACAGACAATTGACCCTGCACTGAACTCTGCAGTTGATGGAGCTATCATGTGCAACCATATGTTCGAAGGTCTGGCTAAATGGGTAAATGATGGTGAAGGAAATGCTGTCACAGCTCCTGGACAGGCTGAGTCCTGGGAAAAGGCCGAGAACGAAGATGGTACAGTTACTTACACTGTTAAACTTCGTGACGGAATCAAATGGTCTGATGGACAGGCTGTAACAGCTGGTGACTTCGTTTATGCATGGCAGCGTCTAGCAAATCCTGAGACAGCAGCAGATTACTGCTACATGATCGACATGGTAAAAGGATATGACGCAGTTGCTGACGGAAGTGCGGATCCAAGCACTCTTGGAATTACAGCAGTTGATGATCAGACTCTTCAGATCGATCTTACCTATGACTGCCCGTATTTCGAAGAAATCATGGCATTCCCGGCAACCTTCCCGGTTCGTCAGGATATGGTAGAGAGCAGTGACAACTGGACATTTGATCCAAGCACATACATTGGCAATGGACCATACAAAATGACAGAGTGGTCTCACAATGCTTACATCTCCATGGAGAAAAACGAGAACTACTATGACTATGAGAATCTTGGACCGGATACTATCAAGTTTACACTTCTTGATGACAACAACGCAATGCTCAAAGGTTACAACAACGGAGAGCTTGATTTCATCGAGAACCTTCCTGTAGACGAGATCCCGACCTACCTTGCTTCTGGCGAGCTTGAGATTGGTGACTATCTTGGAACCTACTATGTATGCTTCAACACAGAGGACGAAGTTTTCTCTGACCCTAACATCCGTAAAGCGTTCTCACTTGTAATCGACCGTAACTACATCGTAGAGAACGTTTCCCAGGCTGGTGAGGTTCCGGCTGACGGATATGTACCGAACGGTGTAAATGATGCAGCTGGTGCTGGTAGTGATGACTTCCGTACAGTAGGCGGTTCTTACTACAGCATTTCCGATGAGGATTATGAGGCTAACTGCGAAGAGGCCCGTCAGCTTCTTGCAGACGCTGGTTATCCGAACGGCGAAGGCTTCCCGACTGTAGAGTATCTGTACAACACAGCTGATAACCACAAGAAGATCGGTGAGGCTCTTCAGAACATGTGGCAGACAGAGCTTGGTGTAACTGTTAACTTGAACAACCAGGATTGGAACGTATTCCTTCAGAACAGAAAAGATGGTAACTTCCAGATCGCCCGTAACGGCTGGATCGCAGACTACAACGATCCTTGCTCATTCCTGGATATGTGGTACACAGACGGCGGTAACAACGACGCTCAGTACTCTAACCCAGACTATGATGCAGCTATCGATGCAGCAAAAGCTACTTCTGATCCGGAAGAGCGTATGAAAGCATTCCACGAAGCTGAGGATATCCTCATTGGACAGGACAGCGTACTTGCTCCAATCTACTTCTATACACAGCCATATATGCTCAATCCAGACATTGACGGCATGTACTACACACCACTTGGATACTTCTTCTTCGGTTATACAAGTAAGAAATAATCAAGTCAAAAGAATATAAGTCTTTTGGTATTACTTAAATGTGATGCAGAAGAAAATGACAGGCATTCGGAATTTTTCCGGGTGCCTGTTTTTTGAGCAGCAACGAAAGCAGGATAAAATTTGCGAAGCTGTTTTATTCTGTTGACCGATTATGCATGATAGCGGTATAATAAGCAGATAATGGTTATTGAACCAGACAGGAGGAACATATGATGAGAGCCAGCGGTATTTTATTGCCTATATCCAGTATCCCTTCCAACTATGGAATCGGATGTTTTTCTAAAGAAGCTTACGCTTTTGTAGATCAGCTTGCAGAAGCGGGTCAGAAATACTGGCAGATCCTGCCACTTGGACCTACCGGATACGGGGATTCCCCTTACCAGTCTTTTTCCACATTTGCAGGAAATCCTTATTTCATTGATTTGGAGGAATTGATCCAGAGAGACCTTCTCACAGCAGCAGAATGTGCAGAATGTGACTGGGGCGGCAGCAAAAGCTATGTGGACTATGAGAAGGTTTATCTTTCCAGATTTTCCCTTCTTCGGAAGGCTTACAGACGTTTTTACCAGATGGATGGGAAAGAAAAGGAGCTTCAGCTGATCCGTGAGGAGATGGAAGCCTTTGAGAAAGAGCAGGGCTTCTGGCTTGCAGATTATTGTCTTTATATGGCAATAAAGGACAGCCTGGAGGGAATTTCCTGGAATCAGTGGCCGGAGGACTTAAAGACACGTAAGCCGGAGGCGCTTGCTAAGGCAAGAGAGGAGCTGAAGGAGGATATCAGCTTCTATGCCTTTCAGCAGTTCTGGTTCTACCGCCAGTGGAACCGGCTGAAGAAATATGCAAATGACAGAGGTATTAAGATCATCGGTGATCTTCCTATTTATGTGGCTTTTGATGGCGCAGATGCATGGGCGAACCCGGATCTGTTCCAGTTTGATGAGGAGGCTACACCGGCAGCAGTGGCAGGATGTCCTCCAGACGCTTTTTCCGCAACTGGTCAGCTGTGGGGAAATCCACTTTATAATTGGGAATATCATAAGAAAACAGGTTATAACTGGTGGATCCTTCGTATGACTCACTGTATGAAGCTGTACGACAAGGTCCGGATCGATCATTTCCGCGGTTTTGACGAGTACTGGTCAGTTCCCTATGGAGATGAGACCGCTGAGAATGGAAAGTGGGAAAAAGGTCCTGGAATAGAACTGTTCAAGGTCCTGGAGGAGAAAATTAAGGATCTGGATGTGATCGCAGAGGATCTGGGATTCCTTACAGACAGCGTCAGGGAGCTTCTGGCAGAATCCGGATATCCGGGTATGAAGGTGCTTCAGTTTGCCTTTGATGAAAGCGGCGAGAGCGTATATCTTCCTTTCCGATATGACAAAAACTGCATTGTATACACTGGAACCCACGACAATGAGACTACGAAGGGCTGGCTTGGGAACCTTACCCAGTCAAACAGAGCCTACGTGAACCAGTACACAGCCTGTGAGGATAAGGACACAGATGAATGTGTATGGGGGCTTATCCGGGCGGCACAGTCCTCAGTAGCAGAAGTGTGCGTAGTACCTTTGCAGGATTATCTCTGTCTTGGAAATGAAGCGAGAATGAATACGCCTTCTACTTTGGGAGACAACTGGAAATGGCGTCTTACAAGAGGTCAGCTTACGGATGAGATCATTCACAGAATTAACGCCATGACCAGATTATACGGACGAATCCAGGAGAATAAGAAGTAAGATGAAGAGATTGCTTATATTTTTGAAGGGCTATGAGAAAGAAAGTTTTCTGGCTCCTTTGTTCAAAATGCTGGAGGCCACCTTTGAGCTGATCGTGCCTCTGGTTGTTGCAAGAATCATGGATATCGGCATTAAGAATCAGGACAATGTCTATATCTGGCACCAGTGTGTGATCATGGTACTGCTTGGAGTGATCGGTCTTGCATGTTCCCTGACAGCACAGTATTTCTCTGCAAAGGCAGCCATGGGATTCAGCACTGCCCTTCGCAAGGAGCTTTTTTCCCATATCAGCAGGCTTTCTTACAGAGAACTGGATATGCTTGGAACTCCTACCCTTGTGACAAGGATCACCAATGACGTGAATCAGGCACAGACTGGTGTGAACATGGTACTTCGTCTGTTCCTTCGTTCTCCTTTTATTGTTGTGGGTGCAGTGATCATGTCCTTTACCATTGATGTGAAGATTGGCCTGATCTTCCTGATTGCGGTTCCGGTGATCTCCATTGTAATTTACGGAATTATGCGCACAACAGTGCCAATTTACAAAAAGGCTCAGTCATTCCTGGACAGGATTTCCCTGATCACCAGAGAGAATCATGTGGGTGCCAGAGTAGTAAGGGCTTTTGGAAGACAGCAGGAAGAATATAAAGAATTCTCAGAAGTAAACGACGATTACACCAAGGTGCAGGTAAGAGCGGGAAAAATTTCCGCACTTCTGAATCCTGCCACTACGGTTATCATGAACTTTGCCATTATTGGAATCCTCTGGTATGGAAGCAAGGAAGTGTCTGTGGGTATTCTTACACAGGGGGAAGTGGTTGCCCTTGTAAACTATATGAACCAGATCCTGATCGCACTGATCGCTCTTGCAAACCTGATCGTGGCAGTGACAAAGGCTATGGCTTCCGGTGTGCGTCTGAATGAGGTGCTGGATACACAGCCGTCTCTCACGGATCAGGGCAATAGTGTTCAGAAAGAAAATGCAGGCGCTGCAAGAGTTGTCTTTGAAGATGTGAGCTTTACCTATGCAGGCAGCAAGGAGCCGGCGCTTTCCCATATTTCCTTTACGGCAAAACCAGGTGAGACCATCGGTATCATTGGTGGTACCGGATGTGGTAAATCCACTCTGGTCAATCTGATCCCACGCTTCTATGACGTAACTTCCGGTAATGTGGTAATTGATGGAAATAATGTAAAAGAATATCCATTTTCACAGCTTCGTAAAAAGGTGGGGATGGTACCACAACAGGCAGTTCTGTTTAAGGGAACCATCCGTGACAATATGAAATGGGGCAAAGAGGACGCTTCCGAAGAAGAAATCCAACGGGCTCTTTCCATTGCGCAGGCAAGTGGTTTTGTAAAAAGTAAGCCGGAGGGCTTAAATACCATGGTAAGTCAGGGCGGCGCCAATCTTTCCGGCGGACAGCGCCAGCGTCTTACCATAGCAAGAGCACTGGTGGGAGATCCGGAGATCCTGATCATGGATGACAGTGCTTCTGCCCTTGACTTTGCCACAGATGCGGCTCTTCGTCATGCCATTCATGAGCAGACAAAGGGAATGACTGTGTTTATCGTTTCCCAGAGAGCAACCTCCATCAAGCAGGCAGATAAGATCCTGGTTCTGGATGATGGTGAGCTGGCTGGTGTGGGAACACACAAAGAGCTTATGGAATCCTGTGAGGTCTACAGAGAAATCTGCCTGTCACAGCTTTCCGAACAGGAGGTGAACCGCTGATGGGAAGGAATAAAGAGACTATGAAGAGGGTACTGAAATTTATCAGCCCTTACAAAGCAAAAATTATCATTATGCTTCTGACAGCGCTTGTCACCGTTGGATTTACCCTGTATACACCCATTCTGATTGGTAATGGTGTAGATAATATCGTAGGTCCGGGAAATGTAAATACAGCCGGACTTTTGAAGGTGCTTGGAGCTCTGGCTGTGATCGTTGTGGGAAATGCAGTTTCCCAGTGGGTGATGAACCTTCTTACCAATCAGGTTACCTACAGCGTGGTGCAGGATGTGCGAAGCCAGGCGTTTGCCCATCTTCAGGAGGTGCCGGTATCTTATATAGATGCCAATCAGCCAGGAGATATTTTAAGCCGTATTGTTTCTGATGTCAGTCAGTTTTCAGATGGTCTCCTTATGGGCTTTACCCAGCTGTTTACCGGTGTGCTGACCATCTTTGGAACCATTGGATTTATGCTTTCCATCAGTGTGAAGATCACAGTGATCGTTATTTTGCTCACTCCGATTTCCCTGTTCGTGGCAAGCTTTATCGCAGGCAGAACCTTCCGCATGTTTCAGGAGCAGTCCGAGAAGAGAGCGGAGATGACTTCTATTGTGGAAGAGCTTGTTGGAAATCAGAAGATCGTGCAGGCTTTTTCCTATGAGGAGAGAGCTAATGAAAGGTTTGGAAAAGTAAATGAAGAGCTTCGCGTCTGCGGAATCAAAGCGATTTTCTTTTCCTCTATTACAAACCCATCCACACGCTTTGTAAATGGTCTTGTTTACACAGCAGTTGGAATTTTTGGTGCATTTACAGTAATTAAGGGCGGTATGACTGTGGGACAGCTGACCAGCTTCCTGAACTATGCAAATCAGTATACCAAGCCGTTTAATGAGATTTCCGGCGTTATCACAGAGCTGGAGAATGCGCTGGCATGTGCAAAACGTCTCTTTGACTTTATTGATACACCGGCACAGGAGCCAGATGCGCCAGATGCTTGGGAGCTGGAGAAAGCAGACGGCCGTGTAAGCGTGGAGAGTGTTTCCTTTTCTTACAGAAAAGAAGTTCCGCTTCTTACTGATATTTCCATTGACGTAAAACCTGGACAGAGGATCGCCATCGTCGGACCTACCGGATGCGGTAAGACCACTATGATCAACCTTCTTATGAGATTCTATGATGTAGATAAGGGACAGATTAAGGTAAGCGGTTATCCGGTAAGAGAGCTTACAAGAGACAGCCTGAGACGAAACTTTGGTATGGTGCTTCAGGAGACCTGGCTGAAGGCAGGAACCATCCGCGAGAACATTGCCTATGGAAAGCCGGATGCGACTTTGGAAAAGGTTATGGAGGCAGCTAAGCATGCACATGCCCACAGTTTTATCAAGCGTATGCCAAACGGCTATGATACCGTGATTTCAGAGGGAGGCGGAAATATTTCCCAGGGACAGAAGCAGCTTCTTTGCATTGCAAGGGTTATGCTGATGCACCCGGCTATGTTGATCCTGGATGAGGCCACTTCTTCCATTGATACCCGTACTGAGGTGAAGGTGCAGAAGGCTTTTGCAGAGTTGATGGAAGGAAGAACCAGCTTTATTGTAGCACATCGTCTTTCCACTATTCAGGAGGCAGATCTGATCCTGGTCATGAAGGACGGAAATATTATCGAGCAGGGCAGACATGAGGAATTGCTGGCGAAGAAGGGCTTCTATGCGAATCTGTATGAGAGTCAGTTTGCTATTTCATAAGGGGGATGAATATGGAAAATAAGAATCTGGAAGAGACTGATGTAAATGAGAAGCAGAAAGCCAGAAATGGGAAGTCTGCTATGCCTATGAGAACCTGCCTGGTTATGATTTTGGCAGGGGTTTATGTGGCTTATCTGGGTGTTTCACTTTGCCAGAATGTAATAAATGGTGCTGAGGGCAGCAGTCCTGGATTTATGGTTGCGGGAGTGATTTTTATTGTGCTTGGCGTTGCTTTCGTGATCAATGGAATCCGCGGCAGCATAAAGGCTGGCAAGATGCAGAAGGAGTCGAATGCAGAAAGTGAAGCACAGGCTTCTGAGACAGAAACTTCAGGGACAGTTGAATCTAAAATGGAAAGTACTTCATCCTTGAATAAGAAAATGTCTATCGCTGACCGCGCTAATCTGGTTAGCCAGTTAGGGGATGCGACAGAGGATGAAGAATAGAGAGTATTGCTTTTGAAAAGAAATTGACATATTTAATAGATAGTGTTAATACATGTATGAAAAATGAGTGTTGCCGATAGACGGTTAGTCCGTGTATATAATGTCAAAAGTAAACACTAGTTTGCAGACCGGGCGGTTACTTTTGCGTTTTATGATTATAACAGCATGAAATTACGAATACAATACTAAATATAAAAAAAATAAACAGACTTCCGAATGAGTGATAATCAATCAGAAGTCTGTTTTTTGTTGAAATACACGCTCTAACGCCGTCTCCGCCGCCGTTTCCCGCTTGGATTATGTAGGGTGGACCAGCAGAATGCCTGCACCAGCAGGATTCCCGCTGTAACCCCGATACTGTCGATGCTCACATCTCGTACAGAAGGCCCGCGGTCTGCCACGAAAGACTGGTGGTACTCGTCTAATCCTGCGAAGCCTACGCAGATGGCGCCTGCCAGCAGGATCAGCCAGATACCTCTTACTCCGTAAACATAAAGTGGGAAAGAAATGGCAATGGCAAGCAGACAGTACTCTGTCATGTGAGCGGCTTTTCGCACATAAAATTCGATGGAGCTGGCAGAATAGGCGAGCTCGTCATAAGTTTTGTTTTCGTTGAGAACTTCATTCTTGGTTTCCACAATCTGGTAGCTGACTTCATAGCTTAGGGCTCCGGACACCTCCCCTGTCTGGGCTGAAAATGAATAAATCAGATACATCATCAGAATTGCAGGAAGAAAAGAAAGAGGTTTCAGTAAATGGATTAAAATTTTCTTCATGGGGTTTACTATAACATGGGAAAATAAGATTGTAAAGAAAAAGGTGATTTGACAAGGCTTTGAAAAAACAATAAAACCAGAGCAAGCAGAAGGGAGACAGGAGGGCAAAGAACTTGTTATTTACAGGAATCTATGCTAAAATTGTTGAAGTATGAAAAGCAGCGAGATACTTGGTGGGGAGAGACTCTGGCAGCCAGGTATCGTGTTGCTATAAAGAACGCACAATGGAGACCAGGAGGAAAAAGACAGGTATGAGTTTAGCTGATCATATTTTTATAGATATGTGTAAAGACGTAATTGAGAACGGAACCAGTACAGAAGGGGAGAAGGTCCGGCCAGTGTGGGAGGATGGCACTTCTGCTTATACGATCAAACGTTTTGGTGTTGTGAACCGTTATGATCTGAGAAAAGAATTTCCAGCGCTGACCCTTCGCAAGACCGCATTAAAGAGCGCTATGGATGAGATCCTCTGGATCTGGCAGAAAAAATCAAACAACATTCATGACCTTCACAGCCATATCTGGGATAGCTGGGCTGACGAGAATGGCTCCATTGGAAAAGCGTATGGTTATCAGCTGGGTGTGAAGCATCAGTACAAAGAAGGCATGATGGATCAGGTAGACCGTGTTCTTTATGATCTGAAGAATAATCCATACAGCCGTCGTATTATGACCAATATTTATGTGCATGAAGATCTTCATGAGATGAATCTTTACCCATGTGCTTACTCTATGACCTTCAATGTAACAAAGGAGCCTGGAAAGGACAAGCTGACTTTAAATGCCATTTTGAACCAGCGCTCCCAGGATATCCTGGCTGCAAATAACTGGAATGTATGCCAGTATTCCCTGTTGTTGATGATGATCGCACAGTGCTGTGACATGGAAGCCGGTGAGCTGGTACATGTGATCGCGGATTGTCATATTTATGACAGACATGTTCCGGTTATCAAGGAGCTGATTTCCAGGACACCTTATCCGGCACCGACTGTGAAACTGAATCCGAATGTGAAGAATTTCTATGATTTTACCACGGATGATCTGATCGTGGAGAATTATCAGACCTGGCCTCAGATTAAAAATATTCCGATTGCCATTTAAACATGGAGTAAATGAGAAAGGGTTCCAATGCCGCATGCGTTTCAGATATGGTGAGGCTGCTGTAGCGGGCTACGGCAACCGAATTTGGGCAAAATCTCCCGCAAAGTGGGGCGTGCAGATTGCGGGAATGATTTTTAGACACGCTCTAGGAGTTCGTATAAAGGAGATTATAAGAAATGAAAATAATAGTAGCTGCTGACAAAAACTGGGGAATTGGAAAAGACAATAAGCTTCTTGTAAGCATTCCGGCGGATATGAAAATGTTTCGTCAAGAGACCACTGGCAAGGTTTGTGTTATGGGAAGAAAGACCCTGGAGAGTTTCCCAGGAGGGCTTCCTCTTAAAAACCGCATAAACATCGTTCTTACCAGAAATGAGAATTATAAGGTGAAAGATGCCATAATCGTTCATTCTATTGAAGAGCTTATGGAAGAATTGAAAAAGTATCCGGCAGAAGATGTATACTGCATCGGCGGCGACACTATCTATAAGCAGCTTCTTCCTTATTGCGATGCTGCTCAAGTGACCAAGATCGATTTCGCCTATATTGCAGACAGTTATTTTCCGAATCTGGATGAAGATCCACAGTGGCATGTGGCAGCAGAGAGCGAAGAGCAGACATATTTTGATCTGGAATATAAGTTTGTGAGATATGAGAGAAATAAATAAGCGGGAAAATATAATGTGTTTTTAAAAAAAATCAGTTCTGCCATCACGACAGAACTGATTTTTGTTATATGCTGTGTAGAGTGTGTTTGAAAAAATACGAAAAATGGGAAGCTTAAGAAATTACTCAATAACCTTCAGCCATCCCTCTGGAGCCTGGATGCGTCCCATCTGGATTCCGGTAAGGGTCTCATACAGCTTCTTGGTGATCGGTCCCATCTCGTTCATGCCGCTTGGGAAGCAAATCTCTTTGCCGTGGTCCACGATCTTTCCAACAGGAGAGATAACAGCAGCAGTACCGCAAAGACCGCACTCTGCGAAATCCTTCACTTCGTCGAAGTATACTTCTCTTTCCTCAGCCTCAAGTCCAAGGTACTCTTTCGCAACGTAGATCAGAGAACGACGTGTGATGGATGGAAGGATACTGTCAGACTTCGGAGTAACAACCTTGCCGTCTTTTGTTACGAATAAGAAGTTTGCTCCGCCTGTCTCCTCAACCTTGGTACGAGTCTTGGAATCAAGATACATGTTCTCATCGAATCCGTTCTTATGAGCGTCAACAATCGCATGAAGGCTCATTGCGTAGTTAAGACCAGCTTTGATATGACCGGTACCATTTGGTGCAGCACGGTCAAAGTCGCTGACACGGATTGTGATTGGCTTAGCGCCGCCTTTGAAGTATGGTCCGACAGGTGTGGTGAATACACGGAACTGATACTCGCTGGCAGGTTTTACACCGATAACAGCGTCGCTTCCGAACATGTACGGACGTACATATAAAGTAGCACCAGAACCATATGGCGGAACATATGCTGCATTTGCTTTAATTGTCTGAACAACTGCGTCAACAAAACGGTCTTTCGGGAATACAGGCATTTCCAGTCTTGCGGCGGAATGCTCCATACGCTCACCGTTCAGGTCAGGACGGAAAGTAACGATATGTCCGTCTTCTGTAGTATATGCTTTCATACCCTCAAAAACAGTCTGTGCATACTGAAGGACACCTGCACACTCACTGATGGTAACCATATCATCTGTGGTAAGGCCTCCCTCATCCCACTTGCCGTCTTTATAATTGGATACATAACGGTAGTCTGTTTTTACATAACCAAAGCCCAGGTTGCCCCAGTCAATGTTCTTTTTTTCCATAACAATTTCCTCCTAGCGTGGTTTTTGGGGGGAGATTCTTATTGTGAATCCCCAATGTTTTTACTATTGTAAAACTTTTACGTGTGAAATTCAATGGGAAAAGCAGTTTTTTTAAGTGATTTTCCTGTGAAAAAGGTTACAAAAAGTATAATGTGTTTATATTTTATGGTGTCTTGTTTTTTGAGGGGGATTTTTGTATAATGATAAAACAAGCGTTGTGAAATAAAATATCCGGAGGAAAAGATGGGATATAACGAATTTGATGAACTTGGAGATAAGATCCAGAGCATCATTGACAGTGCAGTAAATGAAAAAAATTACCAGAAACTGAGCCAGAGTATTAATCAGGCGCTGAATAAGGCTATTGATAATGGGAGTGATGCCCTTCGGGATGCGCTTAATAATACTGTGGGCAGTGGGAAATATACCAATTACCGCAGCGGCAGTTCTTATGATTACAGAGAGAATCGGTCCTGGGATTTTCAGAAGGATGGAAAGAAAAACCGGAGTACCGGGGAGGATCATGGAACTGGTTATCAAGGATATGCCGATGCGAAAGGGAATGATTCGCGTAATGGAAATTTCCAGAGAAATGGTACAGGCAGGCAGGATACCAATCACCAGAATTCGGATCTGGCATTGTATTTACCGACGAATGGAATCAAGGTCGGGGGAATTCTGAAGACAGTGTTTGGTGGGATTCTTACTGGAACATTTGGAATTGCTGCAATGGTAGTTGGGGGAATTGGAGCTGGCTTTAGCAGCAGTGTAATGCTTGGAATTTCGGCTGTTCTGGCGGCATTTACGGTCGGCGGAGGTATTCTTCTCGGCCAGGGCTGCAGCAGTCTTACCAGTTTAAGCCGCCGAAACAAGTATATCAAGGCTCTTGGCACTCACACCTACTGCAATTTCCAGCAGCTGGCACAGGCAGTCGGCAAGCCGGTGAAATTTGTAAAAAAAGATATCAAACGTATGATAAGCAAAGGCTGGTTCCTTCAGGGACATGTTGATAAACAGGAAACCTGCCTGATTACAAGTAATGAGACTTACGACCAATATGTAAGCACTCAGAAGCGGCTGGAAGAAAGAAATCATCAGCAGGATGAAGAGCGTGCACGCCAGGAGGCAGCGCTTCGTCAGCAGGCAGAGGAAAAAGAAAGGCAGAAATTTAACCAGCATGAACAGGCAGATGCCCGGGCGTGTGTGGAAGCAGAACGGGATGCTGCGGAAAGAATCAGACTTTCCCCGGAAGTCCGGCAGGTTCTGGATAAGGGAAATGACTTTCTTGATAAAATCCACCGCAGCAATGATGCCATTCCAGGAGAAGAGATTTCCAGAAAAATCTCCCGTATGGAGCTGATCATAGCGAAGATTTTTGAACGCGCCAAGGCTCATCCGGAGATTATTCCGGATTTGAACCGCCTTATGGATTATTATCTTCCTATGACTGTGAAGCTTTTGAATGCATATGAAGAAATGGACAGCCAGCCGGTTCAGGGAGAGAATATTACTTCTTCCAAGAAAGAAATCGAAGAGACTATTGATACGTTGAATGTGGCTTTTGAGAAGCTTCTGGATTCCATATTTGAAGACACGGCTATGGATGTATCCAGTGATATTTCTGTTCTGAATACAGTTTTGGCACAGGAAGGGCTGACTGAGGACGAGCTTACCCGTATGAGAAAAGAGGCTGAAAAAAACAGGCTCTAGCAGTGTGCGGAATGTTAAGTATATGAAAAGATAAGATTTGCAGCGGGGTTAGAGCGTGTTATAAAAATAACGAAAATGCCAAACTGAAGGCTGCTGATAAATATGGGCAGACCTATACACAAGGAGGATGCTATGGGAAACGAATTTACAGGTTTTGAAGATAACGCACCTACACTTACATTAGAACCGGATTTGGGAGAGTCAAAGGCAGAGATTGCAGCAGAGCCGGAAGCCGAAGCTGTGAAAAAGGAAATGGAACAGACCGTTCTCTCCCCGGAAGAACAGCAGATGGTAGACAGCTTTGCTAAGAAAATTGACATTGAGAATACTAACCAGATCCTCCAGTACGGTGCCGGAACCCAGAAGAAAATGGCTGATTTTTCCGATGCAGCTCTTGAAAATGTACGGACACAGGATCTGGGTGAGGTTGGAGAGCTGATCACCCAGGTGGTAGGCGAGCTTCGCGATTTTGATGCTGCTGAGGAGGAGAAAGGCTTTCTTGGCTTTTTCAAGAAACAGGGCAGCAAGATTGAAAATATGAAGAACCGCTACGCCAAGGCTGAGGTAAATGTGCAGAAGATCACTACCTCCCTTCAGGATCACCAGATGCGTCTCATGAAGGATTCCGCAGTTCTGGAAAAAATGTATGCTCAGAACCTGAACTATTATAAAGAACTGACCATGTACATCCTTGCAGGAAAACAGAAGCTGCAGGAAGTACGGGAGGGAAAATTAAAAGATCTGGAGGCAAAAGCAGCAGTCAGCGGACTTCCGGAGGATGCGCAGGAAGCCAAGGATCTGGACAGCAAGTGCAATCGTTTCGAGAAGAAGCTGCATGATCTGGAACTGACCAGAACCATTTCCCTGCAGACAGCACCGCAGATTCGTCTGGTGCAGAACAATGACACCCTTATGGTAGAAAAAATCCAGACAACCATTGTAAATACCATTCCACTTTGGAAGAGCCAGATGGTACTGGCACTTGGAATCGCCCATTCCACAGAAGCAGCCCAGGCCCAGCGCCAGGTAACAGACCTGACAAATGAGCTTTTGAAGAAAAATGCGGAGGCACTTCACCTTGCATCCACAGAGACTGCCAGGGAATCTGAGCGCGGAATCGTGGATATTGAGACTCTGAAGCAGACCAATCAGGAGCTGATCGCTACTTTGGATGATGTCATGAATATTCAGAAAGAGGGCCGCGCCAAGAGAGCCCAGGCAGAACTGGAAATGCGCAAGATGGAAGAAGACTTGAAGAATAAATTGTTGGAAATCCAGCATTAAATTGCAAAGAAAACAGGGTTACTGTTTACTGGTAACGTTCCGCGAGGTGTTTTTTGTGAACAAAGTTCATGAAAAACCCGAGAATTGCGGTGCGAAATCACGCAGAATGCTGTGGAAATAACTGTACAGCAGGGGTGTCAGAGACATCCCTTTTGTGCCTTTTTGCATAGAAACGTTTGATAAGCGCCTGCGGTGTAAAAGTGAACCGCAAAGAATGTTACTGTTCACTCCGTTCACAGCAACACGCTTCGCGATGCACAGAAATCATGCTTTCGCATGATTTCGCGCCGCAAGTCTCGGGTTTTTTTGTGACCTTTGGTCACAAAAAACACCTCGCGGAATGCTATCAGTGAACAGTAATCAAAGAATACCATGTTCATAATATATGGAGGAATTTCGTATGTACAGAGACCATACCAAAGTAATTCAGATAGGAAATAAGAAGATTGGAGGCGGAAATCCCATCCTGATCCAGTCTATGACCAATACAAAAACAGAGGATGTGCAGGCAACCGTAGAGCAGATCCTTGCCCTGGAGGCTGCTGGCTGCGACATTATCCGCTGTGCAGTGCCGACCATGGAAGCGGCAAAGGCTCTGAAAGAGATCAAAAAACAAATTCACATTCCGCTGGTAGCAGATATTCATTTTGATTATCGTCTTGCGATTGCGGCCATGGAGAACGGTGCCGACAAGATCCGTATCAATCCCGGAAATATTGGAAGCACAGAGCGTATCAAGGCAGTTGTAGATGTGGCGAAGGAGCGGAATATTCCCATCCGTGTTGGGGTAAACAGCGGTTCTCTTGAGAAAGAACTGGTGGAGAAATATCACGGTGTTACCGCAGAAGGTCTGGTAGAAAGCGCCCTTGACAAGGTGCACATTATTGAAGAGCTTGGCTACGACAATCTGGTGATCAGCATCAAATCTTCTAATGTTATGATGTGCGCCAGGGCTCACGAACTGATTGCGGAACAGACCAGTTATCCTCTCCATGTGGGAATTACAGAGGCAGGAACCCTTTATTCTGGAAATATCAAATCTGCCATAGGGCTTGGTATTATTTTATACCAGGGAATCGGTGACACGATCCGCGTCTCCCTGACTGGTGCCCCTCTGGAAGAGATAAAATCTGCCAGACGTATCCTAAAAACCCTTGGACTTCGCAAAGGCGGCGTGGAAGTAGTATCCTGTCCAACCTGCGGGCGCACCCAGATCGATCTGATCGGTCTTGCAAATAAAGTAGAAACTATGGTGCAGGATATCCCTCTTGACATTAAAGTAGCTGTTATGGGCTGTGTGGTAAATGGCCCGGGAGAAGCAAAAGAAGCCGATATCGGAATTGCAGGCGGCGTAGGTGTAGGTCTTCTGATCAAAGGCGGTGAGATTGTGAAGAAAGTGCCGGAAGACCAGCTGCTGGATACCTTGAGAGAAGAATTGATGAACTGGGATAGCAATAAGACACAGAAATGACAGAAGGTGTATATTCTATAAATGGAAAAAGAATTTTTTGACGTATTTCCAAACTTAAAATTAAAACAGGAATTAAGTGAACTTCTGGAAGAGGTGATCGTCACCAAGGTTGCCTGCAACTCTGCCAAAACTTGTGTCCGGGTTTACTTGAAAAGCGACCGCTGGATCCATAAAAAGCATATTTTCAGCCTGGAAGAGCAGATTCAGAGACAGTGCTTTCCTGGTCTTGAAGTGAGTGTGAAGGTAATCGAGAAGTTCCATCTGTCCAGACAGTACACGCCAAAGAATTTCCTGGATACCTACCGCTCCAGCATGGAACTGGAGCTTCGCAATTACAACATGCTGGAATACAATCTGTTCAAGCAGGCACAGATCACATTTCCAGAAGATGACTGCCTGAATATGGCACTTCCGGATTCTGTGATTTCCAGACAGAAAAGTGAGATACTTATTGAATATCTTCACAAAGTATTCTGCGAGCGTTGCGGAATGGACCTGAAAGTTTCTCTGGATTATGTGCAGACGGAGGAGAGCAGGTACCGCAAAAATGCAGCTATCCAGATCCGTCAGGAAGTAGCTAATGTGCTGAAGCATGCCAGACTTTCCACAGAAGAAGAGAGCGCAGCACCAGCTCCTGCAGCTGAGGAAAAAACAGGAAAAGAGGCCGCAGCCGGCAAGACATCCGCTGCCAGGTCGGAGAAGAAAGCAGAGGCAGCCAGTGAAAAGAAGCCTTTCGAGAAAAAGCCATTCGAAAAGAAAGGCAAATGGGGCGATTTCCGTGGTGGCTTCCGCAAGGATCCAAATCCGGACGTTATTTATGGAAGGGATTTCGAGGACGAGCCTATTCCATTGGAAAATATTGTGCAGGAAATGGGAGAGGTTATCATCCGCTGCCAGGTTATGGATGTGGAAGCGAGAGAAATCCGAAATGAGAAGACCATACTGATTTTCCCGGTTACGGATTTCACAGACTCCATCACAGTAAAAATGTTCCTGCGCAACGAGCAGGTGCCGGAGATCAAAGAGCATGTGAAAAAAGGTGCCTTCCTGAAAATCAAAGGCGTTACTTCTATTGACCGTTTCGATGGTGAGCTTACCATAGGCTCCATCTCCGGAATTAAGAAAATCTCCGATTTCCGCAGTTACAGAGTGGACACCAGCCCTCAGAAGCGTGTGGAACTTCACTGTCATACGAAAATGAGCGATATGGATGGTGTAACCGAGGCAAAAGCGCTGGTAAAACGTGCCTACGAGTGGGGGCATCCTGCCATTGCCATCACAGATCATGGTGTGGTGCAGGCTTTCCCGGAGGCAAACCATTGCTTTGATGCGTGGGGAGGCTGCGTGCCAAAGGATTCTGATTTTAAGGTGCTTTACGGTATGGAGGCCTATCTGGTAGACGACTTAAAGGGTATGGTCACCAACCCGAAAAAACAGTCCCTGGACGGCAGATTCGTGGTTTTCGACATTGAGACCACAGGATTTTCCCCCCTTACCTGTAAGATCATTGAAATTGGTGCTGTATTGGTGGAAAATGGAAAGATCACAGATCGTTTTTCCACATTTGTCAATCCTCAGGTTCCAATTCCATTTCGAATTGAGCAGCTGACCAGTATTAATGACAGCATGGTTATGGATGCCCATCCAATTGAAGAAATTTTACCGGAATTCCTGAAATTTTGTGAAGGAGCTACAATGGTAGCCCACAACGCAGATTTCGATATGAGTTTTATTATAGAGAATTGTAACCGCATGGGAATTCCAAATGATTTCACCTATGTGGATACGGTAGGTATGGCACGATTCCTGCTGCCTGCGCTGAACCGTTTTAAGTTGGATACCGTTGCCAAGGCAGTTGGCGTTTCCCTGGATCATCACCATCGTGCGGTTGATGATGCAGAGTGTACGGCCCGTATTTTCGAGAAATTCGTGGGAATGTGCAGGGAAAGAGATATTACGGATGTAGACAAGCTGAATGAGCAGGGAAAAGTTTCCCCGGACACCATTAAGAAACTGCCCACTTACCATGCCGTTATTTTCATGCGGAATGAGACCGGCCGTATCAATCTGTACAAGCTGGTAAGCCAGTCCCATATCAAGTACTTTAACCACAGACCCCGTGTGCCAAAGAGCCTGTTTGAGGCACATCGGGAGGGACTTCTTATTGGAAGTGCCTGCGAGGCTGGTGAGCTTTACCAGGCTCTTTTGCGCAATGCACCGGAGCAGGAAATCGCAAGGCTGGTAAGCTTTTATGATTATCTGGAAATCCAGCCCCTTGGGAACAATATGTTCATGGTGGAGGATGAAAAGAATGATACGATTCATTCGAAAGAGGATCTGATTGAGATCAACAAAAAAATTGTAAAGCTTGGTGAACAGTTTAACAAGCCGGTTGTTGCTACCTGTGACGTTCACTTTATGGATCCCCAGGATGAAATCTACCGTCGTATTATCATGGCTGGAAGCGGCTTCAAGGATGCCGACAATCAGGCACCTCTTTATCTTCGCACTACTGAGGAAATGCTGGAGGAGTTTTCCTATCTGGGAAGCGAGAAGGCAGAGGAAGTGGTAATTACAAATACAGTGAAGATTGCGGATATGATAGAGAAAATGTCACCGATCCATCCGGATAAATATCCGCCGGTTATTGAGAATTCTGACCAGGACTTAAAGGATATGTGTTTCCAGAAAGCCCATGAAATGTATGGTGAAGTGCTTCCCAAGATCGTAGAAGACCGTCTGGACAAAGAGCTGAATTCCATTATTTCCAATGGATATGCGGTGATGTATATTATTGCCCAGAAGCTGGTGTGGAAGTCCAATGCAGATGGTTATCTGGTGGGCTCCCGAGGGTCTGTAGGTTCTTCCCTGGCGGCTACCATGTCTGGTATTACAGAGGTAAATCCTCTGCCACCCCATTATCTGTGCCCAAATCCGGAGTGTAAGTACAGTGACTTTGATTCTCCGGAGATCAAGGCTTTTTCCGGTATGGCGGGATGCGATATGCCAGACAGGATCTGTCCAAAGTGCGGCACCAGGATGACCAAACAGGGCTTTGACATTCCCTTTGAGACCTTCCTTGGATTCAAAGGAGATAAGGAGCCTGATATTGACCTGAACTTCTCAGGAGAGTATCAGTCCAATGCCCATCATTATACAGAGGTTATATTCGGAAAAGGTCAGACCTTCAAGGCGGGAACCATCGGTACCCTTGCGGATAAAACCGCATTCGGATATGTAAAGAACTATTTTGAAGAGCGGGGACAGCACAAGCGTTCCTGCGAGATCAACCGTATTGTACAGGGGTGTACCGGTATCCGGCGAAGCACCGGACAGCATCCTGGCGGAATTATTGTACTCCCAATGGGAGAGGAAATAGAGAAATTTACCCCGGTCCAGTACCCGGCGAACGATTCCAGCAGTGGATTTATCACCACCCATTTTGACTACCATTCCATTGATGGAAACCTGCTGAAGCTGGATATTCTGGGACACGATGATCCCACCATGATCCGTACCCTTGAGGATATGACAGACCTGAATGCAAGAGAGGTTCCTCTTGATGACAAGGCGGTTATGTCACTTTTTGCCAGTACAGAAGCTCTTGGAATTGATCCGAAGGATATCGGCGGCTGCAAGCTTGGCTGTCTGGGAATTCCAGAATTTGGTACTGATTTCGCCATGCAGATGCTTGTGGATACCAAGCCGAAATATTTTTCTGATCTGGTCCGTATTGCCGGACTTTCCCACGGTACGGATGTATGGCTGGGAAATGCGCAGACACTGATCGAAGAGGGAAAAGCTACTATTTCCACGGCAATCTGTACCCGAGATGATATTATGATCTACCTGATCGGTCAGGGTGTGGAAAGTGGTCTTGCCTTTACTATTATGGAGAGCGTCCGTAAAGGAAAAGGTCTCCGGGATGAGTGGATCACCACTATGAAAGAACACGGCGTTCCGGACTGGTACATCTGGTCCTGCAAAAAAATCAAATACATGTTCCCGAAAGCCCATGCGGCAGCTTACGTTATGATGGCATACAGAATCGCCTGGTTCAAGGTATTCCAGCCGCTGGCTTATTACGGTGCATATTTCAGTATCCGTGCCACAGCTTTTTCCTATGAACTGATGTGTATGGGAAAAGAAAAGCTGGAGTTTTATATGGCAGAGATACGCAAGAAAGGGGACGCTGCATCCAAAAAAGAGCAGGATACCCTGAAAGATATGCGTATTGTCCAGGAAATGTATGCAAGAGGTTATGATTTTATGCCCATTGATATTTACCGGGCGAAGGCACATCGTTTCCAGATCATAGAAGGAAAACTGATGCCGTCCATTGATTCTATAGAAGGTCTTGGAGATAAGGCGGCAGATGCTGTAGTGGATGCTGCTGTACAGGGAAGATTTCTTTCCAAGGATGATTTCCGTGACAGGACCAAGGTCAGCAAGACCGTAATTGATCTGATGGATAAACTTGGATTATTTGGAGATATTCCACAGTCCAATCAGATTTCATTGTTTGATTTCTAACGCTGGTTAAATAAGAGTAATATGAATTTAGGAGGTTCCATGAAAACAGAAGAACTGCGCTACCTACAACGTCTGGCGGAGCTCTACCCCACTATCGGGAAGGCTTCTACAGAGATCATCAACCTTCAGTCCATTCTCAATCTTCCAAAAGGCACCGAGCATTTTCTTTCCGATATCCACGGAGAGTACGAAGCTTTTTCCCATGTGCTTCGAAACGGTTCGGGAGCTGTGCGAAAGAAGATAGATGATGTATTTGGACATACCTTAAGCAACAGTGACAAGCGTTCCCTGGCAACTCTCGTGTATTACCCGAAGGAAAAAATTGCCTATGTGAAGAAAAAAGAGTCTGATATGCAGAACTGGTACAAGATCACCCTGTACCGTCTTATTGAAGTGTGCAAGACAACTGCCTCCAAATATACCAGATCCAAGGTTCGTAAGGCATTGCCTTCGGATTATGCATATGTGATCGAAGAGCTGATCACGGAGAAAGCAGAAGTTCTGGATAAAGAGGCTTATTACGATTCCATTGTGGATACCATTATAGATATCGGCAGGGCAGAGAACTTCATTATCGCTCTTGCTGAACTGATCCAGAGACTGGTTGTAGACCACCTTCATGTGCTTGGAGATATATATGACAGAGGTCCCGGTCCTCATTTTATTATGGACAGACTGATGGATTATCATTCTCTGGATATTCAGTGGGGAAACCATGATGTGGTATGGATGGGCGCCGCTGTAGGACAGGCTGCCTGTATGGCCACAGTGATCCGTAACAGTATCCGTTACGGCAATCTGGATATTCTGGAGGATGGTTATGGAATCAATATGATGCCTCTTGCTGCTTTTGCCATGGAGGTTTACGGGGATGATCCCTGCCAGGTATTTGAAGTACATGGCAATCCTTCCAATTACAATGCTCTTGAGAAAGAGCTGAGCAGGAAAATGCACAAAGCCATTTCCATTATCCAGTTTAAGCTGGAAGGGGTACTGGCGAAAGAACATCCGGATTTTCATATGGAGAATCGATGCGTTCTGGAGGGGATTGATCCGGAGAAGGGCACTGTGCAGCTGCCGGATGGAAGTGTGCATAATCTTCTGGACACCCATTTTCCAACCATTGACTGGGAACATCCTTATGAGCTGACAGATGGGGAAAAAGAAGTAGTGGAGCGCCTGAGCTCAGCATTTCGAAACTGCGAGAAGCTTCAGAACCACATGCAGCTGCTTCTGGATAAAGGCGGCCTTTATAAGACCTATAACGGGAACCTTCTTTTCCATGGAAGTATTCCGCTGAACGAAGATGGAACTCTGAAAGAGGTTGAGATTTACGGTGAGACTTGTAAAGGCAAGGCACTTTATGATAAACTGGAAGCCTACGTAAGAAAAGCTTTTTTTACCGTAGATGAGAAGGAGAAGAAAGCAAGCCAGGATATTCTGTGGTATATCTGGGCCGGGCCTAATTCTCCCCTTTATGGAAAAGATAAAATGACTACCTTCGAGCGTTATTTTATCGCAGATAAAGAGACACACAAAGAGAAAAAGAATGCCTACTATCACCTCTGGGAAAAAGAAGAGGTAGTAAATCGTATGCTGGAAGAATTCGGGCTGGATCCGGATGAGGGGCATATTATCAATGGTCACGTGCCTGTTCATCAGCTGGAGGGAGAGAATCCGGTGAAATGTGATGGCAAGGTGATCGTAATTGACGGTGGTTTTTGTGAGGCATACCGGAATGTGACCGGTATTGCCGGATATACTCTTGTTTACAGTTCCTATGGTCTGAGCCTGACTGCCCATGAGCCTTTTACTTCGGCGGAAGATGCAGTGGAAACAGAGAGGGACATTGTGTCCAACCGTGTGGCTGTCCGCTATAATCCAAGGCGTGCCCTTGTGGGAGATACGGATAACGGTAAGGCACTGAAAGAACGAATTCAGGAGCTGAAACAGCTTTTGGATGCCTACAGAAAAGGCGTTATAAAGGAGAAAAAATAAGGAGACTAAGGAAAAATGGGTGGAATTTTTGGTGTTGCGTCAAAGTCTGATTGTGTAATGGATCTTTTTTTTGGAATTGATTATCACTCCCATCTGGGTACAAGAAGGGGCGGAATGACCGTTTATAGCAGGAGCAGTGGATTTAACCGCGTGATCCATAATATTGAGAACTCACCGTTCCGTACCAAATTTGACAAGGATGTGGCAGAGATGGAAGGCAATCTTGGAATAGGCTGTATTTCTGACAATGAACCGCAGCCTCTTCTGGTGCGTTCCCATCTGGGAAATTTTGCAATTACAACAGTAGGCAAGATCAATAATATAGAAGCTTTGGTAGAGAAATGCTTCAAAGACGGGCATACCCATTTTCTGGAGATGAGCGGTGGCAGTGTGAATCCTACAGAGGTAACGGCAGCGCTGATCAATCAGAAGGACAGTATTGTTGAGGGAATCCGCTATGCACAGGAGATGATCGAGGGCTCTATGACCCTTCTTCTTATGACAGGGGAGGGCATTTACGCAGCACGCGACCGTTATGGAAGAACTCCTCTTGTAATCGGCAAGAAGGAAGATGCATGCTGTGCTTCTTTTGAAAGTCATGCCTACATTAATCTTGGCTATGAAGACCTGAAAGAGCTGGGACCTGGAGAGATTGATTTTATTACCCCGGAGGGAGCCCAGGTTCTGCAGAAGCCAGGAGACAAGATGCGAATCTGTTCTTTCCTCTGGGTATATTATGGATATCCAACCTCCACTTATGAGGGGGTAAATGTAGAGGAAATGCGTTACAAATGCGGCGATATTCTGGCAGGAAGAGATGCCGGAGAAGTGAATCCGGATCTGGTTGCAGGAGTACCGGATTCCGGTATTGCACATGCCATCGGCTATGCTAACCGCTCTGGTGTGCCGTTTGCCCGTCCGTTTATTAAATATACGCCCACATGGCCAAGATCTTTTATGCCGACTCAGCAGAGCCAGCGAAATCTTATCGCCAGAATGAAACTGATCCCAGTACATAAACTGATCAAAGATAAAAGCCTCCTTATGATTGACGACTCTATCGTAAGAGGTACCCAGCTTCGTGAGACAACAGAATTCCTCTATAACAATGGTGCTAAGGAGGTTCATATCAGACCTGCCTGCCCGCCGCTTTTATATGGATGTAAGTACCTGAATTTCTCACGCTCTAAGTCAGAGATGGATCTGATCACAAGAAGGATCATTGCGAAACGTGAAGGGGACAATGTATCAGACAGGATTTTGCAGGATTATGCAAATCCGGATTCTACAAACTACAAAGAAATGCTGGAAGAAATCCGCAAGGAACTGAATTTTACATCCCTGAAATATCATCGTCTGGATGATCTGAAGAAGTCAATTGATATTGAACCGTGCAAGCTTTGCACTTATTGCTGGAACGGACAGGAATAAACAGGAGGTGACTGCCTGTGAAAAAGCACAACAAAGATGTACTAAAAGCAACGCTGTTTGCCTTGATCGCCATATTTATCATGATTGGAGCAGCGGGGCTTCTGTTTGCCGAACATAAGAAAAAGATTCAGAAGGAGCAGCAGAAGAAGGCTGCTATTGAGGCTTTGGAAAGGGTGCCCACAGTGACACCGACTCCAGCGGCTACAGCCACGCCCACACCGGAGCCTACGGCCACAGTGACACCGACTCCTGTGATCACCCGGGCACCGGCGTTCGTGGCAAATGATTATATGGGAACCTGGTACAGTAAGGATGGACTGGTGACACTGTCTATAGACGACCTTACCCTGAAGTCTGTTACTTTTACTTTTTCTCAGGCTGGTGACAATGCCGGCACTAAGGTTTCGGAAGCTTCGGACACTGCAAAAGTGGCTGGAAATGCAGCAAAGCTTTCCTTTACAGATTCCTGGGGAAACCAGGTGCGTGGAAATATGACCTTTGATCAGGGCAGACTTTATCTGCGCCTAAATACAGCTTCCCCTGCAGAGGGTGCCGGGGTGACACCAAAGGTAGATGGGGTCCTTACAAGGGAGAAAGCCGCTTCAGTGACACAGGCACCTTCAGTGACTCCGGCTGATAATACAGATAAAACGGATCTCTCTTCCCGGGATTATATATTCCCGGACAGCAACAGCCGATATCTTACAGATGAGGATTTGTCGGGCTATTCATCTGACCAGCTGGAACTGGCGAAAAATGAGATTTACGCCCGACATGGCAGGAAATTTGTGACACAGAGAATTGCGGATTATTTTAACAGTAAATCCTGGTATAAGGGAACTGTGGAGCCGGAGACCTTTGATGCAGATACTTCTGTGTTTAATGAATATGAAGTCGCAAATATTCAGAAAATTGCAGATACGGAAGGAAAGCTTCGAAGTGAAGGAAAGTAACGGATATATGAAAAATACTTTACGGAATGTTACGAGTGAATGGTAATAACTTTATTTATGGTATACAAAATGAGGGGGAAATCGCATCCCCCTCATTTTGTACCTGTTCAGTACCTTTGCAATTACGGCATTTTTTTATTATCAGTACGGCCAACCAGATAGTCAATGCTGGTTTCATAATAATTTGCAAGGCGGATCAGCATTTCGATTGGAATGTTCCTGGAGCCAGTTTCGTAGTGGGAGTAGGAACGCTGGCTGATGTGAAGGATATCACTGATCTGCTTCTGGGACAGATCAGCGTCTGTCCGAAGGTCTTGAATTCTCTGAAATTTCATAGGTTCACCTCTTTTTCTTCTGTAGAGTCTGCAGGGACCAAATGTAACGAACAACGAAAACCGTCTGTCCCCGAATCCTTTCAGAAAGTATAAATCAGAACGAAATGCACTATTGCAATTCAGAGCAAAATGGGCTATAATGAATTTTATATATCTTTTAATCATATCTTTTTAACTTTTATTCTTTTTTATTCCAGAGATACATTGAAATGGCAGAACAGGTTCGGTATGGGGAAGGACTGTATCTGCAGAAAGGGATAAGATTGTTTGCAAGTGTTTTATCAGCGGCGATTTCAGGAATGGAAGTCTGCCCGGTTCAGGTGGAAGCTGATGTAAGCAGCGGTCTGCCTTGTTTTACTATGGTTGGATTTCCCAGCACCCAGGTGAAAGAAGCACAGGACAGAGTGCGCACAGCGTTAAAAAATAATGGGATCAGTCTGCCGCCTAAGAAGGTGACTGTGAATCTGGCACCTGCTGATCTGCGAAAAGAAGGGGCTGGTTTTGACCTGCCTGTGGCAGCAGCAGTGCTGGCAGCATCGGGATTTATAGAACCACAGCTTCTTCGGAATGTAATGGTGGTTGGCGAACTCAGTCTGAATGGGGAGGTAAGGAGTGTATCCGGAGTGCTGCCAAGAGTGATCCGGGCAAGGGAACTGGGATGCCGGTATTGTATCATTCCGTTTGAAAATCTGGCAGAAGGAGCTTTGGTGAAGGATATGAAAGTGGTCGGAGTCCAAAATATAAAAGAAGTTTTGAAGCTTGTCTCAGATCCGAATGCATTTGGAAAAGAAAATCCGTTTTCAGAGGAAAATTCAGAAGAGAATCACGTAGAAGAGAGTCTGGTGGATTTCGGGGAAATCTGTGGTCAGGAGAGTGCCAGAAGAGCTGCTGAGATTGCAGTCAGCGGATTTCACAACATCCTGTTTATCGGCCCTCCGGGCACTGGGAAGACCATGCTTGCCAAAAGAATACCTACGATCATGCCCTCTCTTACTTTTGAGGAAAGCCTGGAGCTTACAAAAATCTACAGCATTGCTGGACTTTTAAGTCCAAAGAGACCATTAATTAAGGCAAGACCCTTTCGAAGTCCGCATCATACCAGTTCGTCTGCAGCTCTGGCTGGAGGCGGAAGAATCCCGGGTCCCGGTGAAGTGACCCTGGCTCACAGAGGCGTTCTGTTTCTGGATGAAATGCCGGAATTTGCAAGAGGTAGCCTGGAAGTGCTGCGGCAGCCCCTGGAGGACAAGCAGATCCAGCTGTCAAGGGCAAGTGGAACGTATGTGTTTCCGGCGGGATTTATTCTGGTAGCAGCCATGAACCCCTGTCCCTGCGGCTATTATCCGGATATGAATAAATGCAGGTGCACACCTGGCGAGGTGAGTCATTATCTTCATAAGCTGAGCCAGCCCCTTCTGGAGCGGATCGATCTATGTGCAGATGTGCCGCCTGTTAATTTTTCCCAGATCTCAGAAGAAAAACCAGGAGAAAGTTCTGCCCTTATCCGGAAAAGAGTGGAAAAAGCCAGAAGAATACAGCAGAAACGCTACCAGAATGAGAAAATCTGTTTCAACGGAGAACTGTCCGGGAAGCAGATCCGGAAATACTGTGTGCTGACAGAGAATGCCTTTCAGGTGGCAAAAAATGCTTTTGAGCTTATGGAACTCAGTGCAAGATCCTATCACCGGATTCTGAAGGTTTCACGCACCATTGCGGATATGGAAGGAGAGGAACTGATACACACAAGACATGTTGCAGAAGCCCTTACTTACAAAGCATTTGATAAGAAGTACAGAAGCTGAATGAATTTATTCATAAAACCGCACGCAGGGAGGTATTTTAGTATGGAAGCAATGCAGAAAATCAAATGTTTAACTATAGAGGATTCCAATTTTCCAGATCGTTTGAGAAAACTTTCCGGAATGCCAAAAAAACTGTACTACATCGGAAACCTGCCAGATCCGAAGAAGCCTGCTGCAGCAGTGGTAGGTGCCCGCATGTGCAGTCCTTATGGCAGATGTCAGGCATTTAAATATGCAAGGACCATGGCAAGCTACGGTGTGCAGATCATCAGTGGAATGGCAAGAGGGATTGATGCAGAGGGGCATAAAGGTGCACTGGATACGGACACTCCTACTTTTGCAGTGCTGGGAAGCGGAGTGGACGTGTGTTATCCCAATTCCAACAGATGGCTTTATCAGCGGATCCTGGAAAAAGGCGGCGGGATCATCAGCGAGCTTCCCCCGGGCTCTCCGCCTGTGAACTGGGCTTTTCCGGCAAGAAACCGAATCATCAGCGGACTTTCCGATGCTGTTCTTGTGGTAGAAGCCAAGGAACAGAGCGGTTCCCTGATCACTGCAAACTTTGCCCTGGAACATGGACACAGTGTTTATGCCCTTCCGGGAGCTGTGACAGAGGAACTGAGCAGAGGCTGCAACAAGCTGATTTTCGATGGTGCAGGAATCGCTTACAGCCCGGAAATCATGCTTATGGAATGGGGAATTGAGGCAAAAAACAGACCTCAAAATGTGGAAAAAAAGAAGTTGGGGCTTGCGCCGGATTTGGATTTGGTGTATAGTGGTCTCGATTTACGACCTGAAAATCTGGATAATTTAATACGAAAAACCGGTTTTTCAGCATCAAAAGTCTGTGCTCTTCTGACAGAACTTCAGCTAATGGGGCTTGTGGGAGAGACAGGCAGACAATACTACAGAATATCAGGGGGATAATTTGTAGTGTATGTAGACTGAATACAAAGTAGGAGAGGTAGTATGGCTAAATATCTGGTGATAGTTGAGTCACCTGCAAAAGTAAAGACAATAAAGAAATTTCTTGGGGCAAATTATGAGGTAGAGGCATCTAACGGACATGTCCGTGATTTTCCCAAGAGTCAGTTTGGAATAGATGTGGAGAATGATTTCGAGCCGAAATATATAACCATCCGTGGTAAGGGGGAATTGCTTGCCAAACTTCGCAAGGCAGCCAAAAAAGCTGATAAGATTTATCTTGCCACTGACCCTGACCGTGAAGGAGAAGCAATTTCCTGGCACTTGATGCAGGCTCTGAAAGAAGATCCGGATAAAATGCACCGAATCACTTTCAATGAGATCACAAAGACTGCTGTAAAGGATTCCCTGAAGCATGCACGCGGTCTGAATATGAATCTTGTAGATGCACAGCAGGCGAGAAGAATGCTGGACCGTATGGTGGGGTATACCATCAGTCCGCTTCTCTGGGCGAAAGTAAAGAGAGGCTTAAGTGCCGGCCGTGTGCAGTCTGTTGCACTTCGCATCATCTGTGACAGGGAGGAGGAGATTAATTCTTTTATCCCGGAAGAATACTGGAGCCTGAATGGTGAATTCCTTGTGGATGGCGAGAAAAAGCCTCTGGAGGCTAAATTCTACGGAACAGACAAGAAGATGGATATCCACAATAAAGCTGAGATGGATGAGATTCTTAAGGTTCTTGAGAACGAAGAATTTGAGATCTCTGAGGTGAAAAAAGGCGAGAGAATCAAGAATGCTCCGCTTCCTTTCACTACCAGTACCCTGCAGCAGGAGGCATCCAAAACACTGAATTTTTCCACCCAGAAGACTATGCGTCTGGCACAGCAGCTTTATGAGGGTGTTGATATCAAGGGCAACGGTACTGTAGGTGTGATCACATACCTTCGTACTGATTCTGTACGTATTTCTGACGAGGCAGATGCGGCAGCAAGAAGCTACATCAGCAGCCAGTATGGAGAAGAATATGTGTCAGAAACAGCCAAGACAGTGAAGAAGGGACAGAAGATCCAGGATGCTCATGAGGCTATCCGCCCAACTGATATCAGCCGTACACCTGTACAGATAAAAGAATCCCTTACACGAGATCAGTTCCGTTTGTATCAGCTGATCTGGAAGCGTTTTGCGGCCAGCCGTATGGCTCCTGCGAAGTATGAGACTACCTCTGTAAAAGTGGCTGGTGGAGACTATACGTTCACTGTGTCCGCTTCCAAGGTAGCATTTGAAGGCTTCCTTTCGGTATATATGCAGGAAGAGGATATGAAGAAGGGAAATGTGTTAAGCCAAAGCCTGAGTAAAGGCATGAAGCTGAAACTGAAAGAGTTAAAGCCGGAACAGCATTTTACCCAGCCGCCGGCACATTATACAGAGGCTTCCCTGGTAAAGACCATGGAGGAGCTTGGAATCGGCCGTCCGAGTACTTATGCGCCGACCATCACCACCATTATCAGCCGCCGCTATGTTTCCAAGGAGCAGCGTAACCTTTATGTGACAGAGCTGGGCGAGGTGGTAAACAGTATTATGAAGCAGGCGTTCCCAAGCATTGTGGACGTGAATTTCACGGCTACCATGGAGGGACTTCTGGACTGTGTGGAGAATGGTACTGTACAGTGGAAGACAGTAGTCCGGAACTTCTATCCGGATCTGAAACATGATGTGGATGCTGCCCAGGAAGAGCTGGAGAAAGTAGACATCCATGATGAAGAGACCGATGTGATCTGTGATAACTGCGGTCGTCATATGGTGATTAAATATGGTCCTCACGGACGTTTCCTTGCATGCCCGGGATTTCCGGAATGCCGCAATACCAAGCCTTATTATGAAAAGATTGGTGTAGCCTGCCCGAAGTGTGGTAAGGAAGTGGTGCTTAAGAAGACGAAGAAAGGCCGTAAGTATTATGGTTGTGAAGATAATCCGGAATGTGACTTTATGTCATGGCAGAAGCCATCGGATAAGAAATGTCCGGTGTGCGGAAGCTACATGGTGGAAAAAGGAAATAAACTGGTGTGCAGCCAGGAAACCTGCGGCTATGTAGAAGCCAGGCCGAAGGATGAAAAAGAAAATTAAGGTTGCTGTGAAGCTCGCGAACAGTAACAAATTAAGAAGTTTTCGGGAAAGATCCCCTGCAAGGCAGATGTATTATGTTTTGCAGGGGATTTTTTAAATAAAAGCTCTATTACTTCCATTGTTTGATGAATAGTTTCAAAAACGTGATATTTTCAGAAAAGCTAAACAAAATTGAAAAATAGTAAAAAATAGCTTGTAAATAGTTTGAAAAACGTGTAGTATTAGAATAACAGGTAAAGTCAGAGCATGCCTGAAAAATGCTTTCTGCAAAATCTCCTGCAAAGTGGAGCGTACAGATTGCGGGAGTGGGTTTTCAAACAGGCTCTCATGTAACAAAAGCGAAGGGAGGACAAAATGAGCGTTCAGTTACTTGATAAAACAAGAAAAATCAATAAACTTCTCCATAACAGCAGTTCCAGTAAGGTGGTTTTTAATGATATCTGCCAGGTCCTGATGGATACTTTAAGTTCTAATATCCTGGTTCTCAGCAAGAAAGGCAAGGTGCTTGGTGTAAGCTTTTGCCCGGGAGTTGAGGAAATCCAGGAGCTGATAGCTGATGAGGTGGGCGGTCATGTTGACCCTCTGCTGAATGAGCGTTTTTTAGGGGTATTATCTACCAAAGAGAACGTGAATCTTCAGACACTTGGCTTTGAGCATGTTTCCAGCAGCTATCAGGGAATCATCAATCCTATTGATATTGCAGGAGAACGTCTTGGAACGGTGTTTATGTACCGCAAGGATCGTCCATATGATATTGAGGATATTATTGTCAGTGAATACGGCACTACAGTTGTAGGTCTTGAGATGATGCGGGCTGTACATGAAGAGAATGCTGAGGAAGACCGAAAGAAACAGGTTGTAAAATCTGCTTTTAACACACTTTCTTTCTCTGAACTGGAAGCTATCATCCACATTTTTGATGAGCTTGACGGAGATGAGGGAATTCTTGTTGCCAGCAAGATTGCAGACAGAGTAGGTATTACCAGATCAGTAATCGTAAATGCACTCCGCAAGTTCGAGAGCGCAGGCGTTATTGAGTCCCGGTCATCCGGTATGAAGGGAACCTATATCAAGGTTCTCAATGAAGTGATCTTTGATGAATTGGAAGAGATTAAGGCCCAGAGAAATAAAAAGGCCTGAGTGAATTCAATAAATAATAAACAAGTGTACAGAAGAACTGTTTTCCTTCGAACGTGTTTGAAAAAGGCTTTCTGCAAATTGTGAAGTTGCAGATTGCAGGAACGCTTTTTCAAACACGCTCTGGAGGGCAGTTCTTTTTTGTGTATAACAGGAAACTTCGTTGGAATTCATGATTTCACAAAAAAACTTTACCAGGCAGTCTTCAGAAGCTTCGAAATAGAAAAAAATTCAGAAAATTTTTAAAGTGAGAAAACAAGAGAAAAAAAGAGCATAAAAGAGAATAGAAAAGAATATACTTAAAAATGCAACTATGAAAAGAGTTGCACAAATAACGATAATTCAATAATATAATGGACAGTGATTAGCACTCGGCAATAATGAGTGCTAGCAAGGAAAAGAAAAGCAATTCTAAAGGAGGACATAGATCATGAAATTAGTTCCATTAGGCGACAGAGTTGTATTAAAACAGTTAGAAGCAGAAGAGACAACAAAATCCGGTATCGTTCTTCCAGGACAGGCACAGGAGAAACCACAGCAGGCAGAAGTAATCGCAGTAGGACCTGGCGGAGTTGTTGACGGCAAAGAAGTGAAAATGGAAGTTACTGTAGGCGACAAGGTTATCTATTCCAAATATTCAGGAACAGAGGTTAAGCTTGACGGTGAAGAGTATATCATTGTAAAACAGAGCGATATTCTTGCAATTGTGAAATAAGACATAACCTTATAAATAACTTGAAATCAGGAGGATGATTCATTATGGCAAAAGAGATTAAATATGGCGCAGAAGCCAGAACAGCATTAGAGGCTGGTGTAAATAAACTTGCTGATACCGTAAGAGTAACACTTGGACCGAAAGGAAGAAACGTAGTACTTGATAAACAGTTCGGTGCTCCGCTTATCACAAACGATGGTGTTACAATCGCAAAAGAGATCGAGCTTGAGGATGCTTTCGAGAACATGGGTGCTCAGCTGATTAAGGAAGTTGCATCCAAGACAAACGATGTAGCTGGTGACGGTACTACAACTGCTACTGTACTTGCTCAGGCAATGGTTCACGAAGGAATGAAGAACCTGGCAGCAGGTGCTAACCCGATCGTTATGAGACGCGGTATGAAGAAAGCTACAGATACTGCTGTAGAAGCAATCAAGAACATGAGCCAGAAAGTAAGCGGAAAGAAACAGATCGCAAACGTTGCATCTATTTCCGCCGGAGATAAAGAAGTCGGAGAGCTTGTTGCAAATGCAATGGAAAAAGTTTCCAACGACGGTGTTATTACTGTAGAAGAGTCCAAGACCATGCACACAGAGCTTGACCTTGTAGAAGGTATGCAGTTTGACCGTGGATATATTTCCGCATACATGTCCACTGATATGGAGAAGATGGAAGCAAACCTTGAGGATCCATATATTCTGATCACAGACAAGAAAATCTCCAACATTCAGGAAGTTCTTCCGCTGCTGGAGCAGATCGTACAGGCTGGAGCAAAACTTCTTATCATTGCTGAGGATGTTGAGGGTGAGGCTCTTACCACTCTGATCGTAAACAAATTAAGAGGAACCTTCCAGGTAGTAGCTGTAAAAGCTCCTGGCTATGGTGACAGAAGAAAAGAAATGCTTCAGGATATTGCAATCCTCACAGGTGGTACTGTAATTTCTGATGAGGTTGGTCTTGAACTGAAAGATGCTACAATGGCTCAGTTAGGACGTGCAAAATCCGTTAAAGTTGCAAAAGAGAATACTGTTATTGTCGATGGTATGGGAGATAAAGAAGCAATTGCCAATCGTGTTGCCCAGATCCGTGCTCAGATTGAGGAGACAAAATCTGATTTCGACAGAGAGAAGCTTCAGGAAAGACTTGCAAAACTTGCAGGCGGTGTAGCAGTGGTTCGTGTTGGTGCAGCTACTGAGACTGAGATGAAAGAAGCAAAACTTCGTATGGAAGATGCTCTTGCAGCTACCAGAGCAGCTGTTGAAGAAGGAATCATTGCAGGAGGCGGTTCTGCATATATCCACGCTTCCAAAGAGGTTGCAAAACTTGCGGCAGATCTTGAGGGAGATGAGAAGACTGGTGCAAACATCATCCTGAAAGCACTGGAAGCTCCGCTGTTCCGTATTGCTGCTAATGCAGGTCTTGAAGGTGCAGTTATCATCAACAAAGTAAGAGAGTCTGAGCCAGGTGTTGGTTTTGATGCTCTGAACGAGAAATATGTAAACATGGTAGACGAGGGAATCCTTGATCCTGCA
This sequence comes from Blautia faecis, assembly GCF_020554845.1. GTDB lineage: Bacteria > Bacillota > Clostridia > Lachnospirales > Lachnospiraceae > Blautia_A > Blautia_A faecis. Next base: position 42,500 of record NZ_JAJCIA010000018.1, on the reverse strand, counting down.
AAGGTTACAAGAAGTGCTCTTCAGAACGCAACAAGTGTTGCTTCTACTCTGCTTACAACTGAGTCTGTTGTTGCAAATATCAAAGAAGATACTCCGGCAATGCCAGCTGGCGGTCAGGGTATGGGAATGATGTAATTTCCGGCAGCGGAAAACAGAACGGAAAATCCATGAATGGATTTTTGAAGGTATAATTCAGAACTCAAAAGGGTCGGTGTCAAAGACGCTGGCCCTTTTGCATTCAATAAAAGTCATTTTTTACAGTAACTGTGTACTGTTCACTGGTAACGTTCCGCGAGGCGTTTTTTGTGAACAAAGTTCACAGAAAACCCGAGAATTGCGGCGCGAAATCATGCGAATGCATGATTTCTGTGCATCGCGAAGCGCGTTACTGTGAACGGAGTGAACAGTAACTGTGTACTGGCAATATTCCGCGTTTTATCAGGAACTATGTTCACAGGAAAACTTTTGTGTGTTATACTTAAAACAACATGCCGGCTGGCAAAAAAAACAAAGGAGAATTGTAATATGAGCGATTTGTATTCCGAGCTGCTTGTAAAAAAAGAGCGGACCGCAAAGGACAGGCTGGTAAAAGGCGGTATCATTGCACTGATCGTGCTTCTGGTACTCGCAGGACTGTTTATCATGCCCCCGCTTCTGATCGCGGCAATTGTGCTGGGAGTCTGTGCCTATCTTTTTATCTTTCCAGGCACTGATCTGGAATTTGAGTACCTGTTTGTAAACGGAGAACTTGACATTGACAAGATCATGGCAAAGTCCAAGAGAAAAAGAGTAAAAAGCCTGAACATCACAGAATGTGATATTATGGCACCTCTTAACTCACATAGAATGGACTATTACAACAGCAACCAGAAGCTGAAAGTACAGGATTTTTCCTCCGGAAATCCGGAACATAAGCGTTTTGCAATTGTCTGCCGCGATGGCGCAGATACCTGCAAAGTAATTATCGAGCCAGATGAAATATTGGCAAAAACCATGAGAAATACTGCTCCGAGCAAAGTATTTTTAGATTAATTTACTAGATTGACACACTTTTAGTTTTTTGCTACACTAATCTACAAACCAAAGACACAATAAGACAAGGGAGGAAAAGCAATGGGTACTATCATTGGTGAAGGCATTACTTTCGACGACGTCCTTTTAGTTCCGGCGTACTCCAAAGTAATCCCGAATCAAGTTGACGTTTCAACTTACCTTACAAAGAAGATTAAACTGAACATTCCCATGATGAGTGCAGGAATGGACACCGTTACTGAGTACAATATGGCGATTGCCATGGCACGTCAGGGAGGTATCGGTATCATTCACAAGAACATGTCTATCGAGGCGCAGGCAGAAGAGGTGGACAAGGTTAAGCGTTCTGAGAATGGTGTTATCACAGATCCATTTTTCTTATCTCCGGAACATACATTGAAGGATGCCAATGACTTAATGGCGAAATTCCGTATTTCCGGTGTCCCGATCACAGAAGGCAAGAAGCTGGTAGGTATTATTACCAACCGTGATCTGAAGTTTGAGACAGATTTCAGCAAGAAGATCAAAGAGTCCATGACATCTGAGGGACTGATCACAGCCAAAGAAGGTATTACACTGGAAGAGGCGAAAGAGATCCTTGCGAAATCCCGTAAAGAGAAATTACCCATTGTAGATGATGATTTTAACTTAAAAGGACTTATCACCATCAAGGATATTGAGAAACAGATCAAATATCCTTTGGCTGCCAAAGATGAACAGGGACGTCTTCTCTGTGGAGCTGCTGTTGGTATTACCGCCAACGTGCTTGCCCGTGTAGATGCACTTGTGAAGGCAAATGTTGATGTCATCGTTGTTGATTCTGCTCATGGTCATTCTGAGAATATCCTCCGTGCTGTACGAGAAATCAAGGCTGCATATCCGGAGCTTCAGGTTATCGCAGGAAACGTTGCCACAGGAGCCGCTACCAAGGCTCTGATCGATGCTGGTGTAGATGCAGTTAAGGTCGGAATCGGACCTGGCTCTATCTGTACCACCCGTGTAGTTGCAGGTATTGGTGTACCGCAGATCACAGCAGTCATGGATTGCTATGAGGTTGCCAAGAGATATGGTATTCCGATTATTGCAGACGGTGGTATCAAGTATTCAGGCGATGTTACCAAGGCAATCGCAGCTGGTGCAAACGTTTGTATGATGGGAAGCATGTTCGCCGGATGCGATGAGAGCCCGGGAACTTTCGAGTTATATCAGGGAAGAAAATATAAAGTATACCGTGGAATGGGATCCATTGCAGCTATGGAGAATGGCAGCAAGGACCGTTACTTCCAGGAGAATGCCAAGAAGCTTGTTCCAGAAGGTGTGGAAGGACGTGTTGCATACAAGGGACACCTTGAGGACACTGTATTCCAGCTGATCGGAGGACTTCGCTCCGGTATGGGATACTGTGGAGCTGAGAATATTGAAGCACTGAAACAGAATGGTAAATTCGTGAAGATTTCTGCTGCTTCCCTGAAAGAGTCTCACCCACATGACATTCACATTACAAAAGAAGCACCGAACTACAGTGTGGATGACAAATAATGAAAAGAAAATCTGCAAGGCCGTCTTTTTCAAGGCGGCCTTCTTTTAACAAAAGAGAAAAAACAGATAAGGGTGGCAGGATCCGTCAGAGAAATCAGCGTCTGGCATTACTGGTGCTTCTTTTACTTCTGGTTGTGACAGGAATGGTTCTTCTGATGGTAAGGAATGGACAGAAGCAGGAGGAAAGTGCAGAGACATTCCAGGAAACGAATGATCATACGAATTATGGACCGGAAGAATGGATGTCCCAGGGTGCTCCCTACATAGATGTACAATTATTGACACCAAATGAGTATTCCAGGCCTCAGCTGCCCCTGAATAGAGCAGATTACATAGCAATTCATTATACAGCCAATCCTGGTGCTACAGCCCAGAATAACAGGGATTATTTTGAGAATCTTTCCATTTCCCATGAGGCGAAAGTAAGCAGCCATTTTGTGATAGGTCTGGAGGGTGAAGTGATCCAGTGTATTCCTACCTCGGAGATGTCTTATGCGACTAACTCAAGGAATGTGGACAGTATTTCCATTGAGTGCTGTCATAAAGATGATACCGGCGTTTTTGAACAGGAAACTTATGATTCTGTAGTAAAGCTGGCTGCATGGCTGTGCGCCCGATTTGGGCTGACTTCAGAGCAGGTGATCCGGCATTATGATGTGACAGGCAAGGAATGCCCCAAGTATTATGTGGATCATCCGGATGCCTGGGAGCGGATGAAGGCGGATATCAGTGCACAGATCACAATAGATCAGGGCCTGATGGGGATTTCCTGAGAAGAGAGTACGGATTATATCCATAAATTCGCTCATGCAGGCATTCCGAAGTGCACTGTTGCGAAGGGTGTGAACAGTGGCTACAAAAAAATTGTACATAAAAGAAAAAGATTTCCCATCTTGAAATAACGAAAAAAATATTGTAGTATAAAAAAGAACTGCATGACTGGCGGATCGTGGGAATACCCACAGGGAGTGCAGTAATATCATTGTGTCGACCGCCTGGGCAGCCTGGAAGAGAGGCTTCCCAGGCGTTTTTTTATACACGCAGTCAACATTTATACTATTGATGAAAATCTGGTGGCTGCGGTAATATACTCATGTAAATTTCGAAAGGAGAACATCTGCATGGAAATGATAGCATTGGACAAAGAACTGAAGGAAAATTCTTACCCGGGACGAGGAATCATCATTGGCCGCAGCGCTGATGGAACGAAGGCAGTTACTGCTTACTTTATTATGGGAAGAAGTGAAAACAGCCGAAACCGTGTATTTGTGGAGGATGGCGAGGGAATCCGCACACAGGCATTTGACCCTTCCAAACTGGTAGATCCAAGCCTGATCATTTATGCACCTGTCCGCGTACTTGGAAATAAAACAATCGTGACAAACGGTGACCAGACAGACACTATTTACGAAGGAATGGATCATCAGCTCACTTTCGAGCAGTCTTTACGTTCCAGAGAGTTTGAGCCAGATGCACCAAACTATACACCACGTATTTCCGGAATTATGCATGTGGAGAACGGCTCTTACAGTTATGCAATGTCCATTTTAAAGAGCAATAATGGAGATCCTTCTTCCTGCAACCGTTACACTTTTGCATATCAGAATGCAAAGGCTGGTGAGGGACATTTTATCCATACTTATAAATGTGATGGAAACCCGCTGCCAAGCTTTGAGGGCGAGCCGAAGCTTGTTCAGATTCCGGATAACATGGATGAGTTTGCAGATATGTTGTGGGAGAGCCTGAATGAAGACAATAAGGTTTCACTTTTTGTGAGATACATTGATATCGAGACTGGTAAATATGAATCAAAAATTATCAACAAGAATCACTGAAAATAAAGCTTTCCGTTTTGGGTAAATTATATTCACAAAACGGAATGCCTCACGGAATAGTACCTACTGAATCGTTACCTTAAAAGATAAAATGGAGGAGATAACCATGAAAGAGTTAGAATTAAAATACGGCTGTAACCCAAATCAGAAACCATCTAAAATATACATGGAAGATGGAAGTGAACTGCCAATTAAAGTACTTTCCGGAAAACCTGGATATATTAATTTTCTGGATGCCTTTAACGGCTGGCAGCTGGTGCGTGATCTGAAAAAGGCAACCGGACTTCCTGCAGCTACTTCATTTAAACATGTTTCCCCGGCAGGTGCTTCCATTGGTCTTCCGCTCACAGAGACGCTTGCAAAAATTTACTGGGTAGAGGATATGGACTGGCAGAATTTTTCGCCACTTGCCTGTGCATATGCCCGTGCAAGAGGCGCAGACAGAATGTCTTCCTTCGGTGATTTTATTTCCCTTTCTGATGTATGTGACAAAGACACAGCACTTCTGATCAAGAGAGAAGTTTCCGACGGTGTGATCGCTCCTGGTTATACAGAGGAGGCACTTGAGATTCTGAAACAGAAGAAAAAAGGCAACTACAATGTAATTCAGATCGATCCGGAATATGTACCGGCTCCATTAGAGCATAAGCAGGTGTTCGGCGTTACTTTTGAGCAGGGAAGACAGGAGCTTGCAATTGATGATGAGCTGATTTCTAACATCGTAACTGAAAATAAAGAATTATCTGAGGAAGCAAAGCGTGATATGAAAGTTTCCCTGATCATTCTGAAATACACCCAGTCCAATTCCGTATGCTATGTAAAAGATGGACAGGCAATCGGAGTTGGTGCAGGACAGCAGTCAAGAGTTCACTGTACACGTCTTGCAGGACAGAAAGCAGATAACTGGTTCCTTCGCCAAAGCCCGAAAGTATTGAATCTTCCATTTAAGGAAAGTATTTCAAGAGCTGAGCGCGACAATGCTATCGACGTTTACATTGGTGATGAGTATATGGATGTTCTGGCGGATGGAAACTGGGAAAAGACATTCACAGAGAAACCTGCAGTTTTCACAAAGGAAGAGAAGAGAGCATGGCTGGATCAGATGACAGATGTAACATTAGGATCTGATGCGTTCTTTCCATTCAGCGACAATATTGAGCGAGCTTACAAAAGTGGCGTGAAATATATTGCACAGCCAGGCGGTTCGGTGAGAGATGCAGACGTAATCGATACCTGCAATAAATACAATATAGCAATGGCATTTACCGGAATTAGATTATTCCATCACTAAATCGTAGCTGAAAAATCATTCCTGCAATTGAGACGCACATCTTGCGGAAAGTTTTTTTACATGTTTTAAGAAAAATATTGGATTCTGGACAGAATAATAAAATGAAGTAATAAAAGGTCTTGTACAAAGTGCAAAGAACTGAAAATTCTTATTGGAAGATGAGTCAATAGAGAATCTTCAGATAGAAAAGCAAATTGTACAAGGCTTTTTTGTTTAAAATAAGATGTCCTTTATAAATTATTTCCGAAAGAATAAGCGGGATTTTCTTATGAAGTATACAAAAGACAGTGACCGCTTTGTAAGGCGGATTCAGACACAAAAAAGCTCCGACTAAATCGGAGCTTCAGAGCGATAGACGGGGCTCGAACCCGCGGTCTCGACCTTGGCAAGGTCGCGCGTTACCAACTACGCCACTATCGCATTTATTGCTGTCAACTGTTTTCCTCAGCGACAAAACATATGATACAGTATAAAATCTATTTTGTCAAATGTTTTTTTGAAAAAAATGAAATAATGTTTTTTTTAATGAAAAAATAAAAAAGCTACAATAATAAATGTGAAAAATTTCTAAAAAGCCTGATGGGATTTGAAATAAGAAAATAGCTGTGCTATGATAAACAAAGAGTAGAGGGGAAAATTGAACAGATCAGGAGATATAAATTTATGAAAAAAAGATTTCTGGTTATGGCAGTATGTGTTTCCGCATGTATGCCTGTTTCTGCGCTTGGAGCGGAAATAGCCGGTCCGGCCATTTCAGGTACAGCACAGGAAAATACTGATAATAAAGAAGAAACAGTTTCAGAAGAAGCTATCGAAAAAAAGAATTCCGGGAAAATCGAGGACGAGATTACGGAAGTCCAGGATACTGTCACAGTAGCGGCAGATACAGATGTATTAGATTATCCTGGCAGAAAAGAGGGTTCTGTGATCGGTGAAGTGCTGGAAGAAGATGAAATCAGCCGGACAGGTACTATTGATGATATCTGGAGCAGGATTCTGTTTGAAGATGATAATGGAGAAGAACAGGTGGGATATATTCCAACCTCTGTTTTGGAGGGGTATGAAGATAAGGATCAGGTAACTTCAGATGCAACCTCAGATGGAGCTGTAGAAGCAGGAATTATACATAAAAGTACAGGAGAGGGCGTATTTGCAGAAGCAGTAGAAGGTGTTACACAGACGGGTGGAAATGCAGGTGTTCTTGAAGGACAGCCGATTATGGTTTCCGCAGACAGCAGCCTTCGTCCACTTGGTGTTTTCCATATTACCCATTACTGCCAGTGCAGCATTTGCTGCGGTCCGTGGGCAAACGGAATCACATCCACAGGTGTGACAGCTACCACGAACCGCACTATTGCAGTAGATCCAACTGTAATTCCTTATGGCTCTAAAGTAGTCATCAATGGACAGGTCTATGTGGCCGAAGACTGCGGCGGCGCCATCAAGAACAACCGCATTGATATTTATATGGGAAGTCACGCGGAAGCATTGAACAGCGGTGTATTTGATGTAGAAGTATATCTTTTGGAAGAGGGGTCATCCGTCCAGAATATAGAAGGGATTCAGGAAGAGAACCAAGAATAATATGAAATTTTTGTGAAAAATTGTGCATATTTAGTTCGAAAATGTACTAGCCAATGCGGTACTTCTAGTGTATAATATTTAGGCAGACACTGCCATGACGTGATTTGTGGGAAATTAGAAGGAAAATATGGCAGATTTACAGGATAACAAATAGATAAGGTGAAAACAAAATTATGGTAAAAGTAAAAATTAGCGACTGGAAAGCTGATTCATCCATGGATGAGGCTTATAAGGCACTTCGTACAAACATTCAGTTTTGCGGTGCTGACAAAAAGGTGATTGCATTTACAAGCTGTACCCCGAACGAAGGAAAGAGTAATGTGACTTTCCATCTTGCAGCTTCCCTTGCAGAGAGTGGTAAATCTGTACTTTTGATTGATGCAGATCTTCGTAAATCCGTTCTTATGGGACGTGTACAGGTTGAGGAAGAGGTGAAGGGCCTGACCCACTACCTGTCCAAGCAGGCGAAACTGCAGGACGTTATCTGCGCAACTAATCTCCCCAAGTTTCACATTATTTTTTCAGGCGTTGTACCGCCGAACCCGGCAGAGCTTTTAGGAAGCAGACAGTTTAAAGACATGATCCGTGTTGTAAGAGATGTATATGATTACATTATCGTAGATACACCGCCTCTTGGACGAGTAATCGACTGTGCAGTTGTGGCGGATTCCTGCGATGGAACTGTCATTGTAATCGAATCCGGCAGTATCAGCTACCATTTTGTACAGGAGATCAAGGGTCAGCTGGAGAAGACCAACTGTCCGATCATCGGTGCGATTTTGAACAAGGTAGATACCAAGGAATATGGTAAATACGGTAAGTATGGTAAATATGGCAAATATGGCAAGTACGGAGAATACGGAAAATACTGATTCGGCATTATTCGAGATTGTTATATGAAGAGATTGGAAATGGGCGAAGCGAATGAAAGGTATTTATGATATTCACTGTCATATTGTTCCGGGAGTAGATGATGGAGCGAAGGATCTTAAGACATCTGTACGCATGCTCCAGAAGGAATATGATGACGGTGTCCGCAACATTATTGCCACTCCGCATTTTCGATATGATATGTTTGAGCCGTCTCTGGAACAGGTTAAGAAGCAGTTCCTTCGTGTGAGGAAGGCTGCCGCTGAGATTGGAGAAGACGGTATTCAGATGTATCTGGGCTGCGAGCTTCATTCCAGCATGGATATGACAGACTGTCTGAAAAAAGGGGAAAGACTTACCATGTCAGGTTCCCGTTATGTGTTAACGGAGTTTCGGACTTCAGACGAAAAGTCCTATATCAGGGAACGGGTGCAGGCATTGATCCGGAAGGGCTATTATCCTATTATTGCACACGTAGAACGCTATCATTCGGTAGTAAAAAGCGGTCTGGATTTTATTGATGAACTCAGGGATATGGGGGCCTATATCCAGATGAATGCGGACAGTATTATTGGTGAGGATGGCTTTATGATCAAGCGTTTCTGCAAGAAAGTAATTAAAGAAGAAATGCTGGATTTTGTAGGGTCTGACGGTCATGATCTGGCCAAACGAACACCTCACATTGGCAAATGTTACGACAAAATTGAAAAAATGATGGGAACGGATTACGCAGATATGATTTTTATCAGCAATCCGGAGTGCATTATAAATAACGAGAGATTTTGACTTTTATATATGGGATGTCGTTGAAAACGATGTATCTGTTTTGAAAAAGTAAAGAAAATTACAGGGTAACGGAGAAGAAGAATGGAAAATCAGGTTACAAATAATAACGATGAAATTGAAATCGATTTAGGTGAGATTTTTCACCTGATTCTTAGCAGGCTGGGAGTGATTATTCTTTCCGGTATCATTCTGGGTGTGATTTCCATTATCGGAACAATGCTTTTTATCACTCCACAGTATGAATCTACTACGAAGATCATGGTGCTGAATAAACAGGACAGCAATACACTGACCAGTGCAGATATGCAGACCAGTACACAGCTGACTAAGGACTATGCGGAACTTATTAAGAGCCGTACAGTTCTTGAAGGTGTAATTGCACAGCTGAATCTTAATATTACCTATCAGCAGCTGCTTGGCAAACTGACCGTAGATACTTCTACAGACAGCCGTATTGTAACGATCATAGTATCTGATGAAGATCCATATACAGCAAGTGAGATGGCCAATGCTATCCGCGATATGGCAGCAGAGCACATTCAGTCAGTTATGGATATTGAGGCGGTTAACGTAGTTGACAGCGCAAACATCCCAAATGAAAAAGCCAGCCCAAGTCTTGCGAAGAATGGTGTGATCGGTGGACTTTTAGGTGTTATCATTGCAATGGCGATTGTGATCATCATTTATCTTACAAATGATACGATCAAGGTTGAGGAAGATGTAGAGCGTTATCTTGGACTTTCTGTTCTGGGAAGTATTCCATATTCAGAGAAAGAAAGCAGATCCAAGAAACAGAAATCAAGAAAACGTCGCTGATGAAATTGAGTATAAGGAGCTGCAGATATGCGTAAATGGTTGATTGTTTTAATGGCGGCAGTGGCAATAGGAACGACCGGAATCCTGGGATGGCTGTATATGAGACAGGATCGTAAGGGACCGGAAATTACCATTGCGGAGAGCAAGAAAAACAGCTACACTGCGGATATGACAACGGAAGATCTTCTGGAAGGGGTAAAAGCTGTTGACGACAGAGATGGAGATGTTTCATCCAGCCTGACAGTTGAGAATGTTTATCCAAATGAAAAAGGGGATGAAGTTACAGTTGTTTATGTTGCAAAAGATAACAGTAACAATGTAACAAAGGTAACTTATCATATGACTTCCGAGGGAAATCTTATGGGATTTACTTCAGAAACCAAAACTTCTTCTGACAATACAGATACAGATGCAGATACGGATGAAGACCTGCAGGATGAAAATGAGACTGATTCAGAAGATGAAGAAGAACCAGAAATGACAGAAGAAGAAAAAGCGCAGGAAAGGGAAGAAGAAAAGATTGACCAGCTGAACCCTCAGGATCCGCGTTTTTATCTGAATACTTACTACGTTGAAATTGCCAAGGGAACACAGATTGACAGATTGAGTTATGTCAAAGACATTCAGGACGATAAAGATTCAACAAGTGATCTTTACCGTAAGATTCAGATCACTGGAACTGTTGATGTGAATACTCCGGGTACTTATGAACTGACTTATTATGTTGTTGACTCCAATGGCAATGCTTCAAACGGAGCTGTTCTGACAATTGTAGTAAAATAATGATTACTGTGAACGGAGTGAACAGTAATCATTAGCGACTGCTGGTTATGAAAGAACCGGCAGACAGATTCCTTTTTGACCATGCACATGTACATAGGAGCAAATATATGAGATCTACCATATGGAAGAAGACCCTTATCTGTCTTGGCGCGGTGTTGTTTCTGGAAAGCCCGGCTGTGGGTACAGCGTTTGCATATACAGTAAAGGCAGAGAATACGGATGCCGAAGCTGATGCCAGCAATATCAAGAGTATTTTGCTGATCGGACAGGACAAAAGAGAGGGAGAGTCCCGTCAGCGTTCCGATTCCATGATTCTTGCCACATTGGACAAGGATCAGGGTACTGTAAGCCTGACCTCTTTTATGAGAGATCTTTATGTTGCCATTCCTGGATATTCGACTACTCGTATTAATGCGGCTTACGCATATGGAGGAATGGATCTTTTGGATGAGACTCTGGAAGAAAATTTCGGAGTAAAGATAGACGGAAATGTGGAAGTGGATTTTGAAGTTTTCCAGGTTCTGGTTGACAAGGTTGGAGGAATAGATCTGGAGCTGACTCAGGCGGAAGCAGATTATATCTGCGGACGAGACCAGAGTGTTCTTTATCCTCAGCCCCTTCGAAGTGACTGGAATCTTCAGGAGGGCATGAATCATCTGGATGGAGAACAGGCACTTATCCATGCCCGCAACCGTTCTATTGGAAATTCTGATTATCGAAGAACAGAGCGGCAGCAGGAAGTACTTATGGCTGCCTTTGCAAAGATAAAAGATCTGGGAGTTTTTGAAATTGCAGATCTGGTTAAAGACGTTCTTCCAATGGTTACTACGGATCTTTCTTTGTGGGATATAACAGGATATGCCATGGATGTAATGAATATTGGTACAGATGAAATTGCATCGTACCGGATTCCGGAGGAAGGAGCTTACACACCTCAGACGATTGATGGCATGCAGGTTCTGGTTCCTGATCTTGAGCAGAATCGGCAATATCTTCAGCAGATCCTGTATCACGCAGGTGAATAAGAAAAAAAGAAATTAAGACGGTTCGCACCACACGAACCGTCTTTTACGCTATAATGACAAAGTAAAGCAGCTGTTGAGTTCCTTCGCAGTTACACACTGTCTGCTGAACCGTTATAAAAAACAAATTACAGAAGTATATAGACAGCAATCAGAATTGAAAGCGGGTGGAGGAGAAATGGAATTGCTTGAATGGATACATAATATTGATGCACAGATTCTGCTTTTTATACAACAGTATTTAAGAAGTGATTTGTTTACCTGGCTGTGGAAGGGAATTACCTTTCTGGGAGACGGAGGCTGGTTCTGGATTGTTTTGGGACTGCTCTTTCTTTTTCCTAAAAAGACAAGAAAGGCAGGAGTGACCGCACTTCTGGCACTGGCTATAGGGGCAGTGGTTACGAATTTATGCCTTAAGGATCTGGTAGCGCGTATAAGACCTTATGATTCTGTGGAGGGACTTGTGCCTCTGGTTGCCAGGCTGAAGGACTATTCTTTCCCATCAGGTCATACCTGCGCATCTTTTGCCTGTGCAGGCGTATATTATAAAGCCTTTCCTGGAAAATGGGGAAAAGCAGCCATGGTCCTGGCAGTTCTGATCGCTTTGTCCCGATTGTACGTGGGAGTACACTATCCTACAGATGTGCTGGCTGGAGCCCTTGTAGGCACTTTTAGTGCGTTGGCGGCGCTGAAGCTTGTCAGATATTATGAAGAACGAAAAGCAAAATAAAGATAAGGGAGAATTTATGGAAGAGAAAAAAACACAGACAGTCTGTCCATACGCAAAAAAGTGCGGTGGATGCCAGTATCAGGGGGTGCCTTATTCCGCACAGCTTAAAAAGAAACAAAATCAGGTACAGGGGCTTTTGAAGAAGTTTGGGAATGTGAAGCCGGTAATTGGAATGAAAGATCCTTATTTTTACCGGAATAAAGTTCATGCTGTATTTGACCGTGACAGGAAGGGAAATATTATTTCTGGAATTTATGAGGCTGGTACCCACAGAGTGGTTTCTATTGAACAGTGTCTGATTGAGGATGAGAAGAGTCAGGAAATCATCCGTACTATCCGGGGAATGCTAAAGTCTTTTAAGATCAAAACATATGATGAGGATACCGGATATGGACTTCTGCGCCATGTACTGGTGCGCCGTGGCTTTTCCACAGGTGAGGTAATGGTAGTACTGGTGGTCGCCTCTCCTATTTTTCCATCCAAAAATAACTTTGTGAAGGCATTAAGAAAAGTTCATCCAGAGATCAGTACTGTGGTATTAAATATTAATGACAAAAATACAAGCATGGTTCTTGGCGAGCGGGAAATCGTACTTTATGGTAAGGGATTTATCCGTGATACCCTTTGTGGAAAATCCTTCCGTATTTCGCCGAAATCCTTCTATCAGGTAAATTCAGTGCAGACCGAAATTCTTTATGGAAAAGCTGTGGAATTTGCAGGGCTGACAGGGAAAGAAAAAGTCATTGATGCATATTGTGGAATTGGCACCATCGGTCTGGTAGCTTCTGGTAAGGCAAGAGAAGTGGTCGGAGTGGAACTGAATAAAGATGCAGTCAGGGATGCAAGGATCAATGCAAGAGAGAATAAGGTGGTAAACATATCTTTCCGCCAGGGCGATGCCGGTGAATTTATGGAGGCAATGGCAGAAGCTGGTGAAAAGGCAGATGTGGTATTTATGGATCCTCCCCGCTCAGGCAGCAGCGAGAAATTCCTGAATTCCGTAATAAAACTCTCTCCGAAGAAAATTGTTTACATTTCCTGTAACCCGGAAACACTTGCAAGAGACCTTAATTTCCTTACGAGAAAAAACTATATAGTTAAAGAAATCCAGCCTGTGGAAATGTTCTGTTTTACAGATCACACAGAAGTGGTGACCTGGCTGGAGCAAAAATAAAAAACTGTTGCTGTTTACAGGTTGTGCAGCGATGAAAATACATTCTGCAAGAAAAGGTATCCTGTCAGCAGGAAAAAAGGAGGTACCTATGATGACGACCATAACTGGAATTATGGAGTGGGTTCTGGAGAATATTGCTGGTTTCGCCATTGTAATTTTTGAGTTTATTGGAGTTGCCATTATTATCTGGAGTGGAATTACCGGATTTATCAAATGGCTGAAACATGCCGGAGATACTGGTGTCTATCTGGCGAGGGGACTTGCCATGGGACTGGAATTTAAAATGGGAAGTGAGATTCTTCGTACTGTAGTGGTACGTGAGTGGAAGGAAATCGGAATTGTAGCCGGAATTATTGCTCTTCGTGCAGCTCTTACGTTCCTGCTTCACTGGGAAATCAAGGAGGAAGAAAAAAGCGGCGGACATGAGGAATAGAGGTTCGCTGTTTATAGAGGATATCTGCGGGTTTATAAGAGCACACATAAAGATTGATAAAGGTATAACAAACAATGGAAATGAAAGTAATTGCTCATATCAGAAGTGATTTTCCAACGAAATTTGGAATTCCCCATCAGAGCGGCAGGATACAGGAACTAAAGGCGGATATTATTTTTGAACCGGAATATCGGAACCATGAGGCATTTCGAGGGCTGGAAGAGTATACTCATATCTGGCTGATCTGGGAATTTTCACAGGCTGTTCGCAAGGAGTGGTCTCCTACAGTGCGTCCTCCAAGACTTGGGGGAAATGTCAGAATGGGCGTTTTTGCTACAAGGTCTCCTTTTCGTCCAAATCCCATAGGACTTTCCAGTGTAAGGCTGGAGAGCGTAGAGTTTTCTGAAAAGTATGGACCGGTGCTTCATGTATCAGGAGCGGATCTTATGGACGGAACACCTATTTATGATATAAAGCCTTATCTGGCTTACGTGGACAGCCATCCGGAAGCAGCGGGCGGATTTACCGACCAGATTCAGGATCATAAGCTGAAAGTAGAGTTTCCGGAAAAGCTTTTGAAGAAGATTCCAGAGGAAAAAAGAGAAGCACTTCTGGCTGTGCTTGCAAACGATCCAAGACCTGGGTATCAGAAAGACCCTGAAAGAAAATACGGAATGTCTTTTGGATCCTGGGATATTCAGTTTAAAGTGGATGGAGAACAGCTGCAGGTATTGGAGGTATTTAACACTTTCACGAATTAAATCGAAAAAACCCTTGCAAAAAGTCGAATTTTTTCATAAAATGGAGAAAAAGTTTTTGAGGAGCATAAGGATTATGAGAAAAGTTGTAAAGTTTGGCGGAAGCTCCCTTGCAAATGCGGAGCAGTTTGAAAAAGTCGGAGATATTATCAGAAGTGAAGAGAGCAGACGTTTTGTTGTTCCTTCTGCACCAGGTAAGAGATTTGACGGGGACACGAAGGTAACAGATCTTCTTTACAGCTGTTATGACGCAGCTGCAAATGGCGGTGATTTTGAAAAGGTTTTAGAAGAAATCAAATCTCGTTATTATGAGATTATTAAAGGGCTTGGTCTTGCTCTTTCCATGGAAGAGGATTTCCAGTTGATCAAAGAGAATTTTAAAGCACAGATTGGCAGGGATTACGCCGCTTCCCGTGGAGAATATCTGAATGGTAAAGTAATGGCTGCTTATCTTGGTTATGAATTTGTGGATGCAGCAGAGGTGATCCGTTTTGATAAAAACGGAAATCTGGATTCAGAGAAGACAGACAAACTTCTGAACAAGCGTCTTTCCAAATGTGAGAATGCAGTTGTGCCGGGCTTCTATGGTGCAAAGGACGATGGAACTGTGACCACTTTTTCCAGAGGTGGTTCTGATGTGACTGGTTCTCTGGTTGCCAAGGCAATTAAGGCTGATATGTATGAAAACTGGACTGATGTGTCCGGTTTCCTTGTAACAGACCCGAGAATTGTAAAGAATCCGGCTGTGATTGAGACCATTACATACCGTGAACTTCGTGAGCTTTCCTACATGGGAGCTACTGTTCTTCATGAAGATGCTATTTTCCCTGTAAGAAAAGAGGGAATTCCGATTAATATCCGCAACACCAACCGTCCGGAGGATAAGGGAACTTTTATTGTGGAGAGTACCTGCCGTAAGCCGAAATATACCATAACCGGTATTGCAGGAAAGAAAGGTTTCTGTTCTATCAACATTGAGAAGTCCATGATGAACAGTGAAATCGGATTTGGCAGAAAAGTGCTTCAGGTATTTGAAGACCAGGGAATCAGTTTTGAGCATGTTCCATCCGGTATTGATACCATGACAGTATATGTTCACCAGGATGAGTTTGAAGAAAAGGAGCAGCAGGTAATTGCGGGAATCCATCGCCTGGTTCAGCCGGATTTTGTGGAAATGGAATCTGACCTTGCCCTGATCGCAGTTGTAGGACGTGGAATGAAATCCACCCGCGGTACAGCCGGAAGAATTTTCTCTGCCCTCGCACATGCAAATGTAAACGTCAAGATGATTGACCAGGGCTCCAGTGAGCTGAATATTATTATCGGCGTGGAGAACCGTGATTTTGAAAATGCAGTGAAAGCAATTTATGATATTTTTGTGCTGACTCAGATTTGAAATTGAGTGGATAGGTCGCCTGTCGGCAGCATTCACATATATGAAAATCTGCTCATACATTCAGAACGTCTGGTATTCAGGAATTTGCTGATGTAAGCATGTACCATTTCTGGCTGTCGTCCGGGAGCTTTAATAGTAAAAGAATGAGATAAGAGCCGTAAATCAAAGGGAGTGTTAGAAGTAATCTTTGATTTATGGCTCTTTTTGTATAGAAAAAATTTCGTTCCGTTTTATGATATTGACAAAACAGAACACATGTTCTAAAATAAAACAAGAACAAACGTTCTGAATTTGAGAAGAATAAATAATAAAGAATGCGAAACACAGATTACATAAAAGGAGCTTTGTTACGGGATGATTATTCAGGAATCAATGACATTGAAGCGGAAGCTGGAGATTTTATCGGATGCCGCGAAATATGATGTGGCTTGCACATCCAGCGGTGTGGATCGAAAAGGAGATGGAAAGGGCATGGGAAACAGCATTGCTGCCGGAATCTGTCATAGTTTTGCTCAGGATGGCAGATGTATCAGTCTTTTGAAGATCCTTTATACAAATGAATGTGTATTTGACTGTAAATATTGTATAAACAGAATCTCCAATGATGTGGTGCGTACCAGTTTTACCCCAGAAGAAGTGTGCCGTCTGACTATGGAATTTTACAGGAGGAACTATATTGAAGGACTGTTTTTAAGTTCCGGAGTAAAGGAAAGTCCGGACAGGACTATGGAAGAACTGCTTTGTACAGTAAACCTTCTTCGTAATAAATATCATTTTCAGGGATATATTCATTTGAAAGCCATTCCAGGTGCTGCTCCTGAACTGATCGCCCGGGCTGGGTATCTGGCAGATCGCATGAGCGTGAACCTGGAACTTCCTACTGCAGACGGGCTTAGGAAACTGGCACCGCATAAGAGCAGGCAAACCATTCTTCGCCCCATGAAGCAGATTCAGCAGCAGCGAGATCAGAATAAGGAGGAATTGGTTCTGTACCGCCATGCACCTAAGTTTGTACCAGCCGGTCAAAGTACCCAGATGATCATTGGAGCTATGGGGGAGAGCGATTATCAGATCGTGTCGGTAGCAGAATCTTTGTATAAGAACTTTGCATTAAAAAGAGTTTTTTATTCGGCTTTTGTCGCCGTAAATGAAGATAAGGATCTGCCTATGTCCTTATCAGGTCCGCCTCTTCTTCGAGAACACCGGCTTTATCAGGCAGACTGGCTTATGCGGTTTTATGGTTTTCAGGCTTCAGAGCTGCTTTCGGAGAAACACCCGGATTTTAATCTTCTTCTGGACCCCAAGGCAGACTGGGCAGTGTCACATCTGGAGTTTTTTCCGGTAGAGATCAATCAGGCAGATTATTATGAACTTCTTCGTGTACCGGGAATCGGTTATACCTCTGCCAGAAGAATCATTGGGGCCAGGAGAACCCATTCCCTGGATTTTGCAGATCTGAAGAGGATTGGTGTGGTTCTGAAGCGTGCCTTATATTTTATTACCTGTAATGGCCGCATGATGTACAATACCAGGGTAGAGGAAGCCTATATTACCCGTAATCTTCTATCTGAAGAGAACTGCCGAAGGCGTGGGAATGAAGCTGCATTTCAGCAATTATCCCTCTTTGGAGATGAGATGGGGAGCAGAAGACTGTATACAGGAAATACGAAGAATCATGTGGAGCGAAAGGTGGGAGCTATATGAATCAGGAGAAAAGAATCCTGGTATGTGAGGATTCTATGGAGGGGATTTTTTCTGCTGTCTATGATGGATGGAAAGAGTGTGCAGGCGGCTGTAAAGTGAGCATTCAGACCAGTTTTCCTGTAAATATGGAATTGTTCACTTCTTATCGGGAAATTGTTACGGATCAGAGTAAGGCTGGTAAGGTTATGAGGACGATTCTTATGAGACTGGGAAGTGAAGTTTACGAACAGATTTGTCTGGCGGCAGCTTCGGCAGATGAAGACAGGGGAACTGCCATTTATTATGTGCTGCACCGGGCTTTTGGGGGAGGCAGATGTGAAAAACGTGTGATGGAGGCACTGGCAGATCCATATGTATCCAGAGTTGCGAAACTGGCACTCTGTGTGAAAAGGGAATATCACCACTATTTTGGGTTTGTCCGTTTCAGAGAGATTAGCGGAAGATTTCTGTTGGCGAAGATCCAGCCGGGGAATGATATCCTGTCTCTTATGGCTCTTCATTTTTCCAATCGTTTTCCCAATGAGAACTGGGTAATCTACGATGAGAAGAGGCAGAAGGCGTTGTGCCATGAGAAAGGGAAGGAGTGCGTCATGAGAAAAGGGGTGCGTATACAGGTGCCAGGGAGCGCCGTAGGGGATATGGGAGAGTACGAGGAACTGTGGCAGACATTTTGTGACAGCATATCCATTGAAGCAAGGAGAAATGAGAAACTTCAGAAGCAGATGCTTGCTTTGCATTTTCGGAGTAATATGCCGGAGTTTTCTATGAAAGGATAGGCCGATAAGTAAAATTCGTGTTATAATGCTTACAGATAAGGTATCTTTGTTTGGAAGGCAGCAGACCAGTAAAAGGCGGTAAATTGGAAATGGACAATCCGGTAACACGAATATCAGTAAGAAATCTTGTGGAGTTTATATTGCAGAGTGGTGATCTTGATAACCGAAGAGGTACTATAGACAAAGATGCTATGTTAAAGGGCAGCAGACTGCATCGGAAGCTTCAGAAACAAATGGGCGGAGACTACAGAGCAGAGGTTGCTTTGCGGATGAATTACAGCTATGAGGATCTGGACATTCGGGTGGAAGGGCGTGCAGATGGAATTTTTACAGAAGATGAGATTGTCTGGATCGATGAGATTAAGGGAATATATGGAAATGTGGAACAGATGGAAGAGCCTGTGAAGGTTCATAAGGCTCAGGCTATGTGTTATGGTTATATTTACGGTGTTCAGGAAGGCTTGTCGAAGATTGGAATCCAGATGACATATGCCAACCTGGAGACAGAAGTGGTGAAAAGGTTCCGGGAGGTGCTCTCCATAGAGGAACTGCAAGAATGGTACCAGAAACTTCTGGATGAATATCATAAATGGCTCAGTTATCAGAAAAAATGGAAGGAAGAGAGAAATCATTCTCTTCAGAGCCTGGAATTTCCATTTCCCTACAGAGAAGGTCAGAGAAAGATGGTGAGCAGTGTTTACCATGCAATTGGAGCCAGTCGTCAGATTTTTATTCAGGCACCTACCGGCGTAGGAAAAACCATGTCTACCATATTTCCGGCAGTTCGTGCTGTTGGCGAAGGGAAAGGGGAGACGATCTTTTATCTTACAGCCAAGACTATTACAAGAACAGTGGCTCAGGAAGCTCTTGAGGTGCTGCGGGAAAAGGGAATGAAATACAAAGTGGTGACCATTACAGCCAAGGAGAAGCTGTGTTTTATGGACGAAACCAAGTGTGATCCGGTACATTGTCCTTACGCCAGGGGACATTTTGACAGGGTCAATGACGCTGTCTATGAGCTGTGGACGACGAAGAGCAGATATGACAGGGAGACTATCCGGGAGCAGGCCGAGAAATGGCAGGTGTGTCCTTTTGAAATGTGTCTGGATCTGTCTTTGTGGGTGGACGCTGTAATTTGTGATTATAATTATGTGTTTGACCCTACAGTTCATTTGAAACGTTTTTTCGGGGAAGGTGCAGGTGGAGATTATATCTTTCTCATTGATGAAGCCCATAATCTGGCGGAACGGGGAAGAGAGATGTACAGCGCTTCTATTTGCAGGGAAGATGCTGTTCGGGTTCGAAAAGCTATGAAGGAGAGAGCACCCCGGCTTTACCGCTCCCTTGGAAAGCTGGATAAACAGCTGAAAGAACTGCAGGTGGACTGTGGAAATTACATCGTTCTCCCAGGCACGGGTTCCATAACTATGACGATTTTAAAGGTTCAGGGAGAATTTGATGCTTTTCTGGAAGCACATAAGGATGTGGAACTGGAAGATGAAGTAAGAAAGTTTTATTTTGATATTCGCAATTTTCTGAATATTGCAGAACTGATAGACGAGAACTATGTAGTTTATGCTGAGAATGGAGAAGATGGTCTGTTTCGCCTGAAACTGTTCTGTGTAAATCCGGCAGTGAACCTGGGGGAATATCTGAAGAAAGGCCGCAGTGCCGTATTCTTTTCTGCTACATTGCTGCCCATGAGCTACTACAGAAAATTGCTCAGCAACAGGCAGGACGATTATGGAATCTATGTGGAATCACCGTTTTCACAGAAGAACCGCTGTATTTTAAATGCCGGCGATGTAAGTTCCTTATATAGCCGCAGGGGATATGAGGAATATCACAAAATTGCGGAATATATAGCGAGGACGGTATGGCAGCACAAGGGAAATTATATGGTATTTTTTCCTTCTTACAAAATGTTGGAAGAGGTTTATGCAGTCTACGAAGAAGAATTTTCTGTAAACTGGGTGAAGTGTATCTGTCAGAACAGCTCTATGAAGGAACAGGAAAGAGAAGAGTTTCTTCAGGAATTTGAACAGGATCAGGAGTCACTGGTAGCTTTTTGCATTATGGGCGGTATTTTTTCAGAGGGAATCGATCTGCTGGGAGAAAAACTGATTGGAGCCATTTTAGTGGGAACCGGATTGCCCCAGTTGGGAAATGAGAGGGAAATTCTTCGTTCTTTTTACACAGAAAATGGGGAAAATGGATTTGATTACGCCTATAGGTACCCTGGCATGAATAAGGTTCTGCAGGCTGCTGGAAGAGTAATCCGCACAAGGGAGGATCATGGTGTTATTCTCCTTTTGGATGAACGATTCCGGCAGAGAGAATACAGCAATCTTTTTCCGGTGGAGTGGAATGACAGGAAAACATGTACATTGTCAAATGTGGAAGCACAGCTGCAAAAATTTTGGGAGAGTATTCCAGACAAAATCTCTTGCAAATTGTGACGTACATCCTGCAGAAAGTCTTTTCAAACACATTCCAGAGCCTGTAAAAATGTTATGGCAAACAAAGAGGTTGCATACAAAGCAGAAACAGGTTATACTGCCCTTATTAAAAGGAGAATAACATGAAAAAAGGCAAAAAAACCAGATGGCTGTATAAAGCAGCTGGAATGGCAGTCCTTTTGGGGGCAGCATTTTGGTGCAGCAACAGCGGGCTCCTGTTATGGAAGCCTGAAGTTCTTACTGTATTAGCGGAATCAGAAAGTGGCGGCAGCCTGTCATCTGTTACAGAGGCAGCTAAGATACTTCCTATTCCTAATAGTGATGGCAAATATATGTTGAAAAGTGACGGATTTTACTGTCTGAATGAAGACGGTTCAGGAGAC
Source organism: Blautia faecis (assembly GCF_020554845.1). GTDB lineage: Bacteria > Bacillota > Clostridia > Lachnospirales > Lachnospiraceae > Blautia_A > Blautia_A faecis. Next base: position 21,129 of record NZ_JAJCIA010000018.1, on the reverse strand, counting down.
TGCACTCAGGCAATACATTATTTCGACCATTTTGTTGTAGATGGAACAGTGTTTAATGGATATTATTATCACGACGAGACAGGAAAATTTAAAGCTTCTGAAGCACATCTTACAGCCATTTCACAGGAAGCACTCCCGAAAGCAGAAGATGGAACTGTGGAAGCAGGATGGACTTCGGGGATTTATGTGGTAAATAACCTTGGAAGGCTTTCTGGTACTGGAAGAGTTTGTATTCTAAAAGAAGAGATTGGACAGATAAAACTAGATGGCGGGTATTACGTTGACAGAAATGGAAAAGTGTGTCAGGAAGGCGGTATTTATTATATTCAGGAAATGAATGTGGGAGAAAAGAGATTTTCCGGGTATTATTATTTTGATGAATCAAGCGGCGTATTAGTGGAAGAAGCTGGTACTACACCAGAGGGCTTGACAATCCAAAAAGATGGCTGCATTAAAGAACTGACGGATCCGGGAATCAAAAATCTGAAGAAAGCTGTGAAGGAATTTACGGAAAAACTGGAAGGGGACTGGAGCGTCTATGTGAAAGATCTAAAGAACGGAGAGAAGTTCTCCATCAATGATAAAGCCATGTCTTCCGCAAGTCTGATAAAAGCATTTACAATGGCTGCAAGTTATGAAAATATGGAAAAAATCAGGATGGTTGAGGGGATGCTTCTGAAAGCAGATCCAGCTAGTCAGACTGTGACAGACAAGCTGTTTCGGCTTATGGAGAATATGGTAACCTACAGTGACAATGAGTCTTTTAATGAAATGGTAAGGCTTCAGACTGCCTCCAATCAATTCAATGCAGGTGCACGTGTAATTAACCGGTATCTCAGGGAACAGGGCTATAAAGAAACAGCTGTGCTTCATACGCTTGCGCCTTCGAATACAGATCCGGAAGGGCTTGGAAGCAGTAATATGACTTCTGTGGAGGATTGCGGCACTCTGCTGGAGAAGATTTACCGAAGAGAATGTGTAAGTCCGGAGGATTCTGACCAGATGCTGTCTTTGCTTTTGAACCAGGATACCAGAACAAAGATTCCTGGCGGGCTTAAGGAATCTGTTCAGGTAGCGAATAAAACTGGTGAAAATGATAAAAGCCAGCACGATATTGGAATTGTCTATGGAGCTAGAACGGATTATATTCTGTGCGTAATGTCTGAGAATGCAGGAAAGGAAGCAGATGCTGTTTCCAATATTCAGAGGATTTCAGCGATGGCTTATTATTATTTGAATTAGAGCGTATTTGAAAAAGGCTTTCTGCAAAACAGAATCCTTTCCAGACTTGTACAAAAAAATTGCTTGACACTAATAAAATTTTGCGATAGCATGAAGACAATAAAAGAAAAAATGAAAGGAGATTTACACCATGAAAGTAGTTTATACAGATAAGGCACCAGCAGCAATCGGACCATACTCCCAGGCAATGATTTTAAATGGAGTATTATTTACATCTGGACAGATCCCGGTAAATCCTGCAACAGGCGAGATCAACGGAGATACCATTGAGACTCAGGCAGAGCAGGTTATGAAGAATCTTGGCGAAGTACTGAAAGAAGCAGGAAGCAGTTTTGAGAAGGCAGTTAAGACAACATGCTTCCTTGCTGATATGGGAGATTTTGCCAAGTTTAATGAAGTATATGCGAAATATTTCGTAAACAAACCAGCACGTTCCTGTGTCGCTGTGAAAACTCTTCCGAAGAATGTTCTTTGCGAAGTTGAGGTAATCGCAGAAGTTTAATAGTACTGTCCACAGGAAAATGTGTCAAATGTTTTTGTATTTAAAGATATGCAAATATTTAGAATACATATTGTCAGGCCTTCTGGGGTTCACCCGGGAGGCCTTTGTCATAAATAAAAATTGTGCAGAATTCTGTTGCAACGCAGTCTGGAATGTCAGACAGAAATCCCTGGCATATTAAACTGTTGACGGATTGCTTTTTAATTGGAAATCATGTATAATAGCGAACGATAGCATGGGGATTTTTTGCTATGCAGGAAAATCCCTTTCAAGAAGAAAGGCAGGGACGAAATGTGGATAATCTTATGAAAGTGGGAATGGGATATGATGTACACAGACTGACAGAGAACCGGAATCTGATCCTTGGCGGTGTGAAGATACCGTGGGAGAAAGGCCTGCTGGGACATTCAGATGCAGATGTACTGATTCATGCGATTATGGATGCTCTTTTGGGAGCAGCAGCTCTTGGTGATATTGGACAGCATTTTCCAGATACAGATCCGGCATACGAGGGGATTTCCAGCGTAAAGTTGTTGGAACATGTAGCCTCTCTTCTGGAAAAAAAAGGATATGGTGTAGGAAATATTGACGCTGTGATCATTGCCCAGAAGCCGAAGATGGCACCTCATATTCCACAGATGAAGGAGAACATTGCGAAAGCGTTGCATATGGAGCCTGACTGTCTGAATATCAAGGCTACCACAGAGGAGAAGCTGGGTTTTACCGGAAGAGAAGAGGGAATTGCTTCCCAGGCAGTCTGCCTTTTATACAAGAAATAATGTTGTTGTGCGCAGCTGCGAAATAACATTTAGAGAAATTGACCGGAGGGAGAAATAAAATGAAGATTTTTAATACGCTGACCCGTCAGAAAGAGGAATTTGTACCCCTTGAAGAGGGAAAGGTAAAAATGTATGTCTGCGGACCTACTGTATACAACCTGATTCATATTGGTAATGCACGTCCAATGATCATTTTTGATACAGTCCGCCGTTATCTGGAATATAAAGGATACGAAGTAAACTATGTATCCAACTTTACAGACGTAGATGACAAAATTATCAAGAAAGCAATCGAAGAGGGAGTTTCCGCAGAAGAAATTTCCCAGAGATATATTGAAGAGTGCAAAAAGGATATGGCAGGAATGAACGTGAAGCCTGCTACTACACATCCTCAGGCAACTCAGGAAATTGACGGCATGATCAGCATGATTCAGACTCTTGTGGATAAAGGATATGCTTATGCAGTGGCAGACGGAACTGTATATTTCCGTGTAAAGAAATTTAAAGAATATGGAAAGCTTTCCCACAAAAACCTGGATGACCTGCAATCTGGATTCCGTGCACTTCAGGTATCAGGAGAGGACCAGAAAGAAGATCCGCTGGATTTCGTACTCTGGAAACCGAAGAAAGAAGGGGAACCATACTGGACTTCTCCGTGGTGCGATGGCCGTCCGGGCTGGCATATTGAGTGCTCTGTTATGTCTAAGAAATATCTTGGAGATGAGATCGATATCCATGCCGGTGGTGAGGATCTTATTTTCCCGCATCACGAGAATGAAATTGCACAGAGCGAGTGCTGCAATGATAAAATTTTTGCAAGATACTGGATGCACAATGCGTTCCTGAATATTGATAACCGTAAAATGTCCAAGTCCCTTGGAAACTTCCGTACTGTGCGTGAGATCAGCGAGCAGTATGATCTGCAGGTGCTTCGTTTCTTCATGCTGAATGCACACTACAGAAGTCCGCTGAACTTTAGTGCTGACCTTATGGAGTCTTCCAAGAATGCCCTTGAGAGAATTACAGAGGCAGCAGGACGCCTGAAAGACCGTAAGGAGAAGGCATCTGCTGTTGAACTTACTGAGGCTGAGAAGAAACTTCTTGCAGAGGCAGAAGGATATGTAAAGAAATTTGAAGAAGCAATGGAAGACGATTTCAACACAGCTGATGCGCTTGCAGCTGTATTTGAACTGGTCAAATTTGCCAATACAAATGTAACAGAAGAAAGCAGCGCCGCTTTTGCAGAAGGAATTCTTGAAATTCTTGTGAAGCTTTGTGATGTGCTTGGACTTGTTGCTGTGAAGAAAGAAGAAATTCTGGATAAAGAAATCGAAGATCTGATTGCAGAGCGCCAGGAGGCAAGAAAGGCAAAGAATTTTGCAAGAGCAGATGAGATTCGTGATGAACTCCTTGCAAAGGGAATCATTCTTAAAGATACACGTGAAGGAGTAAAATGGAAACGGGCTTAAGTGAATTAAAAGAACTGTTTGAACTGAAAGACAGGGATCTGCGAACCTATTCCCCGCTGACACTGGCTTATATTGGAGATGGTGTTTATGAACTGGTGATCCGGACAATCCTTGTTAAAAAAGGCAACTGTCCGGTGAATCAGCTTCATAAAAAGGCCAGCAGCCTGGTAAAGGCAGGAGCGCAGTCAAAGATGATGGAGCTTCTGGAACCTGATCTTACAGAAGAAGAACTGGCTGTCTATAAAAGAGGCAGAAATGCACATTCCCCTACAATGGCCAAGCATGCTACAATGGCAGATTACCGCAGGGCTACAGGCTTTGAGGCACTGATGGGATATTTGTACCTGAAAGAAGATTATTCCAGAATTGTGGAACTGGTGAGAAAAGGAATTCCGGAAGAGAATTTATAAAGAACAACAGCAATGATTTTACAAAGGCAATAAGAGACAGGAGGCTGCAAATGAGCGAGCAGATTGAAGGAAGAAATGCGGTATTAGAGGCATTTCGCTCAGGAAAATGCGTGGACAAGCTTTTTGTTCTGGACAGATGCCAGGATGGACCAGTACGCACCATTATCCGTGAGGCAAGAAAAAAAGATACGATCATTAATTTTGTACAGAAAGAGCGTCTGGATCAGTTAAGCGAGATAGGCGCCCATCAGGGCGTGATCGCGCAGGTGGCTGCATATGAATATTCCACAGTTGAGGATATTTTAAATAAAGCAAAGGAAAAAGGAGAAGCACCTTTCATTTTTCTTCTTGATGATATCGAAGATCCCCATAATCTGGGAGCTATTATCCGTACTGCCAACCTTGCAGGCGCACATGGTGTTATCATTCCGAAAAGACATGCGGCAGGGCTTACATCAACAGTTGCAAAAACTTCTGCAGGGGCTTTGAACTACACACCAGTTGCCAAGGTATCTAATCTTGGACAGACCATCGAAGAGCTGAAAAAAGAGGGTATGTGGTTTGTATGCGCAGATATGGGCGGAGATCTGATGTACAATCTGAATCTTACCGGTCCTATGGGTGTGGTAATCGGAAATGAGGGAGAGGGCGTGAGTCGTCTTGTAAAGGAAAAATGTGACTTTGTGGCAGCTATTCCTATGAAGGGAGATATTGATTCTCTGAATGCGTCTGTTGCAGCAGGAATCCTTGCCTATGAGGTGGTTCGCCAGAGAATGAAATAAAATCCGGAGGAAATATGGGAAAGTTCGATGGTGTAAGTGATGAAGAACTGATTGCCCGTCTGCGGGCTGGAGAGACAGCCATAGAAGATTATCTGATGGAGAAATATAAGGGACTGGTGCGTCAGAAAGCCCGGGCCATGTTCCTCATCGGAGGAGATACAGATGACCTGATTCAGGAAGGAATGATCGGTTTGTTTAAAGCAGTCCGGGATTTTCAGACAGATAAGGAGGCATCTTTTGCAACTTTTGCCAGAGTGTGTATTGACAGGCAGATATACAGTGCCATTCAGAATTCTAACCGCCAGAAGCACCAGCCTCTGAATTCCTATGTATCGTTGAATCAGGAGGATGAAAGCAGTCCAATCTGGGAACTGAGCGTGGAGAATCCGGAATCTATCATTATTGATCAGGAGACTACAGAGGATCTTCGGAAAAGAATTTCAGATTATTTAAGTCCTATGGAAAATAAAGTGCTGGATTTGTATCTGAAGGGAAAAGGATATGTGGAAATTGGAGGAATCCTGAATAAATCTCCAAAATCTGTTGATAATGCTCTGCAGAGAATCCGCTCCAAAATCCGCGAGGTAATAAGCTAGAGCCTTTTCTAGTCCAGGAGCTGGTACAGGAAATAGAAAAATTCTATTTCCTGTATTGACTTTTTCAAAAAACATGTTATCATATCAATTAATCAATGCGTCACAGAAGACGCGTCAATTTAATCTTTAATTCAAATTTGTTAATTCAGTTATTAAAATCCATTTAATTAATTATTGTATCTTAGAAATTGTTAAAATATTAATAATTATAGTTTCTATTTATTTCACTGATCTCAGATATATTTATAAATCAAATCTTTTATTCTTTTTACTATTTAATTTTCGAAAAAATCCCTAATGACAGATATGACCGTTCTGGTTCTTTGTAAAGGAGGTGGTACCCATGTGCTGATTTTATGGTTACTGGTCTTTTTGAGCAGTAGCTGTTTTGCAGCAGGTCTGCAAAATAACAGAAATTCCAGGAGGAAAGGAGTAAGCAGGAACGGTTCCTGCCGTGATTGATCCATGAGAAAGAAATGGATGCTGTTTGTACTAGCGTTCTGCCTTTTGGCGGGAGCAGCAGGTTCTATGGTGTATGCCTATTTAATTGACCGCCAGGAAACTGTTAACAGGATAAAGATAGTGGAGAATAAGACACACATTGAAGAAGAGTTTGATCCTCCGGCCGATCCTGGACCAGGATCGGTCATAAAGAAAAAGCCATGTATTGTAAATGATTCTGTGATTCCGGTATATGTCCGGGTCAGGGTAGTATTCAGCAATCTGGATGCACAGGCGCAGTGTGAGCCTCTTAAGATAAAAGACAGTTGGAAAACAGGAGAAGACGGATACTATTATTATCAGAAACAGCTTCAGCCAGGACAGCGAACAGATACGGTTTTTGATAATATTGTTATAAAAAACATAGTAAAAAAAGAAGATTTAGTTCCATTTGATATTCTTGTGTATGAAGAGTCGGTTCAGAGCGAAGGATTTTCTTCTCCGGAAGAAGCCTTTGCAAGACTGTAAGGAGGTGCACATGAAAAAAATGAAAAAGGCAGCACTGATCTTTGGAACCGGGTTATGTCTGGCTGTGGGAACTGGCGGCACACTTGCTTATCTTGGTGACACAGGACAAGTTGCAAACAGGCTGACATTTGCCGGGGAAAAAGGCCTGGATGCAGTTCTTACAGAGCCGTCATGGAATCCACAGAAAGGATTACTTACTGTTCCAGGTTCTTCTGTTGCAAAAGATCCTCAGATAACCAATACATCAGAACTGAATATGAATGAGCTTGCAGCATTGAAATGTGAGTTCGTTTACAGTCAGAATTGCCCGGATAAGAGCAAAAGAGGAAAAGTCTTAAGCGCTCAGGATATGGAAAAAGTAGTCCAGGTTTATACCATTGATTATAACAGTGATGATGCCGCTAAAGGAGAATGGGTGCGATTTGCTGATCAGAAAAAGACAGACCCTGTACAGTATTTTTACTACTCGAAAGTTTTGAAAAGGAACCTGAATGGTACAGGAGAAACAACTGTTCCTCTATTTACAAAGGTCTGGGTGGATAAAAAGGTAAATAACCGCAGGCAGACCTGGATTCAGGAAATGGGCGGGGTGGAAATTAAGATTTCCGGACAGATTCTTCAGCAGATGACAGGAGAAGAATATTTTGGTCTTAACAATCCAAAAAGTGCGTATGAAGCAGGATTGTTTCATTTTTAATGAGAGAAAGGAAGAGAAAATATGAAAATGAGCAGAGGAAAAAGAAATGTATTATTTGCGGGAGTACTTTCATATGCCATGTTATTTGGAATTGGAAACACAATGGCTTATTTCACGGAAAATTCTGTGCAGACCAATGTTTTTACCACAGGGGACCTTGATATTGGTCTGAAAGAACCGGACTGGGATCCAAATGAAAACGATGGAAAGAATATGTATCCGGGATACACGGTATACAAAAATCCAACTGTAAAGAACATCACCTCCGACAAAAACGGGGACGAGCCCTGTTATGTGAGAATGAGTGTGGACATTCTGAATAGTCAGGGGACACCGATCACAGACGATCAGGCGTTGAATCTGATTTATAAAACCATTTATTTTGATAAGACTTTTACCGGTGGATATGACAAAAAAGAAGGTAAGGCTACCGGACTGATTCAGGATAGGATTCCTGGCTACAACCTTGCACAGCTGGCAGCCTATCCAATGGTAAATCCATTGTGGACAAAGGACACGGCACGCTCCACTGCTTCAAAACTTGTTTTCAATTATATGGGAGCAAAAGGGGATGGAATTTTAAATATTGGAGAGGAGTCTACCCTGTTTACCAATATTGCGATTCCTACAGACTGGAACCAGACACAGATGCAGAAAGTTGGAAATTATCAGCTGAAAGTAACAGCACAGGCAATTCAGAGCAAAGGATTTGCTACCCAGTCAGAAGCTTACCGCATGTTGGATGAAGAAATTAAAGGAGGAACCTTGCAGGAAATAAACCGCGGCAGTGAGAACTGATCAGAAAGGAAGAGATACCATGAAGAAGCATAAGTGCACAAGTATCTGCATAACTGTGGTGGCAGTACTGCTGCTTGCATGCGGTACTGCGCTGGCTGCCTGGAATGTATCTGAATATGCAGTAAATCTGCTGTCCATGTCCTCTTACAAAAATTCCATACAGGAAAATTATGTAAGGCCAGATCATGTAGATCCGGGACAGAAAGTGGTGAAAGAGGTAAATATAAAAAATGAAGGAACTGTGGATTCCTTTGTCCGGATAAAAATTGGAAGAGTGTTTGGGAGTATCAGTGAAACCGGTCAGTTTCTGGAAAATCGGGAACTGGATCCTGAGATGATCGAAATTCATTACAACACCGATCTCTGGAAGCTGTGTGAGGACGGCTACTGGTACTATAAGGATGTATTGCCGGCAGGAAAAACCACGAAAAAGCCTCTGATGGACAGCTACTATCTCTCTGAAAAAGCAGACAACCGTTATAAGAACAAAGAGGCAAAAATTATTGTAAATCTGGAGAGTATACAGGCAGAGAGCGGCGAAATGAAAGCAATATGGGGGAAAAATGAGAAGGATCTTGGAATTACCTATCAGCCATGTACTTGCGAAGTTGTTACCAGTGTGATTTTTGACAAAAATCATAAGTTGATCATTGGCGGCGAGAAAACAGATCTGTTTGCAAATTTTAAGAACCTGCAGCCTGGATGTACAAGAAGCCAGACAATAAGGCTTGCTAATAACTCGGATTTAAACATTAAGATGAGCCTTCGGGCGGAAGCTGCCAAACAGAACAAGTACAGCAAAAAGAATCTGGAGCTGATACGGAAGCTTCTTACCAGTTATGCAAAGATTGAAATTCTGGAGAACAATAAAGTTCTTTATCATGGAACTGTAGATGGAAATCTGACGAAAAAAGGCTGGAGCATGAAAAAAGACATTTCCCTTGGTGAGTTTAAACCAGGAGCAGGAAAAAATCTGATTGTAAAATTGTCTTTAAGTGAAGAGATGGATAATGAATATCAGGAACTGTTGGGAAAAGTGAAATGGGTATTTTCTGCGAGTCAGGCCTCTTCGGATTCATCTTCCGGTCAAAATGGAAATGGTGACCGGGGGCACAATGACGATGAGAACAATGGAGATGACGGAAATAACGGAAATAACGGCGGAAGTGGAAATAAAAGCGGAAATGGAAAGCATGGCGAAAACGGAAACAGTGGTGGAAGTGGATACAACGGTGGAGGGGAAAGCTTAAATGGAGCAGCAGGAGAAAAAGTGTATGCAACTGCGTCTGCAAGCCCTAAAACCGGAGATAACACAAATCTGCTGGCAAGATGGTTTGCGCTATTTGCAGCTGCAGTGGTTCTTGCAGTAACTGCAAGAAAACTGTACAGAAAGGAAAAAGACAGATGAGATTAAAAATCTGGGGAAAAGGTCTGTTGAAAATCATATGGGTGATTTTTGTCATTTTGTTAGTCGGACTTTCGTTTCCCCAGATATATGGCATGAAATGTTACAGCGTAATGTCTGGAAGCATGAGCCCTGATTTGCCAGTTGGAAGTGCCATATATGTGAAGGAAAAGGAGCCGGAAAAAGTAGAAAAAGGGGAGATCATTACATTTACCACAGAACAAGGGAGAACAATGATTACACACCGGGTAGCTGAAAACAATAAGGAAAAGCATTTTTTTGTAACAAAAGGGGATTCCAATCAATATCAGGATACAAAACCGGTAAAGTGGGAAAATCTGCAGGGCACGGTTGTATTTTGCATCCCTTTTGCCGGATATGTGCTGAACTTTACAGGAAGCAGAACGGGTAAAATTGCGGCAGTCTTTTTCCTGTTTGCAATTTATCTGGCAACAGAAATTTTTGAAGGGCAGACAAAAAGGAGAGTGAGATAAGTTGAGGAAAAAAAGAAGCTTTTTGGCAGTTATGGGGCTGCTTGTCGGAACTATGTCTTTTGCCGGGGGAACAGCTGCGTATTTAAGCAAATCCGCCGGCGAAGTAAAGAATGTTTTTACGGCAGGATCTGTAAAGGCGCAGCTTACAGAAGCCCACTGGGATACGCAAAAAGCGTCAAAGGTTTATCCAGGTCAGATCCTGGAAAAAGATCCGGTTGTAAAAAATATAGGGGAAAACAGTGCAAATGTTTTTCTGGAGGTAAATGTTCCTATGAGAAGTATAGCTGTTCTGGATGGCAGTACAGGCAGAAAAACAATAAGAGAAAACAGAGAATTGTTTACATTTCAGGCAGACGAGACGAAGTGGACTCTTCTTTATCAGGAGAAAACCTCAGGAAACAAAAAATATATTTACGGCTATAAAAGTGTTTTGAACCCAGGAGAATCCACTACACCGCTATTTCGAAAACTTGCTGCTGTTTCCTATTTAGAGGGGGAATTGGATGCAAGTGTAAGCTATGATGTACCTGTGATTGCCAGCGTTATTCAGGAACAGGATGGAAGCAAAACCATGAAAGAAATCTATCAGGAATATTTGAAACAGGCTGATATTGACCAGAAGGAGGCGAGGGGATGAGAAAAAGAAATCTGAAAAAAACTATATTGGCCGCGGCTCTGGCTGTGCCTGTAGCGTTCTCCTATCCTGGCTGGGCAGTAAGGGCACAGGAAGATGAGAAGGTGTCAACTGAAACGGAAGCGCAGGAAGTAATGCAAGACAATACAGCGCCTGAAGAAGCTGAATGTGAAGAAAATCCTGCTCATGATGAAATGGATGGGGCAGAAACAGATAGTACAGAAACAGACAGTACAGAAGCCGACAGGAATGTTTCAGAAGAGGAGAAATTTTTTCAGAGTGGACTGATTGCAAATGAGGATGGAGAATTTTTGTCTTCTTTGGAGGAAATGGAAACTTCAGGAGAGGATTCCATGTTTTTTCAAGATGGTCTGGAAGTGCTTGAAGATGGCAGCACAGATGACTTGATTGATGCATATGTTGCTCCGGAAAATTATGCACAGGAAGGAACTCCTGTAAGAGAAGGAAAGGGCGGTTTTACCGCTGTTGCAAATGGAAGTACGCTTTTCAGCAGCAAATATACAAGACTTGGCTGGAATGCGGATACCCAGGTTTATTCATGGAACAATGCAGGAAATGACGTTATTTCAGGAATGAAGCAGGGAGCAATGGTAGAGGGACCGTATTTTGTTCCACTTAATAACAATGCAAAAGGAAAATTTGGTTTTCGTGTTACACATGTAGGATACAATAAAGAAGCAAATACGAAGGTAGACCTTCTTCTTACCTGTAATAATTATCAGGATTATACCTACGATTACAAGGGAAATAAAATAACGGGAATTTATCCTATGTTTGGTGTCAGCAATTCAAATGAATTGTGGATCAGCTTTAAGGATGAGCTCTCTGCACAGGAAATCAAAATTGATATTGTAAAAAGCGGTACAGATATTCCGGTTGCAGGCAACTATCGTTTTCGATGGCTGGATATTGATTTGTACCAGAGATTTGGAATCAATCTTCAGAATGGTTCTATAGGACACCGGTATGCGACAACTGATTCTGTAGTAAATGTAGTGAAGAAAACTTTATTTTCCAAAAACTTTGAAGTTCTTACCGCACCGGCACCTGCCGTTGACGGAGAGATTCCGCAAAATACAGTTGTTTATGAGCTGGACAATTCATCCGGCTTCTATCTGGCAATTCTGCGGCCTGGTTGCGGAGCTTATTCTATTGAAACAGCAAGCAGGATCAAAAGTGTATTTGCTGATGTACAGACTGGAACCTGTAAAACGTCTGCCGGACTTAACTGGGATGCGAAAGGCTATGGTCCGGTAGAGTATCCTGGCCTTGTAAAAAAGACTGGAAATACACTGGCTTCCCAGGGAACGTCAAACACCTTGTCTGACAGTACCTCGGAATTTTATTATACCTTGCAGACAGATATCCCGGAAGAGCATTCAGCGTATTATTACAGCTCTTGCGAAGTCAGTGATACCCTGCCGGCAGGAGTCGATTTCGCTGGTTACGCAGCTGTAAAGATGCTGCCTTCAGAGAATGATGTAACCTCATGGTTTAGTATTTCTACAGATGGGGATGTGATAAATTTTCAGGCTACACAGGCAGCATTGTCACAGGCGGACTTTTATGGAAAAACATATGAGTTTCAGATAAAAGTGAGAATGGATCCTACTGAAATAACACCGGTTTACAGTGGTGACAGTTACCGTTATGAGGTAAAAAATAAGGCTTCGATTACCTGTCAGCATATAAATGGGCTCGCAGGAACTTCCTGGTCAGATGAAGTGACTACAGATTGTACAAGATATAAAAACAAAGTAGTGAATGCCTCTGTAAAGAAGTATACTGCCAATTTGCAGGATGGGGTATGGAGAGAAGACCTTCTTCTTCCAGGTCCGGACAGTGAGTATAAATATAAACTGAATATAAATGTGCCGGATAATGAATTTGGCGGGTATATGACCAGAATGGAAATTGCAGATACATTGCCTGCGGGAGCAGAATTGACAGCTGCAACAGCGGAGGTTTATGAAAACGGGCAGAACAGAGTGGATGGACGGTTCCAGATATCTGTAAATGGAAAGAACATTACCTTAAAGGCAACAGAAGCTGCTCTTGGTGACAGAGGATTTTATGGGAAATCCTATGATGTGATTTTTAACGCCAGAATGGTACCAGGAGAGATTTCCTGTACTTATAACGGAACTGTAGCTTCTTATGTGACCAGCAATCATTTTACTGTTACGACACAGCATAAAGGAGACTCGCAGGCTGTAACAATTACCTCGAACAATGTTGCAGATAGGGCAAGCGTAAACAGAACCGAACCAAAGAATCCTCAAAAATGGATTCTAAGGGAAAATCAGAGAATAGTTACTGCAGAGTATAATGGCAGAGATTTTGAAAGTGTGTTTGAAATTGTTCAGGAAATTCCTTCCAATAAAAGAGAATGGAAAATTTCCAAATTTAAAATCCAGGATACTTTGGCAGACTGTTTTGAACTGAAAGGGGTTCAGATATATCTTGATCAGACAGTAGAAGCTTCATTTGGCGCTTCTGACAGTGTACGCGGAGATTGGAGTCTGAATGTTGCTGGAAATTCGATTACCTTGTCTTCTGTGGCAGAATTGCCAGAGCGCTGTTATGGAAAATCCGTGCGTCTTTTACTTACTGTTGGATTGAAGAGTAACAGTAACTTACAGCAGTACTATGTAGCAAATCAAAATCCGGATGTACTGGAAGCCCATATATACAATATTGCTACAAGTACTTTTAACTGGATCGGAGGAGAACCTTCTTCCACATCAAAAAATACAGAAAAGACCAGGGTGATTGTAAAGGAAAAAGTTCCAAAAGGTCATATTACTATAAGAAAAGTGGATGAGACAGGAAAGGCACTGCAGAATGGAAAATTTCAGATCACAGCTTTGGAGGACATCCGTTCTGCTTCTGGAAATATTTTGCTGAGAGCTGGGACTGTAGCAGATACTATAGTAACGGATAGAAATGGAACAGCCATTTCAAAAGATATTTATCTTGGAAAATATAAGGTAAGTGAGGTAAGACCACCGGAGGGATATGCAATCAGCCGGCAGGTATTTGAGGCGAATTTAAGCAAAACAGAGCCTGAAAAAGCGATCCTTGTCAGAAATCAGAAAATGCATCTGTACATCAAAAAAGTAACAGAAACGGAAGAAGCAGGAGGAAATCGTCCTCCTATTGAAGGCGTAAAATTCCGTTTATGGGAAAGCAGTGCAAATGCAGATTCGGCGGGAACAACATACACAACAAACAAAAACGGATTAATAAAATTGGAAGGGCTGTCACCTGCAACATATTGTATACAGGAGACAGCAGTACCTGCCGGATATGTTTTAGATAACACAGTTTATAAATTTACTGTGGATGCAAATGGATTGGTAAAGAATGAGCAAGGTTATACAATGGTAATTGAAAACCGTTATATAAAAGCGGAATTTTTAAAGACGGATAAGGTGACAGGTGAAGCTGTTGCAGGAGCTGTTATGCAGTTGACGGATAAAAGCGGAAAAGTGATCGACACCTGGACGTCCGGGAAAACTGCTCATAGGATTAATAAACTGCCAGCCGGAGAATATGTACTTACAGAAATAACAGCTCCTTCCGGTTACAAAAAAGGAAAAACGGTGATTTGTACGGTAAAAAGTACATCTGGAGTTCAGAAGTTCCAGATGACAGATGTGAAGATGGTGACTCTTACAATAAACAAAATTCTTCATGGAGATGAAATTGTCTGGGGACAGGGAAATCCGGCCTTTACATTCACGGTGAAAGGAACAGATCTGGATGGAGAAGAACGTATTTACTCTAAAACTGTGGAATTTACAAAAGAAAACACAGACACCCGGGCAGATGTAAGCAAAAGGGCTGTATTCGCACTTCCGGCAGGGAAATACCAGGTTCAGGAGAGTAAAGTTATGCGGTATAAACTGGAGAAAATTGACCAGGTAGTAAATGGAACTGTACAGGGAAATACTGTTCAGTTTGATCTGTCTGGAAATCAGAATGGGACCGCTTCCTTTACAAACAAGAAAAGCGGAGATGGTTTACTGACAGATACAGATTATGTGCGGAATATTGTTATTCCTGAAAAATGAAAAATGCAGTATAGCAGTACCTGCCAGGTTGCAGCGGCAGGTGCTGCAGCAAAAAATTTTAATTATTTTATATTTTTTGAAAAAATTTGAAAATAGGTGTTGACAATAAGATAACCTTCTGGTAATATAATCAACTGTGAGCGGCAGAAATGCCGGACATGAGAGTGCTGATGTGGCTCAGTCGGTAGAGCGTCGCCTTGGTAAGGCGGAGGTCACGGGTTCGATTCCCGTCATCAGCTCTTTTTAATCCCTGATTATATATCAGGGATTTTTTTGTAGCATAAATTAATATACTCTCATAGATAGGGATAAAAATCAACAATTTTTTAAGAAAAACTTTTAAAATGCACCTATTTATGATAAGATAAATCATCAAAGAACAGAACATGTTTGAGAAATTATTCCCGATACACATATTGAAGAAAATTTTTTAACATGCTCTGACAGATATTGGAATTTATGCTATAAAAGAGTTGATATCAGGAGGAAGAACCATGGAGAACGAAAAGGTTTCCAAAAATTTTATTGAGAATATCATTGATAAAGACCTGGCAGAAGGAGTTTATGACACCGTTCATACACGTTTTCCGCCAGAGCCAAACGGTTATCTTCATATAGGACATGCCAAATCCATTCTTTTAAATGCCGGACTGGCGAAAGAGTACAATGGTAAATTCAACATGCGTTTTGATGATACCAATCCGACTAAGGAGAAATCTGAGTTTGTTGAGTCCATTAAAGCCGATATAAAATGGCTGGGAGCTGACTGGGAGGACAGACTGTTCTTTGCTTCCGATTATTTCGGACAGATGTATGAAGCCGCAGTAAAACTGATTAAAAAGGGTAAGGCATATGTCTGCGATTTAACTGCGGACCAGATCAGAGAATATCGTGGAACTTTAAAGGAGCCTGGCAAAGAGAGTCCGTATCGCAACAGAACTGTAGAAGAGAATCTTCAGCTTTTTGAAGAGATGAAAGAAGGCAAATATGCTGATGGTGAGAAAGTTCTGAGAGCAAAGATTGACATGGCTTCTCCAAACATGAACATGCGAGATCCGGTTATCTATCGTGTAGCTCATGTAAGCCATCACAGAACAGGAGATACCTGGTGTATTTACCCGATGTATGATTTTGCTCATCCTATTGAGGATGCAATTGAGGGAATTACACATTCCATTTGTACTCTGGAATTTGAAGATCACAGACCATTATATGACTGGGTTGTAAGAGAACTGGAATATCCACATCCTCCGAAGCAGATTGAGTTTGCAAAGCTGTATCTGACGAATGTAGTAACAGGTAAGCGTTATATTAAGAAGCTGGTAGAGAATGGAATTGTTGACGGATGGGATGATCCAAGACTGGTATCTATTTCCGGTTTACGTCGCCGTGGTTACACACCTGAATCTATTCAGAAGTTTGTGGAACTTTGTGGTGTATCCAAAGCTGACAGTTCAGTAGACTATGCAATGCTCGAGTACTGTATCCGTGAGGATCTGAAATTAAAGGCTCCTCGCTATATGGCAGTCCTTGATCCGATCAAACTGATCATTGACAATTATCCGGAAGGACAGGTGGAATATCTGGATGCTCCGAACAATATGGAAAATGAAGCCCTTGGTAGCAGAAAGGTTCCATTTGGAAAGGAACTTTATATTGAAAGAGAAGACTTTATGATCGATCCTCCAAAGAAATACAAACGACTTTTCCTTGGTACGGAAGTTCGTCTTATGAATGCATATTTTGTTACATGCACAGGTTTCGAGGCATTGGATGATGGAACAGTTACTGCTGTACATTGTACTTATGATCCGGAAACAAAGGGCGGAAATGCACCTGACGGACGTAAAGTAAAAGGAACCATTCACTGGGTTGAAGCGTCAAATGCAGGTAAGGTTCCGGTACGTCTTTATGAGAATATCGTAGATGAGGAAAAGGGTGTTTATGATAAAGAGACAGGAGAACTGAATCTGAACCCGAATTCTCTTATAGAGATGTCTGCTTATGTTGAACCAGAGCTTCTGAAAGCCAAAGGACTGGATAGTTACCAGTTTGTAAGAAATGGCTTTTATTGTGCAGACATTCATGATTCCAAAGAAGGGGCACCGGTATTTAACCGTATTGTTTCTCTTAAGAGTTCATTTAAACTTCCAAAAGCGTAAAAGAAACCCCCACGGAAAATTATATTCAAATTGCCGTGGGGGTTTTTGCAATAGAAAATTCTGTTGGAACTTCTTCTTGCAAAGTGAAATCTAAATACTGTCAACGAAAGTGGCAAGCCTGATTGTCACTATTTGTAAAATGTGGAATAATTATGAATTTACCTGCAATTAATCAATGTGGATAGAAGCTTCTTCTTCGTCCTGCTCTTTCTCAGCTTCAGCAAGTTCTTCCTCGAATTTATCTTCATCTTTCGCTGCTTTTTCAAGAGCATCGGCTATAGCATTATCCTGCTCTTCTGCATTTTCAGCAGAATCCTCTTCTGTATCCTCTGAACTTTCTTGTGAATCAGGCTCCTCAGAGCCTTCGGTTTCATCATCTTTTTCATCTTCGGAAGTAGCTTCCCAGGTTACGAAATCTTCGTGGACATCCTTTGCTTCAGGCTGCTCGTCATCTTCCTGCTCATCTTCAAAATCATCTTCAAGGTCAGCTGCCTCTTCCAAAGCATGTCTTTTGGCAAAAGCTGCTGCTACGGCACCGGCTACTGCTGCTGTTGCTGCTCCGAGTGCAACCATTCCCCAATATTTGTTAATCTTAGCCATATTGTCTGCTCCTTTCGGTATTTTCCATCTGTCTAAACAAAGCTTAATGGAGTTGTCTATATTGTAATACTTTTTACGCAAAAAGAAAAGAAAAAAATCGTTGCACCCATATAAATGGAGGGTTATACTGTTAAGACAGAAAAGGAGAGATTATGGAGAAAATTGTTTTGGCTTCGGGGTCCCCACGAAGAAAGGAACTGCTTGCAAGAACCGGTGTGGTTTTTTCTGTGGTTGTAAGCAATGGGGAAGAGAAAACCAACCTGACAGATCCAGCGGAAACGGTGGAAAAGCTTTCGCAGGATAAAGCAATATCGGTTGCAGACAGACTTGAAAATGAAAGTGAACCTTGTCTGATCATTGGTGCGGATACCGTAGTTGCATTTGAAGGAAAGATTCTTGGAAAGCCGTCAGATGAAGAAGATGCATTAGATACATTGTTAAAACTTCAGGGGAAATCCCATCAGGTCTATACCGGTGTAACCCTTCTTGTAAAAGAACAGGGTATCTGGAAGCCTTATACTTTCAGTGAAAGGACCGATGTTGAATTTTATCCTGTTTCCAGGAAAGAGCTTCTGGAATATATAAAAACAGGGGAGCCTATGGATAAAGCAGGAAGCTATGGAATCCAGGGGAAATTTGGAATTTACGTAAAAGGAATCCACGGAGACTACAATAATGTGGTTGGGCTTCCTGTAGGAAGACTGGTTTATGAACTTAAGAAAATGAAAATCAATATAAGGGGAATGAGAAAATGATAAAAGCATGTATTTTTGATCTGGACGGAACTTTAGCCTACACGTTGGATTCCATGGCTGTTGTAGGAAATGAAGTTGTAAAAAAATACGGTTTGAAACCAATGCCTATAGAAAATTACAGATACTATTGCGGAAACGGTGCTGACATGCTGGTAAAAAGACTTCTGGTCGATGCAGGAGATCCGGAATTGCTGCACTATGAGGAAGCAAGAGCGTTATATAGAAAAGAATTTGATAAAGACCCATTTTACAAAATACAGCATTATCCGGGAATGCCGGAAACCTTAAAAGAGTTGAAAAAAAGAGGCGTGAAGCTGGGGGTGTGTTCAAATAAACCACATGAAGCAGCCGTGAAAGTGGTGGAAAGAATGTTTGGGTCTCAGATTTTTGATGCAGTTATGGGACAAAGTGATTCTGTAAGAAAGAAACCAGCACCAGATGGTCCGCTTAAAATTGCGGAGCAGTTTGGAATTAAGCCAGAAGAGTGTATGTATCTGGGAGACTCCGGAACAGACATGCAAACTGGAAAAGCAGCCGGAATGTACACGGTAGGTGTTTTGTGGGGATACAGGGAAAAAGAAGAACTGCTGAAAAATGGAGCGGACTATCTTGTGGATTCTCCAGAGGATATTCTTGATTTATATGAGGAAAAATGCGAAGAGTAAAATTTTGATAACTATTTAGCAGACTCTAAACAGTTATAACTTTTATTATAAAACAGGAGGTCGGAAAAATGTATACAGAGGAGTGTATTCAGACATTTTTGGAAAAACAGGAGCAGCTTTTTGATGAACCGGTTGCAGAAACTTACGAAGAAGCAGAGGAATTCCTGGAGGATTGCATGGCTGTAGTTGCAGATTCTATTGACGAAGTGCGAAAATATCTGTCTGGAATGGGTGCAGATGTGGATGGCATGAGTAAAGAAGAATTAGAAGAAGCAAGTGAAGTATTTGCCCTTCCAGATGGAAAATATCTGATTGTGGAGGGATGATCTTTAGAAGCAGAGGTTTGCAGCTGCAGAGTAACTGACTTTCACATAAGGTGATGAAAATGGCGAAAAGGCAGTATGTCCGGTTGGAATTCCGAACAGTTATCGGATAAATTCATATTACATAAGTATAAAATCAGGTTGCTATAATGACACTAAACAAGAGAACATAATGTGTTACTGTTCAGAAGAGAAGATACATCCCATAAGATGTTTTCCGGAGAAAGAAGTGACCAGCAACTATCGCGTTATGGTTCACTGGCAATGTTCCGCGAGGTGTTTTTTGTAAACAAATTTCACAGAAAACCCGAGAATCTGGGCGCGGAATCATGCGGATGCATGATTCCTGTGCAGCGCGAAGTGGTTGCGGTGCGCGGAGCGAACAGTAGCACTGTCACATGTACTGTAAGAATTACAATAAAATAAAAGTGCTTGTGAAAATGTTTAAAATATGTTACAATAATGTTACAGGTCAGCCTAAAAGGGGAATGTAAAGGAGGATGGCATATGAGACCTAGGAAAATTATAGCAATGGTCATGACTTTTCTTATGATGCTTTCATTGCTTCCGTCTCTGGTATTTGCGGCAGCAGCACCAGAGGGAGAACTTGGAGGTCAGCTTAAGATTAAGGGAACTGCAGCTGTAGGCTCTGAGCTTAGCGCCGATTATGAAAAGGTTACACCGGAAGGACTTACAGACGATTATGTAACGTTCAGCTGGTCAAGAAAAGTTGGAGATCAGCTTACTGAAGTAGGCACTGAGAAGACCTATAAGCTTGTTGATGAAGATCTTGGAAATAAGATCGAGCTGAAAATTACCGGAAAGGCCGAAATGGGCATAACCGGAGAACTGAAAGTAAATACAGTTGAAATTGTGGCTACACCGGAAGAAGCTCCGGAAGAGACAACAGAGCTTCCAGAGGGAGAGCAGGAGGCTGCACCGACAGAGGAAACCCCTGTTCAGGAGATCGCAGCAGAGGATACACCTGCGGAAGGTTCCCAGACAGATGAGAACACACAGCCGGCTCAGGATGTAGCAGAAGATACACAAACCGAGGAAGTAATTGACATTGGTGCTGATGAACCAACTGATTCTTCCGCTGATGTTATGCAGCCGGCAGATGGACAGGACACAGAGAATTCTGCTGACAATTCCCAGTCTGAGATCACTACAGATGACAGTGTGATTAACATTGGAACAGAAGGCTATCTGGAAGTTCCTGAGAATGGACAGGCTGAGGATGCAAATCAGGGAGCTTCAGCTGAATCCCCTGCCCAGCAGAAACCTGTGTATACAGCAGAAATTGTTGCAGAAAATACTGCAGAAGATGGTACTGCAGTACTTGATTTTGGAACCGTAAATGCAGGCTTCACACAGGAAAATGCAAACTCTTCCATGACTAAGAATGTAACTGTTAAGAATACTGGCAACAGCACTCTTAATTTCAAAGAAATCAGTCCGGAACATTTTATGGTAAAGGATCTGGGTTCTCTTGCGGCTGGAGAATCAGTTGATGCATGGGTTATGCCAAGAGAAGGTACAGCTGTTGGAGAATACAGTGATACGATCACTTATGAAACAGAGGAAGGTGTAAAGGTTTCCTTTATTGCAAAGCTTACAGTAGCTGAGCAGAAGCAGGATGATACGAATACAGATCAGCAGCCAGCAGAGAAACCAGCTGCACCGGAAACTACCCCGGAAGTGACACCAGAGGTAACTCCAGAAGTGACACCAGAAGTCACTCCGGAAG
>NZ_JAJCIA010000017.1 GCF_020554845.1 Blautia faecis | reverse complement strand
GATATTCCTGCGATACTTTAGCTCTAAACTCAGGTGAATGTTTTGATTTTGGCATGAAAAATACCTCCAAAGTAACAGATTTTTATATTTAATCTGTCTACTTTAGAGGTATCATATCAAAATCCTACAACGGCTGTTTTTATTTCCACGGCCTGCGCCGGAAGTTCATACCAGACTGTTTTATCAGCGGGGATTTCTTGAACAGCTTTTTCAAAAGGCTTCGTTCCTCTTGTGAGAGCCGCTTGTATTTGAGCCGGAACGCCTTGCAGAATATCTCCGTGAATTGCTGAACCCTGTCCCCCGGAGATTGCATGGCCTTTTGTACTTCCCGTATAAGTTCATCGGCAGGCGTGGTATCCGGCGCACTTTCGCTGTCATTTTCGTGCGCCTTGCGTATATCATGGAGAATGACGTCCCATGTTTTGTGCGTCACATGGCAGAAAAAATCTTCTTCCTCTATCTGACAGGCTTCCAACACTTTGATTGCCCGGTCTGCCGCAGCTTCGGGGTGTTCTTCCAGTACCATAGCCCGTAAAGCAGCCAGTGAGCTGTTTGTGTCATGGAAGTGCATGGTTGCTATCCCGTCCACATAGATTTCTGCGTCTGCCAGCAATTCCTTAAATTTTTCATGGGAGATAATCTCACACAGCAGCCGGTTATTGAAGCGTTCACTTTTCAGCAGTTCCACGACTTCATCACTCAAATGTAATTCTTCTATCGGGGTGTTTTCATATCTCCGATTATTGGTAAGGCCGAGCAGATAGTCAACCGACACCTGATAGAAGTCTGCCAGCTTCAACAGGCTGCCGTGGTTAATTTCCTTGTATTCGTCGTTGTCGTTTTCATAACTGCCGAGGGCTGATTTTGAAATGCCGGTTTCCTGTGCCAGTTCTTCCAGATTCAAGCCCCGTTCCACCCGTAAATCTTTCAGGCGTTCCTGTACGGAAATGCGGGTTTTCATAAACACATCGCTCCTTCCTGCGGCTGGCTGCCGCTGTTATTCCTTATTATACCATATACCGTTCCGAAATCGTGGAATTTTTCGATTTTGGGGCGGTTTTCCTATTTTATGGACATACGGGAAAGGGTTCAAAAATGAGCTATGATTAAGTCAGTTCATCGATGGATTATTTCCAATCGAATGACCGGCCTGATGGGATATGCTCCCCGGCGATGTAGCGCAACGACCTGCGGCAAGGAAATGGAGGAACCTTGACCGCAGCGAGCGTACCAACGGGAACGAAACGCCGCTGTGAGATTCAGGGGCAGGAACGACAGCAGGACAACCCGGCAGAACTGATACCAAAACGCTACCCAAACACGACAAATCGGCGGGGTGTAGTCTGCCCCGTCCGTAATACTATGGGGCATTTCAAAGCGGCTCTATGGCCGTATTTTCCTTGAAAATCGCCCCGAAACATGACACCAAAAACCTTTATCCGCCTGTTCCCGTTGTTACGGCTGAAATGGGCGGATTTTCTATGATAGGAGGCACTATGCCGAGAATGAGCAAGAAACGGAAGTTGGAGCTTTCCTTCTTCCTCAATGACCGGGGGCGTGTGGCCTACAACGACCTGTGCCGGAAGTGCCAGCATAAGTGCAAGCAGAGTTTCCGGGCTGTCGTGATAGACTGCCCCCATTACCTGTCAAAACGAGCCAAGCGAAAGGAGAAAATCAGTTAAATGGAATTTGAATTTATGAGCGCAGACACGGTTCTGCCGCCTTGTATGCCGCTACCCGCCGCAATGCTTCGGCTGCCGATCAGCAGCACAGCAAAAGTCATGTATGCCCGTCTGCTGAACACCACCCTTACGGCAGGGATAGAGGATAGCAACGGCATTTTGTTTGTCCGTTTTCCTATCATGGAATTAGCGGCAGCCCTCTCCCGCAGCCCCGTCACTGTGAAGCGTTCCCTGAAAGAATTGGAGGACATCGGGCTTATCCTGCGGGTGCGCCGGGGTGTGGGAGAACCAAACCGCATTTACACGCTGCTTCCCAAAGGAGGGCTGCCATGATAAATGAGAAGCTGGAAAAGCTGAATCAGGAGATTGCCAAAGGCGAAGCCAGACTGCGGCGGGCGCAGCATGAAGAAAAAATACTGGAACACCAGGTGAAGCAGCTTACCCGGAAGGAACGGACGCACCGGCTCTGTACCAGAGGAGCTATGCTGGAAAGTTTCCTTTTAAGGCCGGAAGTGCTGACAGACGAGGATGTGATGGACATTCTGAAACAGGCATTTTCTCAAAGTGGCATGAAGGAAATAGTTGCAGAAAGCGTGAAAGGGCGGGTAGCCGGGGAATCCCTTACGGAGTAAGGGCGCAACTATACACCGGTCGAGCCGGTGCGTTGCGCCCTGCCGGGGGCTTCCTGCGGAAAGCGGATGATTTCCAGCACACTTGCGGTTGCTTCCAATCATCACAGGGGACGCTATGCTTCCCCTGCGCTGGCTGCGCCAGCTACCCTTTTGTGGACTTGCCGCCCGGAAACACCTTGCACTGCAAGATGTTCCCGTCCGACAAGTTTTACAAAATCCAGCTATACATTTCCGGATAAATGAAATATAATGAAGTCAGTGACAAATTCTTTAGGTTAGAATCGATGATGGAGTAAACGAAAAAGCAGTTTTGACATTCCAGTGAACTGCCCCTTCGTTTACACCATTTTCGATTTGACCTCATTGAACAAAGTGAGCGTCCGGGTAGTCATTACCTATGGACTTTCAATCTTTTGTACTTACCTGTGATTATACAGGATTTTCTGTGCAGAAGCTACAGAAATCAAGTATTTTCAGATAAATAGGTACGACAACAAAACCTCAAGCTTTGAGGCTTTAGAAAATGTATGAAAGAATAAGCTTTTAACCTCTTTGTGGTATTCGAAGCTGTGGTTTTCCAAGATGCCCGCCACAGGATTTACACACACAAATGTTTATCTCATAAAGCTGTTTTAATATTTCTGGTATCTCCTTACCTCGAAGCTTCGAGAGATACTTTTGGCATCCAAGGAGATTCCGGCATAAAGTCAGTTTCTTGTGTTTGCTACGGGAACAAAGAAGTCCGTAATGCCGAATCCTGACAAAACGTTTTGGCGGTACGTGCATCAGAAACCGTCGTATAAATTCAACACCGGAAAGAGTCAGTTCTTTCCATTGTCCTTTGTTCCGGTAATCCTTTACAGAAAAAGTAACGTTTTCATCGTCCATACAGATGATGCGGTGATTGCTGATGGCAATCCTATGGGTATACTTTCCAAGGTAGTCAATCACAGACTGTGCGCCGTTAAAAGTTTTCTTACAATAAGGAATCCATTCCGCATCATAACAGAAATCAATCAGTTCTTTGAACACATAATGGTTACTGTATTTTTCGGCAGTTCCATGAAACTTAAGTTGATTCGTATTCCAGAGATTTTTCAACTCATCCATATATTTTCCACGAAAGACTTTGGAGATAGCCCATATAGGAAGAAAAAACTCAGTACCGTTGTCTTTCCATTCGTTTTTGGATGTCAGACCACCGCCGAGCAGTATTGTATGGATATGGGGATGAAAGTTCATTTCAGATCCCCATGTATGCAGGATGCAGATATAGCCGACAGCAGCACCAAGGTGCTTTGGGTCAGCAGTCAGTTCACTGATTGTAGCAGAAGCTGCATGATACAGGGTGTCATATAACAGTTTCTGATTATTGTAAATGATTGGATTCAGAATGTCAGGAACTGTAAATACCAAGTGGAAGTAGGGTGCATCAAGCACATCCTCTTTGCGGGCATCCATCCACATTTCCTTTGGAACAGCCTGACACATGGGACAACAACGGTTGCGGCAGGAATTATAGTGAATCTGAACAGCACCACAGTCTTCACATACACTGACGTTTGCACCATAGGCTCCGGTTTTGCAGTTCAAGATGTTCCGGGCAACTTTTGCCTGTTCCGGAGAAGGAGAATACTTTTCAAGGTATGCCGAATAAAAACACCGGAAAATATCCTGGACGGTGGGCTTATTCATAATCAGCACCTTCTTTCCTGTCAAAGGGACTTTGGATTCCCATGAGGGATTTGTTGCTGACATGAAGATAAACTTCCGTGGATTTTGGGTCACGGTGTCCAAGCAGTGCCTGAATATTCTGCCGTTCTACTCCCTGCTCCATCAGATGAGTTGCAAAGCTATGACGGAGACAGTGTGGAGTTGCTTTCTTTGGAAGTTCAGCATCGGATACTGCCCGTCGCATCACTTGCTCCAGTGTACTGACTGTCAGGTAATTACCAGTAAATTTATTAGGAAACAGGATCCCACGGGGACGTCCTTTCTCAAACCAGTATTGCGTAAGGATATCCAGACACCGTTTAGAAAGAATTGTATAGCGATCCATCCTGTTCTTCGTATCTCGGACATGGATCTGCATATTTGAACGGGAAATATCATCATAATGAAGGTGGATCACTTCAGAAACCCGCATCCCGGAAGAATACATCGTTGCAAACATGGCTCTATATTTGATATCATCAACAGCTTCTAATAGACGGTCTATTTCATCAACAGTCAGTACGGTCGGAAGCTTATGTTCTAGGATCATACGTGGAACTGTAATGTCATCCCAAAGGATATGCAGGACATTTCGATAGAAAAAACGGATGGCAGAATTGTAAAGATTCAGAGTTGTGGCTTTCAGTCCTTCCTCTTTTTTTGCAAGCAAAAAGCCCTGACATCCTGACAGGTAAGTTCTTTGGGATTCTTATTCTGATATTTCAGAAAGTAAGAAACATAGTTTTTATAGCAGTTGATGGAACGCTCTTTGAGGTTACGGATTTTTCCGGCTTCCTCAAGCTGTTCTAAATATTTTTCATACATAATAAAATCCTCCATATAAAATCAGTAGTTATCCGGAACACTGCTTTATATGGAGGTGCATTTTGGTCATAAAACCGCTTGCCAACCAAGCGGAAGGGTGGTATTCTTTTCATAGGCAGTGGGAAGGTCGATCCTGTTTGATTGTTATTTTGTGGTGATTTAACAATACTACTTTTAGGACTTGCTTTCCACTGTTTTTTATTATAGAAAACAGAAAATCGCTATGCCACAGCCTTGGCAGGCCATCGCGCAGCGATTTTGTTCAATTCCTTTTTGTGGAGGTGTTCGAATGGCTTATGAATTAGAAAATATAGTCCGAGAGTGGATGGATCATCTTAAAGGCTTGAATGTAGAAGTGAAAAAGATGTTTGGCTGCTATTGCCTGTACTGTGATGGACAGGCGGTCGGATGGATTCACAATAGTGTTATGAGCTTGCGAGAAGTCGGACTGGATTATTTGCCGAAAGACATAAAAAGGCCGACCAAGGAAGATAAAATCCAAGAGTTGGTAATTCCCTTGGATTATGCAAATGCTGATTGGCTTCCGAAAGCGGTTCAAGATACGGCTGCTATACGAAAAAGGAATGGATGACTTTCGGCTTGATTAACTGGAAAACTTTCACTTTGTCTGACTGATAAACCACCGAAAAATGAATACCCGCCGTCCACTGGCGGCACCACCGAGCAGGAAATCAGAAACGGTTTCCTGCTTTTCTTTTGCCCAAAATGAGGTGGCAAACCACCACCCCATCCAATCACCCACAGGAAGGAGGAAGCCGTTATGCTCTGTCCCCACCATGATATAAAAATCGTTCAGCGCAGCAACCGCCAGTCAGCCGTAGCCGCCGCAGCTTATCAGAGCGGCGAACGGTTGTTTTCCGAGTACGACCAGAAGCAGAAATACTATGCAGAGAAACGAGGGATCGTCCACACAGAAATCATGCTGCCGCCCCACGCCCCGCCGGAGTACGCAGACCGCAACACCTTGTGGAACGCCGCCGAAGCCGTAGAAAAACAATGGAACTCCCAGCTTGCCCGAAGGATCGTACTTGCCATACCGAGGGAAATCCCCCGGTCACAGCACGCCGGCCTGATCCGGGACTATTGCCGGGAGTTTTTTGTTTCCAAAGGCATGATTGCCGATTTTGCCATTCACGACAAGGGGGACGGGAATCCCCATGCCCACATCCTGCTGACCATCCGGGCAATGGACGAAACCGGGAAATGGCTTCCCAAGAGCCGGAAGGTTTATGACCTTGACGAGAACGGCGAGCGTATCCGGCTCCCGTCCGGGAACTGGAAAAGCCACAAGGAGGACACCGTGGACTGGAACGACCAGAAGTACGGCGAGATATGGCGGCAAGGCTGGGCGGCTACGGCAAACCGCTATCTGGAAGCCAATGACCGCCCGGAGCGCCTTGACCTTCGTTCCTATGAGCGACAGGGGCTTGATAAAATCCCCACTGTCCACATGGGGCCAGCGGTCAGCCAGATGGAGAAAAGAGGGATACAGACCAACATCGGCAACTTGAACCGGGACATTACCGCCGCCAACCGGCTCATGCAGTCGATCCGTCAGATGGTGCGCCACCTGAAAGGCTGGATTGCAGACCTGAAGGAGAAAAAGGCCACCCTGCTGGAAGCCTTGCAGGAAGCGAAGGAACCCACCCTGCCGGAGCTGCTGGGCCAATATCTGGATTTGCGCCGGGAGGAGCGCACCGGCTGGACGAGCAAAGGCCAGCTCAAAGGCACTGTGAACGACTTCAACAAGGTTATGGTCGCCATCCGCTATCTGCGGGAAAAGGAGCTGTCCACCGTGGAGAGTTTGGACGCCTATCTGGATACCGTCAGCGGACAGGCCGTTTCCATCCGGGCAGAGATGAAGCCGAAGGAAAAACGCATGAAGGAGGTCGACACCATGCTTTCCCATATCGCCAACTTTGAAGCCCACAAGCCGGTTCATGCGGAATATGCCGCTATTCGGTTTAAGAAACCAAAGGAACAGTTTGCAGCCGCCCATCGGGACGAGCTGGACGCCTACAATGCCGCTGTCCGCTATTTCAAGGTGCATTTGGAGGGAACCAAGTACAGCACCAAAAAGCTGAATGAGGAACGGACGCAGCTTGCCGGAGAGGTGGCCGAGTATAAGGAACGCCTGTCAGCGGTGCAGGAGGATGTGAAGATTCTCCGGGATGTGCGCCACTGGCTCAATCAGGTGCTTCCGTCCGAGCAGTACCGCCAGACCGCCGAGCCGGGCAAGAAACCATCCATCCAGCAGGCAGTCAAAGGCCGGGCACAGCGTATCCGGGAGGAACAGGCCGAGAAACGCCAGCAATCCCGCACAGAGAAAAAACAGGATATGGAACTTTAACAGGCGCTTGCCATTTTCTTTTCGAGAATGACAGGCGCTTTTCTTATTTTCAGGAGGATTTAGTTGAATGTATTTGAAGCTGTCAAGCAGTTTGTTACCACCCGGCAGGCTGCCGAGCATTTCGGAATCCGGGTGGGACGAAACGGGATGTGCGTCTGTCCCTTCCATGCCGACAAAAACCCAAGCATGAAGGTTGA
Organism: Blautia faecis; assembly: GCF_020554845.1. GTDB lineage: Bacteria > Bacillota > Clostridia > Lachnospirales > Lachnospiraceae > Blautia_A > Blautia_A faecis. The sequence goes on along the minus strand of NZ_JAJCIA010000017.1, from coordinate 79,591 downwards.
CCGGCGCTTTCACTGTTTCGGCTGTCAGGCAGACGGGGATGTGATCGACTTTGTTTCCCGTCTGGAAGCTGTCAGCCCAAAGGAAGCCGCCCTTATACTGGCACAGGCGTTTTCCATCCCCTATGAGGACAAGGAGCCGTCCAGCCACAGGAAACCACCGCAGGAAACCCCGGAACAGCGGTTCCGCCGTATGGAGCGTTACTGCTTCCGGGTGCTGTGCGATTACCGAAACCTGCTGCGCCGCTGGAAACGGGACTATGCCCCCAAGACACCAGACGAGGATTTCCACCCGCTGTTTGTGGAAGCCCTGCAAAAGCAGGACTATGTGGACTATCTGCTGGATGTGCTGCTCTCCCCGGATATGGAGGAACGGGCAGCCTTTATCATCGACTGTGGAAAGGAAGTGAGCAATCTTGAAAGACGAATGGCAGAGCTTGCCGCCGGAGATACGGCAGGCCGCAGAACAGACCATGCAAGAAGCACCGCCACCCCGGAGCGTTGAGGAAGTCAAAGCCATGCTGGAAAGCACCGAGAAAGGCGGCGTCCGCAACAGTATCCGCAACTGCCTGACCGTCTTTCAGAATGACCCGCTGCTTTCCGGGGCAATCGCCAAAAATCTGCTGACCGAGCGCACCGACATCATCAAGCCCATCGGATACCACCGTACCGGCACCGCCATCACGGACACGGATATGAATTATCTGCTCCTGTATCTGGAAGAAACTTATGGACTGACCAGCGAAAAGAAGATTGCCGCCGCCATCGGGATCGTTGCCAACGAAAACGGCTATCACCCCATCCGGGACTACCTGAACGGCCTGACCTGGGACGGAACCGAGCGTATCCGTACCTGTCTGCACCACTTTTTAGGAGCCGACAGCGACCAGTACACCTATGAAGCCCTGCGGCTGTTCCTGCTGGGAGCCATCCACCGGGCATTTCATCCCGGCTGCAAGTTTGAGGTCATGCTCTGTCTGGTGGGCGGTCAGGGAGCCGGAAAATCCACCTTTTTCCGGCTGCTGGCCGTGAAAGACGAGTGGTTTTCCGATGACCTTCGCAAGCTGGACGATGACAATGTGTACCGCAAGCTGCAAGGCCATTGGATTATCGAGATGTCGGAGATGATCGCCACCGCAAACGCCAAGAGCATTGAGGAAATCAAGTCTTTTTTGAGCCGACAGAAGGAGGTCTATAAAATCCCATACGAAACCCACCCGGAGGACAGACTGCGGCAATGCGTGTTCGGAGGAACTTCCAACGCCCTGGACTTCCTGCCCCTTGACCGTTCCGGCAACCGGCGCTTTCTGCCAGTCATGGTGTACCCGGAACAGGCGGAAGTTCATATTTTGGACGATGAAGCCGCTTCCAGAGCCTACATGGAGCAGCTATGGGCGGAAGCCATGACCATTTACCGCAGCGGGGATTTTAAGCTGTCTTTCAGCCCCGAAATGGCGCGTTATCTCAAAGAGCACCAGCGGGATTTTATGCCGGAGGACACCAAGGCCGGGATGATCCAAGCCTACCTTGACCGCTATACCGGCAGCATGGTGTGTTCCAAGCAGCTTTTCAGGGAAGCCCTCAACCACCCCTTTGACGAGCCGAAGCAATGGGAAATCCGGGAGGTCAACGACATTATGAACCACTGTGTCACAGGCTGGCACTACTTTTCCAATCCCCGGATGTTCCCCGAATACGGCAGGCAGAAAGGCTGGGAGCGTGAAGCCCCGGCAACGGATACCAGCAACGGAGCCGAAAAAATCCCGGAGGGATTTGTGGAGGTCACAGAGCAGATGGAGCTTCCTTTCTGAAAATCCCGCCCCGTTGCCGACTTTGTTGCACTCCCGTTGCCGGGCTGGTTGCCGGGGAAAGCCCCGTAACTGCGGGCTTTTTCCCCTATCAGCAACCAAAGCAACAGAAAAATAAAAGAAAATATAAATTGTAACCAAACCGCCAGACAGAGATGGTTTTGAGGTTTTTTGAAGCCCGTTGCCGGACTTCGTTGCCGACCTTCTCCTTGTCTGGCTATTCTATTATGGAGGATAACTGCCTATGGCAAAAACGAAAACAGAGATTCATGTTACCACAGTTTTTGACGGCGAGCTGGACGCAGCGGATGTCTTTGTGAGCCTGATTGCCCAAAAATATGGGCAGAATACCGGCAAGGATAATCTTGCGAAAACACAAGATTTAGGATATAATAAAGACGAGGTTCAGAAAAACCGTGTTCCGTCTGGATTGTGCGGGTAAACGGTTATGATGAACGGATACGAATACACAGGCATGGACGCAATTCTGGCGGGCAGCTTCCGGGCGGCCATCTATTGCAGGCTTTCCAAAGACGATGACCTTGACGGGGAGAGCGCCAGTATTGCCAACCAGCGGGATATGCTGGAAAGCTACTGCGAAAAGCAGGGATGGGAGGTTGTGGCAGTCTATCAGGACGATGGCTACACGGGGCTGAACATGGAGCGCCCCGACCTGAAACGGATGTTAAAGGCCATCGAGCGCAGGCAGATAAATCTTGTGATAACAAAAGATTTATCAAGGTTGGGTCGAAATTACTTGCAGACCGGCACACTGATCGAAGACTTCTTCCCCAGGCACGGCGTCCGCTATATCGCCATGAATGACGGTATCGACACCATGCGGGACAACAACGACATTGCGCCGTTCAAGAACATCCTGAACGAGATGTACAGCAAGGATATTTCCAAGAAGGTACATTCCTCGTATCTTCTGAAAGCCCAGCAAGGCCAGTTTACCGGCTGTGTGGCTCCCTTTGGGTATCGGAAAGACCCGGAGGACAAAAACCACCTGCTGGTGGACGAGGAAACCGCCCCCATTGTCCGGCAAATCTTCCTTTGGGCGCTGGAAGGACACGGCCCCAACTTCATCCGGCGCAGGCTGGAAGAACAGAAGGTGCCTTGCCCTACATGGTGGAACCGGGAACGGGGCTTCCGCAATGTCCGCACCAAATGGGAGAAGAAAGACCCGGAAAACGGGCGGTATATGTGGGACTTCTCCGTGATAAAGGACATCCTGATGAATCCCGTTTATACTGGGGCGATAGCTTCCCAAAAGAAAGACTACCGCTTCAAAATCGGCACCATTGGCGAGAAGAAGCCGCAGGACTGGATTGTGGTGGAGGAACGGCACGAGCCGTTGATTGACAGCAAAAGTTTTGCCATCGTGCAGGACAAGCTGAAATCCCGCCAGCGCCCCCGGCAAGACGGGGAAACCAGCCTGTTTGCCGGGCTTATCAAGTGCGGCGAGTGCGGCAAGTCACTGACCATCCGCACCACCCACGCCAAGCACCCGCAGCAGATTTACGCCTGTAAGACCTATGGTGCGTTCGGCAAGAACCATTGCACCCAGCACCGGGTGGAATACGATACCCTTTACCACCTTGTCCTGAACAAAATCCGGGAGTGCGCCAAGGCTGCCCTGACCGATGGGGAAGCCATTGCCGGGAAACTGACCAACACCTGTGAAGCCGAGCAGAAAGGCCAGCGGGAAGCGTTGGAGCGTTCCCTGACAAAAGACGAGGAACGGATTGAGGTACTGGAAAAGATGGTGCTGCGGCTCTATGAGGATATGGTTGCCGGGCGGATCAGCGAAGCCAACTTCAATCTCATGCTGGACAAGACGCAGAAGGAACAGGCCGAACTGAAAGAACGGGTTGCACAGGGGCGCAAGAAGCTGGCTGATGAAATGCGGCTGGCGATGGACGCCAAACAATGGGTGGACGCCATTCAGGAATATGCCGACATCACGGAGTTGGACGCCGCCACCTTAAACCGCCTGATTAAAGAAATCGTTGTCCATGAACACATCGACAGCGATAAGACACGACACATTTCTATCGAAATTCACTTCAATCTCAAACCCATCCCGGAGGTGGAACAGGTCAAGGGCTGACCTGTCCCCTCCGGGGCGGTTCTAAAACAATTCCATATATTTTTTGACACGCCGCCGCCTGCCATCGAGCAAGGTTTTACTCCTATTTGGGGATAAAACAGCTGATGCCGTGGAGTGAATTCATAAAGGAAAATTGTTCAGGAATAACAGATACAGAAAAAATACTGCCGGAAAATCGAGGGGACCTTCCTATCTGAGGTCTCCTGGAAGTCGTACACGGGTGGTTATTCATCGCTTACTCTATTTTATTCCAGCGAATATTTCCGTTAGCATCAAGATTTGTGAACCTGTTCATATCGAAAATGCGAAAACTGCTGTTCTGCATTCCACATGGCAGCGTACTTTCCGTCCTTTGCTAACAATTCTTTGTGCGTACCAGCTTCGGTGATCCGACCATCGGAAACCACCAGAATCTGATCGGCATTTTTTACGATGGACAGGGTATGTGCGATCATCACCACGGTTTTTTTCTCTTTCAGCAGGTTTGCAATCGCCTGTTTTACCGCCAGTTCATTCTCAATGTCTAGGGAGGCCGTTGCCTCGTCAAGCAGCAGGATTGGGCTGTTTTTCAAAATGGCACGTGCTATGGAAAGGCGCTGACGTTCACCGCCAGACAGGAGATTACCATTTTCCCCAATCGGCGTATCATAACCTTTCTCCATCTTGCGGATAAAGCCGTCACAGTTTGCCTCCCGGCAGGCCGCTTTAATTTCTGCGTCCGTAGCATCCGGGCGGGCATAGCGGATATTCTCCCGCACTGTATCATCAAACAGGAACACATCCTGATCCACCATAGAAATCTGGTCTAATACCCGTTCCGCAGCTACATGATTGATCGGTCTGCCCCCTATGGAAATCGTGCCGCCAGATACTTCATAGTATTTTGCAATCAGGTTCAGTATGGTAGACTTGCCGGAGCCGGAATCCCCCACAATGGCGGTCAGCTTCTGATTCGGCACAGTAAAGGAAGCCTGTTTTAACACCGGTTCCCCGGGAACATAAGAAAAGTCCACATGGTCAAATACAATCTCATGGGAGGCTGCCTGCAACGACTTCATGCTGCCGGTTTCTTCCGGTTCCTTCATCACAGCCATGATTTTATTTTTCGAGATCATCAGATTCTTATAGCTGGTGAGGTCTACAAAAATGGAATTTGCCAGCTTTGCACAGAACAAAGGTAGCATACAAATCAAAAGATAGGACACGGTATCTAAAGTTCCGGCTGCCCAGGGGCCATAGACCGTCCAGATCACAACCGGACAGGACAGCCAGCTCAAAATACCGAATCCCGCACCAATCGGGAGAACCTTTGCTTCATACACAAAGCTGATCCTGCTAAACTCCTGCATGGCATGGATCACGGTTTTGTTTTTCAGACCGCCAACGCCATAGGCCCGGAAAGTTTGGATACCGGATACATACTCCACAATGCTGCTGACATTCTCCGCACAAATATCGTTCTTCTCTTTTCCATATTTCGCTACCTGCCGGAAGGAAAGCCATAATCCGGGAATCAAAAGCAAGTCAGCAGTCAGTAGAATCAATCCGGCAGGAAAGTAAATCGTCATCACAAAAACGATCAGCATCAGCGACAAGGCAAAATTCTTTGCAATGTCCCCAATCTTATGCGTCAGAATTTTTTCATAATTATTTACATCACTGGTAATTGTATTAATATAATCGCCAGTCTGCCCCCTCGTAAACCGGGAAAGCGGGATACGCTTGAGATGGTCGCCCATAAACAGGCGGATATTTTTACTGACTCTGGCACCGCCGATCTGTGCTTTGGTATAGCCATAGCTGTATATCAAAATGCGGAACAGGAAGATGACAGCGATAATACCCGTTAGTACCAGTATACGATTCATGTCAAACTGACCATCCCATAAAAACCGCATGACGGAATAAAGCAGCATGAACAAACTGCCAGAGAGCAACCCCTCCAGAACCGTCCCGGCAACGCCAATATAAAACTCCCTGTTCTTCTTCCATACGTTATTCGGATTCATTCTGCCCGCCTCCTTCCAGTTGATAAGTAATTCCCCGAGCTGTTTCGTAGTCCTCCCATGCTTTCTGATAGTAAGCGTTCTCTTTCCGTACTTCCTCATGGGTGCCGACATTGGTAATTGTATGGTTCTCTACCACAGCCACACGGTCGCACATTTTCAGGGCACTCAGCCTGTGCGCTACCACAATGACCGTCCTGCCTTTACAGAGGTTCTGGATGGCCTTATCAATTTCCATCTGATTTTCCGGGTCAGAGGCGCTTGTCGCTTCGTCCAGAATCAGGATGGGGGCATTTTTCAGGATTGCCCTTGCAATGGCGATCCGCTGTTTTTCTCCACCAGAGAAACGGGAGCCGAAGCTGCCTACCTTTGTGTCATAACCATCTGGCAGTGACATGATGAAGTCATCAATCTGCGCCTCCCTGGCGGCAGCCCGTACTTCCTCCAGGCTGGCGTCTGAACCCATGCGGATGTTTTCCAGGACACTGTCACGGGTAAGGAATGTCTTTTGAAATACAATGGCAATATTCTTCAGAATGGTATCGTAGTTCAGTTCATTCACATTGATACCGCCAATCAACACCTCCCCCTCCTGCACATCATAAAACCGGGAGATCAGTTCAATCACGGTACTCTTGCCCGCGCCGGACTGTCCCACAAGTGCCATGCGCTCCCCATCCCTGATCTTGAGGTTGACGCCTTGCAGGACATCCGTTTTCCCATCGTAGGAAAAACGTACATTCTTAAGTTCAATCTCATGGTTTTTCGGGAAGTCCTTTCCGCCTTCATAAACAGGAACATCCAATATTTCTTTTGTTTTGGTAATGGCGCCCAGGACATTCGCAAAGTTTGTCCCCAACTCCTGCAAAGGCCGAATCTCTGTCAGATACATGGAGCCGACATAGACGAACAGCAAAAAAGCACTGGCCGCCAGGGAGCCCTTCAGGAAGAACATTCCGCCCAAGGGAACCATCAGCAGCATCCCACATTCGATCAGAACCACAAAAGTTGCGTAAGGAGGTCCCATTCTCCGGGAGGTTTCATTCCACATGGCGTTTTCCTCCTGGATCGCGCCGGAAAATTTCTGGAACGACTTGCTCCCCATGTTGTACGCTTTAATCAGTTTCATACCGCTGATATACTCGATCATAACGGAATTGAGCGTTGTAATAGATCGGTTCGCCCGGTTCATCAAATCGTCCGTATTCCGAAACATAACCCCCATTACCACAACGGCCAGAATCAACGGCAACAGGGAAACCAGTGCCAATGGGATATTTACTGTCATTAAATAGATAAAAATCGCTACCGGCCCTACCATATAGCACACAAGGTCTGGAAGGTTATGAGCCAGGAACAACTCTAATTTTTCAATATCTTCATTCAGTACTGTTTTGATATCCCCGGTCCGCCTCTCATTCAGCGTACCAAGAGGAACTTTTGCCAGATGCTCCGCTACCATGCAGCGTACCTTGAACAAAGCGCCGTAAGCACCTTTATGAGCAGCCACGCCGGAACACCCAAATAAAACAAAGCGCAGAACCACAGAAACGGCAATCATCATGATCGTCTGTACGACAAGCTCGTTTGTGCAGATATGCTGGAAAGCGGCATCCATCTCACGGTAAATCCCAATATACGGAACAATGATGCATAGGCCGCTTGCCATAGCCAGCAGAATTGCCAGTAGCAGCCAGATTTTCTGCTCACCAGCCCATTGAAGCAGCAATGTAATCCTGTTTTCCTTTTTCTGTTTCATCACTTCACATCTCCTTTCCCCCTGAAACAGAGAACAGTTCCCGGATCTTTGGGAGGAAATCCATCACAACAGGGATGTCATCCGGCATTTCCCCTTCATCAAAATGCAAGACACGTGAGCAGGTACGGCAGACAAATTCAAAATCATGGGTGACAATAAAAATGATTTTTCCCTGTTCGGATAACCGTTTGATCAATCCCGCCACCTGCGCCATGCTGTCAAAGTCCAGTCCGCTGGTGGGCTCGTCGAACACCAGCAAATCTTTTCCACAGATCATGCTGACTGCCACAGCCACCCGTTGCTTCTGTCCACCGGAAAGCGTGTTGGGATGGCGTTCCCGGTAGGTTGTAAGCCCCAGTTCCGCCATGGTTGTTTCTACTAAATCCTGATCCGGGTTTCGAATTCCGAAGGAACATTCTGCCTCCACACTTTCTGCAAACAATTCATAGTTCACATCCTGCATCACCATATAAGAGCGTTTCAGCCTCAACTTGTGTTCTAGCGGCTGACCATTCCAAAGGAACTCACCTTCACAGTCTTTATGAAGCCCGCACAGAGCACGGGAAAACGTGGTTTTTCCGGCTCCATTATGACCGACAACCCCAATGACTTCTCCCTTTGCGACAGAAAGAGCAATTTGGTGTAGAATCGTCCTCTTTTTATAACGCAGCTTAACATCACGGATTGCTAATGTAGGAGGAAGAACCGTAGGATGGGTGGCTGGAGGAAGAACCCTTGTCAGGTCAACTGCCCGCAGCCCCATGTGTTCCCGTTCGTTTTCCGTCAAACGGAGAAATTCCTCTGGCGTAAAAATCCTTGCTATTTCCCCATCTTCCAGATAAACAATGTGGTCTGCCAGCTCCATCAGATAATAGAGCCTGTGTTCCGCAATCAAAATGGTTTTGCCCTGGCTCTTTATCAGCCGCAGATGTTCTTTCAATTCCTGGATGGAAGCCATGTCCAGATTTGAGGATGGTTCGTCCAGCAAATAGATTTCCGGGTTCATGGCATAGACCGACGCAAACGCGATTTTCTGTTTTTCCCCGCCCGACAGTTCAAAAATATTTCGGTTCCGTAGCTTTTCAATATGCAAATCTTTTGTTGTCTGTTCTACCCGTTCCTCCAGTTCCTTTACCGGCCTGGCTTCATTTTCAATTCCAAAGGCAATCTCACTGTCCGTATCCACATTGAAAAACTGTGTCCGGGGATTTTGAAACACAGACCCCACCTTTGCAGCGATCTGATACATGGGTAGGTCACTGATTTCCTGTCCGTCCACTAGCACGCGCCCCTGAAGTTCTCCCTGGTAAAATTGTGGGATCAAACCGTTTACCAGCCTTGTGACCGTTGTTTTTCCGCACCCGCTGCGGCCACAGAACAAGACACATTCCCCGTCTGCAATTTTCAGGCTGATTCCATGCAGACTGTCATGCTTCTGTCCCTCATAAGAAAATGATACATTTTCAAACTCAATCACCCGATCACACCTCCCCGCTTACATAATTCAAAAATAAAGAAAGCAACCGCAATCAACATCGCCGTCCAGTCTGCAATCCCGCATTTTATCTGGACAAGACAGGTCCGGTGATTGGGATTCTCAATCCCGCGGGTAACAGAAGCGATAGAAAGCTCGTCCGCTGCCTTGGAGGCCATCATCAGCAACGGAACATAAATACACTCTACTGTCATTCCCGGATGGGAAAGGAATCCGCCCAGGGAGGGCGATACATCCCGCATCCGCATGGCGTCCTTGATAAAATGCCAGTCCTCCTGGACGGTTGGAATATAGCGCAGCATGACCGCAAATGTGATGACAAATTTTTTCGGGGCATGGATTCGGTTCATGGCGGATAAAAATTCGCTGACCTTTGTTGTAGACAAGACTATCCCTGCCAGCATCCCGCAGGCGTAAACCTTGTGAAATAGCCCAAGGAACGCAACAAACATGGTTCGCAGCGTCCCCGTCATAGCCGCCATGATCCAGACTGTCAGTACACAGACTACCGCATAAAAGCATACCCCTTTTACGGCATATTTCCACTTTCCACAAAGCACTCCTAATACAGCAATCAGCAGGACAAGCGCAAACTGATAGGTAAGAGAAGGTGCGAACATGGAACTCAGTACACACATCAAAATAAGAAAGAGCTTGGCCCGCGGGTCAAGCCAAAGCCCTTTCTGTACGGTGTTACCCATCATGCTGTAATACCCGCTTTTTCGAACTGCTTCTTCAACATTTTGCAACCCACAAATGCACTGATAGAAGCTGTTACAAGGAGAGCGACAAACATTGCGATAAAGATTCCTGCATTTGCGGTCGTCTGCATGGTGTCGATATAGCTTTGCTCAGTTCCATTTCCCAACATGGTCTGCGCCCACCCCTGGGGATCAGCGAAGAAAACAAGGTACGACCCTGTTCCGCCCAGGGAGAAAAGGATATAGGACAGACTGTTGATCTTCTTGCTTTTGTACTGCTTTGTACCGGCAACAAAATCAGCTACGACAGCCATAATGAGATAGCCCAACGCAAACGCCCAGTGCATACCAGTGACAAACCAGATGATGGCCATGATAACGCCCATGATCGTGACGCTCCAGCGTTTATGTACTTTTGCGATCATCAGCAGATAAATTGGTCCTGCAAGCAAAGCGCTCCCGGCGGGCATGAAAAAGGTCAGCACCGGGTTGGTAGCAAAAAAGACGCCTCCTACCATGATGAATACGAACAGAAGCGCAGTAAAAATTCCCGTTGTTACTAAGTCCTTGACAGACAATCCTGCCTTTGCATTTACTTGATTACTCATATTTTTTCCTCCTGCTTTCAAGAACGGTTGACCTACCGTCTGAAATCTGTTATATTATGATTAGTCGTCACTAACCGCGGTCTATATCATACTAACTTTACGGGCGGGCTGCAATACATTACAGGCACATTCGTCTTTTCATTGCAATACTCCGTCCAATCGTTGCAAAGGAGGCCGTCATTTGAACAATAACATTATTGCGGATTACTATGAGCCGCTTTTAACAGATAACCATTTTATCCCGGTAGATAGCAATAACCACTTCAATTCTGCCGGACAATGCTGGCAGTTATCGCCTGAATTTGGAGAAGGCTTTTACTGGGTATATGCGAAGAAAGACCTGTACGACATTAAAATCCATGATTTTTATTTCCATGAGGATTTCTTCATGGAATTTCATTTGCCGGAAGCTCTGAGTATTACTCAGTATGAATCCATCTCCGGCGAAGAATTAAATCCCTACCGGAGGATGTCTGCCGGATGTATCAAAGCCTTTATTGGTGGCTATAAGCCATACAAGGCAATCATCCATAAAAAAATCCCCATCCGGTCTATTGGTATCGAAGTCATGCCTGCATACTATGAGGATTATTTGCAAAAACAATATCCGGGGGACTATATTAGCCCACTTGCAGCTTTCCGGCAGGTTGATCAGACCACAGACTTCCCGGCTATGGCAAAGCTGCTCCATGAGGTAAAGGTCTACCGTGGGGATGGGATTGCCGCAGGACTATTTTATGAAGCGAAAGTGGCCGAGGCCGTATCCCTTGTGGTGGAAGAACAGAAAAAAATTCTGTCCCGTAAAGAGAAGCGTTTGTCCGAGCAGGATGTGGCGCAACTGAAAAATGTGATTGCTTATCTCAATGACCACTATGCTTTTGATATTCCATTAGAACGGCTTGCAAAAATCGCCTGTATGGGAACCACTAAGCTGAAAACATCTTTTAAGCAGCTGCAAGGCTGCACGATCACAGAGTATATTCAACAGCGCCGCATGAGCCAGGCAGAGCATTTGCTGATCGATACGGATTTCACGATAGGACAGATTGCGGAAATGATCGGCTACTCTACTTCTAGCCGGTTTGCGGAATTGTTTCGTAAGAGTACGGGACTCCTGCCCATTGAGTATCGGAAAATGGCTCAGCAAAAATAAATTCACAATGCAATGCCACGACAGATCACTCTATAACGGAGGTTCAGTCGTGGCATTTTTCTATTTTCCTTTTCGGATACAGCCATTTTACCATTTTCCAGATTGTAGTATTTAGTAGATAGAAAATAGAAGGTAAGGCTTCGATGGAAAGCACAGCAAGCGAATACACGCTTGCGATTTTTCGTATTTTCAGGTTTCTTGCCCGAAAATGAAGAATGCTTGTTAGGATAATCCCAAACTCTTATGAAGAACGGAGACAGTGCATGGCGAACCGAAAACGGAATATCTAGATGAATTTTTATGTCACGGAGGATGAAAAACGGCTCATAGATGAGCGGATAAGACTGCCACCGACTCGCTCTATCAGGCAGATAAGGACAGATTCTTTCCCACAGCACCGCATACATGCCAGTTTATACATATTCCTACAATGTCTGCTGCTACGAATATCTACCCTATGCCTTTTAACTATTAAAGTTCTAAAGAATCTTCTGCATCTACCCACATCTGCAAATTTCCATCAAGATATAACCTTGCATATTCTAATGGTTCATCAATTGCAAGAAACGTCAAAGCACAATCTGATCCGGGTGTGGTTCTTAAATTCTTTTCTGCTTCCCAACAGTCAATGCGAAGCATATAGCCTGCACTGGTATAAACATCAATACTGTTGCACTGTGGATTGTATTCTGCAAATATTGTTCTCATCGTATCTTATCTCCTTATCGCTCAATCATCAGTTTCAAAAATCAGAAGCATTTCAATCAGTTCACCATGTCACTTTTATTTTGTGTTATACTGTTTTATATAATTTTCTTGCCCTTGTATTTTCCCTTATCAGAGTTCGTAAACTTATATGGGAAGATATAACACAAGGGAAACAATAAGGGAAAGCTCACCTGCGACAAATCCAGTGTTTTCAAGGGTTTACAGAGAATTTGATAACAAAATATAACAGTTATACGGTAATCATTTGCAAGAATAAGAAAAGTGCAAATCACGCACTGAATTTATTGCAGTATATCATGGTAAAACTGGATTTAAAGCTACATCCAGTGAAAACAAAGATAGTCAGCATGTGGGACGGAAAAGAGGGATTTGACTTTCTCGGAATGCACCACAGAAGAATGACAACGGAAACACGCAAAGGACAACTGTACAAGGAAACGTATCAGTACCCAAACAGAAAAGCCATGAAGAAAATGAAAGCCGAAGTCAAGAGGAATGTAAATAGACGAAGTCTGCTAGTTGCAAAGGAAGAGGATTTAATAAAGAATCTGAATCCGAAAATCACAGGATGGAAGAATTATTATTCGACCAAGAGAAACGAAAAGTGGATGCAGGCTCTAGACTGGTACATTATTTGCACTTTTACAAGATGGTATAACAAGAAACACCAGAGACGTAATCGTATGTCAAAGGTGGGATTTGTAAGAAATAGCATTTATGAAAAAGGATTAAAGAAAATGGCTAGAGCATGACGTAATGCTGTAGAAAGAAGAATGTCGGAAAGCCGTGTGAGGGAGAACCTCATGCACGGTTTGATGAGGGGCGGATGAAAATTTCATCCGCCTACTCTACCATGTATAGGAAAAAGATAATTTTTCTCATAAAATATAGTAATACTTGTCTGGAGTTCTTTCCAGTGGTATATTTATTGCAGTGAATAAAATAATAAAATATTCACTGGCGTATATGATAGGGGGAATAAAATGCCGGCCAATTTTACAGAAGAACAGCGAAAAGTAATTCGAAACAGTCTGCTTACGATTGGCTATGATCTGATCCGTGAAGTAGGATTGAAGAAGATGAAAGTATCCCTGATTGCAGAAAGAGCAGAGATTGCAACAGGAACCTTTTATCATTTCTTTGAATCAAAGGAAACATATGTGTCAGCCTTGATCGAAGAACAGGAGAAAGTCTGGAAGGAGCAGATGATTTCAGGAGTGAAATCTTATGGAAAACTTACTCTGGAACAGGCAGTCCGGATTTTCCGGGAATCATTCCGGAAAGAAAATAATATTTTAATGGAATTTACGCTGGATGACTGGGTATGGTTAAAATCGCACAGGACAAAAGACGGATTGTTCAGCAAGGAACACGATGAACTGGAAGTGCAGCAGTATCTGGCCTGTATAGATGGTATCCGCCCGGACCTTGATATCCGGATTATCATTAATTTTTTCAAAACCATTTACAGCATGGCACAGAACAGAGATACTTTCATTGATGAGGTGTTTGAGACGAATGTCGATATGATATTCGAATGTATATACAACTATATGGTTATACAGGATGAAAAGTAAAGAGAAGTAAGGAAGGGAGAAGTGAATAAGATGGCAGCAAAGATAGTAGTAGAAGCAATTGTTTATAGTCTGGTATATTCGGTTTTCATGCTGGGGTTGTTCAAAGTGCAGGGGGCAAGGAAGCAGCTTTATAATTATCCGCCGGCAATTCAGAAACGTGCAATTGAGAGAGGAATTACAACACAGGAAGAGATGAATGCAAATGCGAAAAGGAACAAAGTTATTGGACTGATTGGAATGATCGTGTTGAGTATTGTGATTACCTGTGGAGTGAATAAGCAGTATACATTTGGGGCAGGATTCATACAGTCTTATATATTTTTTAACGCATTTTCATTGTTTGATGCACTGGTGATCGACAGTATCTGGTTCTGTCATGGAACATGGTGGGTGATTCCGGGAACAGAGGATATGACAGAAGCGTATCATGATTATGCATTCCACTGGAAGTGGTTCTTCCTCAGTCTGGTAATGAGTCTGCCGCTGGCAGTGATTGTCGGGGGAATTGTGGCATTGATCTGATGATTGGCGGATATGATATGGAGTCTAAAGAATAATAAGAGATAAAACATACGATACCTGTTTGGAATTTGTAGGATGAAATTCCAGACAGGTATTTTTATCGCCACGTTCGTTCTGATAGGGTAGAATCTTCATGGCGCAGTAACTGATGTTAATCAGATTTGACCAGCATTTCAATCCCTTTGCAGCTTCTCACCATATAGTTACAAAAAGACCAGAACGTTTTCTGTTCATAGTAGCTTGTTTCAATATTCCAGCGAAACGAATATAGCAACAGTGGAATGTATTTCATACGGTCACTTCCGGTCTGATTCAATGGTGCTTTTTCCTGCCATGCACAGAAAATCTGCAGATCTTCCGGGAAAATGGTACTGAAAAACAGTCGTTTTGTACCATGTTCTTTTTCTGTGGAAGTGACATAGGCAAGGACTTCCTTGTTGCCGAAGATCTTAGTGAGAACCCGGCGGACACCGGTATAATAATCACCGGTCTTTTCATTGGAAAACGCAAACTCTGTTTCAACAGAAAGACGTTTTCCATGTTTGGCAGGACATCCCCGATGACCGGTCCGTGCAGGTGCAAGATCATACATGACAGAATCAATCCTTGCACTGCCAATCAGATCCAGATTCGGATATTCATCAACGATGGATATCAGGTTCTGTTTTGTATACCAGCTGTCACAAAGGATGATGACATGATCTTTGCTGTGAAATTCAGGCATAACCTGCCGGATCATGGAGGCTGCCAGTTCCAGTTTAGACTCTTTTTTCTGCCATATACGATAGCCAAGAGGAACGGAAAGATAATATACTTTATCCCCATTCCAGACAGGTACGCAGAGCATGACACTCACAAAGCAGTGTCCATTCAGATAGTTGGAACCGTTGTGTGCGGCATGGTCAAACAGTTTTGAAACATTTTCAAATTTTGTGCCAAATTTAGATACCATCGTATCATCCACGCACAGAAATACAGGCTGCGTCTGCAATGAATCCGGTATCAGCTTCAAAACAATCCTGACAGTAGTATTCATAAATCTGGAATAATCAACCTTTGCATAGGAACACGCATAATAAAATACATTCAGTGATTTCTCCGTTATTCTGGATAAAAAATGCTGATATAGAAACCGGATGGAATGTGCGGATTCTAAGGCCAGTATGGATAATATCAGCAAAAATAAGGTATCTGCTGTCGGAACAGAAAAAGTTTCAAAATAAATCAAAAAATATTGATGAAGTCTACCAATCAGAGTTTTTTCGTTGTATAATGCTTTTGTCGTACAGGGTCACTTTCCTTTGTAATGTTTTCAGCAAATTCATTATACATCAGAAAGCCCTGTGCGATATTTTTTTATGAAAAAGTTGTAAAGTGGTGTAAATTATAATAATCAGAGTCACTTCCTATAATATAAGAAATGACTCTGACTTCATTTGTCATGAGTTTCTAATAAAACTATTTATTGTGAAAAATGTTAGAACCCGTCAGTTGGAAGTATTTCTCTCTAAATTTTTGCGGCGCTTAAATTCTAATGGCGAAGCGTTGAACTGCTTCTTAAATGCCGAAGAAAACTTGCTTTGATTCAAATAACCAACTTGTTCTGCAATTTCCGATACAGATAAGTTTGTAGTAGTGAGTAATTCAGCAGCTCGTTGCATACGAACTTCACGTAAATAAATTGATATATTTTGACCATAAACTCCCCGAAAGTAGTTCTTCAGGCTGGTTTCACTGACGGAAAACTGTGCAGCCAGTTCCCACGCGGGATGGTGTTGGCGCAGATCAGAAGTGATGATTTTTTCCACACGTTTTGCAATGTCTACCTGTGTTTCTGTGAAGAATGTGCAGGCTTGGGAAGGTGGTATTTCTTTCAGATTTTGAAGCAGTGAAAACAGGGCAAGGGTATAGATTTTCATTTGTGGGATTGCCAGCGGAACAGAAATATCCAGTAATGACCACAGCTTTTTTAAGACTTCTTCTATCTCAGTAGTAACCGACGCAATATAAGTACCCCCATCCGGGCAGTAAAGATCTCTGAGTCTGTGGAAATCAATATCAAATTCAGCCTCTACCCAGGAGCTTTGAGCATTTACGGTATCCATATCCACAAAAAACTCAATTCCTTCATAGATTCGGCGGGGATAAACGTATTGATGTCTGGCGAATCGTTCGGTTAAGGATATCTCCCCATCTTTCACATACACAAAGTTCCCGTTATTCAGGATGAGTTCGCATCGTCCTGTTACACAGTAATTTAAGAGCAATGGTCCTGTTTCCATGGAGCCATTATCGTGAAAGTCTGGGGCTGTCCAGGCGGGAGAATTCACAAAAATATAAGCCAATGTAACTCCTGGGAACAGAGGAAAAAAAGTCATGGAACCTTTCCCGTCTCTCTCCTTTAGAATGAGTTCTGCGCTAAATTCGCCCCGTTTTATAGATATACCTGGAATTTCAATGCTTTTCTTGATAATTTCATCTATCTTCATTTTCTAACTCCTGTCATTTGGTCTGTTAACCGCTCTGTTTGAGCCTTGCACTTCTATTATAAAATCACAGTCAAAGTCAGTCAACAGAAAAACTCGGTGCTGTTTGGAGCTAAAAAGATGATTGGTTGTAGAGAATCAGCCGGTACTATGCTATCCTATAAAAGGTTAGAAGATGCTAACTGGAAAACGAATGTGGAGGTATTCATCATGAATAACAAGTTACAAGCAAAAGACCTCATTAACCTTGGTCTGTTCACGGTTCTTTACTTTGTCATTGGCTGCTGTGTCGCCATTCCGATTGGGTTTGTCCCGATCTTTCTTCCTGTTCTCGGAAGTCTGTGGTCGCTGATTACCGGTATCCCTTTCATGCTGTTCCTCACAAGGGTTAAGAAATTCGGCATGGTTACAATCATGGGTGTTTTGAGCGGCCTGCTGATGGGACTTACCGGCATGGGATTTTGGGGTGTTCCTATGGGACTGATTTTCGGCCTGCTTGGGGATCTCATTTTGAAATCCGGCGACTATAAAAGTGCAAAGAAAAGCATCCTTGGTTATGCTGTATTTAGCCTGTGGATGGTAGGTACATATATTCCGATGTATTTTATGGTCGAGGACTCCTGGGCCAGCTTTGCCGCCAGCTTCGGGGAGGAATATGCCGACCGGGTAATGGCGGTTATGCCGATGTGGAGCATTATCCTTGTGGTTGCCGGGATTTTTGTCTTTGCCATTTTGGGCGGACTGCTTGGAAAAACGCTTCTGAAAAAACATTTTGCGAAAGCGGGCATCGCATAATGGAGGGGGTATCCTTTTCCGCCACAACGGACAAAAGGAAAGGAATCCGGCTCGACCCGCGTACGAAGTTGATTTTGCTGTTGACGGTTACTACATTGATGTTCAGCACCAGCAACGAAGGGATTATGAATTTTGTAAAACCTGTGTTAAGCCTAATCCCCTTTGTGCTGATCCTGTCGGAACGCCGCTTCAAAACGGCAGGCAAATACCTGCTTTTATATCTCGCCTGCTTTGCACTGGAACGCATAGCGCTGACGACATTAAGCAATCTGCTGTCCTTTGTGGTTTTGGCGATGACATCCATTATGACGCGGTTTGCCCCTGGTATTATGACGGGGGCCTGGCTGCTTTCCTCCACCTCAGTCAGTGAGTTTATCGGTTCGATGGAACGTATGCACCTGACAGAGAAAATCGTCATCCCTTTGTCTGTTATTTTTCGTTTTTTCCCTACGATCAGCGAAGAATACCAGGCGATCAGTGATGCAATGAAAATGAGGGGTATCCGGTTTGGAGGGAAAAATCCATTTTTGATGGTGGAATACCGTCTTGTACCGCTGATGGTGTCTGTTGTGAAAATCGGAGATGAACTTTCCGCCGCTGCACTGACGCGGGGGCTTGGCGCTCCGGTCAAACGGACTAACGTATGTCAGATTGGTTTTCATGTTCAGGACATGATTGCGATCCTGCTCTGTGCTTTATGTTTCGCTCTGTTTTTGCTGGGACAGTATTTTTCTTTTTAAGGGGGTGAGCTTATGATAAAGATTGACCATATTTCATTTTCTTATGGAGAAGAGAATGAAAATACCGGCGGTGTTCGGGATATTGATCTAAATATAGAGGATGGTCAGTTTGTTGTCCTTTGCGGTGAAAGTGGGTGTGGAAAAACTACGGTCACCCGCCTGATTAATGGACTGATCCCCCATTATTATGAGGGAAAGATGACGGGAGAAGTATGGGTAAATGGAGCCAAGGTTTCCGAACAGCCCCTTTACGATACAGCTGCAGTTGTGGGCAGCGTGTTTCAAAACCCCCGGTCCCAGTTTTTCAATGTGGATACCACCAGTGAAATTACATTTGGCTGCGAAAATCTTGGACAGCCAGAAAAAGACATCCGGGAACGGCTGGCAAAAACGGTTCGGGACTTCCGGCTGGAGAAGCTGATGGACCGTAATATCTTCCACTTATCTGGCGGGGAGAAACAAAAGATTGCCTGTGCCGGGGTATCCATTATGGAACCGGATGTTCTCGTTATGGACGAACCCTCATCTAACCTGGATACGGCTTCCATCCTTGATTTGAGAAAGATTCTTGCGTTTTGGAAATCGCAGGGGAAAACAATCATTGTATCGGAACATCGGCTTTATTATCTTCGCGGTCTAGCGGATCGGTTTATCTATCTGGCAGACGGGCAGGTGAGTCATGATTATTCTGCGGCAGAATTTGAGCAGCTCACGGAGCAGCAGCGTTCCGATATGGGACTGCGCACGTTTGCTTTGGAGCGTCTCCTGCCTCCGGTTTTACCGCAGCAGGAAAAGACCGCCCTTGCGCTTCGTAATTTCCACTTTGCCTATAAAAACGAACCGGAAACCTTACATATCATGGATTGTGAAATCCCTACGAACCGGATCGTTGGAATTATCGGGAATAACGGCGCCGGGAAATCCACTTTTTCACGCTGTTTCTGCGGCTTGGAGAAGCGCTGTGGGGAGATTGTCTGGAACGGAAAGAAATACCGTCCGAAAGACCGGCTGAATACCTGCTATATGGTCATGCAGGAGGTAAATCATCAGCTTTTCACCGAGTCGGTCCTTGATGAAGTGCTGATCAGTATGGAGGAAGCAAACCAGAAGCGGGCAGAAGAAATCCTAAGTCGGTTAGATTTACTGGATTTTAAGGAAAGGCATCCCATGTCCCTGTCCGGAGGCCAGAAACAAAGGGTTGCGATTGCTTCGGTAATCGCTTCAAAACGCTCGATCCTGTTTTTTGATGAACCGACCAGCGGCCTTGATTACAGGCATATGAAAGAGGTTGCAAATGTATTACGGCAGGTCAAGGATGCCGGAATCACTGTGTATGTCATTACCCATGACCTGGAACTGATTTTAGATTGCTGTACGGACATCATTCATCTTGAGGATGGTTCGATTATTGACCAGTACGGAATGGATGAAGATGGCCTCAGAAAAATAAGAGAATACTTCATAAAGGGGGTATCTGAAAAATGAAGGAAGAAAAGAAAGCGTCGCCAATAAGTGTTTTATTGGGCTGGGGCAAACCGTATCACGGGAAATTCATCGGCAGCGTCGTCCTTGCGGTTTTGGGCGTTGCCTGTCAGATGGTGCCTTATTTCATTGTGGCGCATATCGTCACAATGATGTTGGACGGGGAGCAGGATTTTTCCCGTTATGTGACAGGTTGCATGGTCGCACTTTGCGGCTACCTAGGGAAAGTGCTGTTTTCCAGTCTGTCAACGACTATTTCCCATACAGCGGCCTATTACACGCTGCGGGATATCCGGTGGAGGCTGACAGGAAAACTGGCCCGCGTTCCGATGGGGACGATCCTGGATACTCCGTCCGGTCAGTATAAAACAACGATTGTTGACCGGGTGGAAGGGATGGAATCCACGTTTGCACATCTCATCCCGGAGATGACCGCAAACATCCTGGTTCCGGTGGTAATTGTCGTGTATCTTTTCATTATGGACTGGCGCATGGCGCTGTTGTCCCTTGTTACGCTGGTAGTCGGTCTTGCCGTAATGTCTGTCGGTATGATGAGTTACCCAAAGAAATGGGAGGGCGCGGTCAAAGCCGGGAAAGATATGGCGAACGCCATTGTGGAATATATCGGCGGGATTGAAGTTGTCAAGGCGTTCAGCCAGTCGGCCGGTTCATACAAGAAATATTCGGACGCCGTGAATTACAATGCGAATTACTATGTGGAATGGATGCGGGAAAACCAGAAAACCATGAGTGCCTACAATGCGATCCTTCCCTCAGTGCTGATCTGTGTGCTGCCTTGTGGGTTTGCCTTCTGGCTGTCCGGCAGCCTGGAATTATCTGCGTTCCTCTCCATTGTGATTTTCTCCCTGGGGCTTGTGGGGCCGATCATGTCCGTCTTTACCTTTACGGATGACCTGGCTGTACTGGGAACCAATGTGGAGGAAATCAGCCAGCTATTGAACGCGGAAGAACTGGATCATAAAGATACGCCGGTAAATCTGGCAGATACCAGTATCGGACTCGACCATGTTTCCTTTTCCTATGATGGGGAAAACGAAGTGTTGCATGATGTGAGCCTTTCCATCCAGCCGGGAACCATGACCGCCCTTGTAGGACCGTCCGGTTCCGGCAAATCTACCGTGGCGAAGCTGATCGCTGGGTATTGGGATGTTACGTCTGGCAGTATTACCCTGGGCGGCCATGAACTGAAGGAGATACCGCTGTCTGAAATTGCCGCCCAGATTTCCTATGTATCGCAGGATAATTACCTGTTTAACCGCAGCATCCGGGAAAATATCCGCATGGGCAGGCCGGACGCCACAGATGCGGAGGTGGAGCAGGCAGCAAAACAAAGTGGCTGTGACACCTTTATCCGTAAGCTGGATCAAGGGTATGATACCGTTGTCGGCAGCGCCGGTTCCCATCTTTCCGGCGGTGAACGTCAGAGGATCGCTATTGCACGCGCCATGCTGAAAGGCGCACCGGTGGTGATTTTGGACGAGGC
The DNA here is from genome assembly GCF_020554845.1 of Blautia faecis. Classification (GTDB taxonomy): domain Bacteria; phylum Bacillota; class Clostridia; order Lachnospirales; family Lachnospiraceae; genus Blautia_A; species Blautia_A faecis. The sequence continues at coordinate 58,116 of NZ_JAJCIA010000017.1, read as the reverse complement.
GACCGCCTACATTGACCCGGAGAATGAGGCAGTCGTGCAGAAAGCAATCTCCGCCCTGACGGCAGGCAAGACGCTGATCGTGATTGCCCACCGGCTGTCTACCATCATCAATACAGATAATATCGTGGTTGTGAAGGACGGAACTATCCATGCCCAGGGAACGCATGATAAGTTACTGGAAACCTGTCCCCTTTACCGGGATATGTGGCAGGCGCATATCGGCGCAAAGGATCAGATGTAAGGGGGTGTTGTCAAATGTATGGAACATTGAAAAAAATTATTGCGTTTGCTGGCAGCAAAGAGGGACTGCTGAAAAAATCCCTGCTGTTTGCGTTCCTCTCCGGCCTGTTTGCAGCTTTACAGTTTGCCGCCCTCTTTATCGTGGTGGAGGCGCTGGTATCCGATAACCGGGACAGACGGTTTATCTGGATTTCTTTGGGCATCATGGCTGTTTCCCTGGTTGGAAGGATCATCACGACCTATTTCTCCACGATGGAGCAGACGGAAACCGGCTACTGTATGGTAGCGGAAAAGCGTATCCATATCGGAGACCGGCTACGTTACATTCCGATGGGATATTTTAACAAGAACAGTATCGGGAACATTACCGCTATCGTTACCACCACGTTAGGGGATGTGGAAAATTCGGCGGCGCGTGTGCTGGTATCTGTGTTGGGCGGATTTTTCAATTCGGTGGCGCTTGTCATCGTCCTGCTGGTTTTTGACTGGAGGATCGGTCTGATTGCCGCTATTGGCGTCCTGCTTTATCTTGTAGCGGCGGAGCTTGCGCTCCGTAAATCTGCGTGCTTAAGCGGAGTACGGCAGCATACACAGGAAAGCCTTGTGGAATCCGTCCTGGAGTATATCCAGGGGATGGGGATCGTGAAAGCCTTCGGTATGGAGAAGGACAGCACACAGTCCATTGACAGCGCAATCAAGGCAAGCTGCCGGGACAATCTGAAATTGACAAAAGCCAGTGTCCCCTATGATGCCCTGAAACAGGTTGTTGTCCGGGTGTTCAGTGTTTTGCTGCCCCTGGCCTCCATTTACTTCTGGCTGAACGCTTCCCTGTCATTGGCCTATGGCGTGATTTTGGTGGTCGCTTCCTTTATGGTGTTCAATGATCTGGAAAACGCCGGAAACATGGCCTCCCTGCTGCAAATGCTGGCGGCTTCTATGGATACGGCAAACTCTATTGACGATACGCCGGTCATGAATGAAAAGGGGGCGGATGTGGTTCCGGCATCCTCGGAAATCGTATTTGATAACGTGGACTTTTCCTACAAGGTGAATGGCTGCGGAGCAGACAGAGAAGGTGGTCTGGGCCACGCAGACCGAAAAATTCTGGATCATGTCAGCTTTACGATCCCTGCCGGAACGACCACTGCCATTGTCGGCCCGTCCGGTTCTGGCAAGACGACTATGTGCAACTTAATTGCCCGGTTTTGGGATGTAGACGCCGGGAGGATTACGGTTGGCGGCAAAGATGTGCGGGATTTCAAGCTGGACAGCCTGATGAAGAATATCAGCATGGTATTCCAGAACGTGTATCTGTTTGCCGATTCTATTGAGAACAACATCAAATTCGGCTGTCCGGACGCCACGCACGAACAGGTCATAGAGGCGGCGAAAAAGGCTTGCTGCCATGAATTTATTTCCGCCCTGCCCGATGGGTATGATACGTTGATCGGGGAGGGCGGCGGAACCCTGTCCGGCGGTGAGAAGCAGCGCATTTCTATTGCCCGTGCCATACTGAAAAACGCCCCGATTATCATTCTGGATGAAGCCACAAGCAGCGTTGACCCGGAAAATGAAGAAGAATTGCAGCGGGCGATTGCGGAATTGACGCACGACAAGACCATTATTATGATCGCCCACCGCCTGAAAACCGTCCGGGGCGCGGATCAGATATTGGTATTGGATGATTCCCATATCGTCCAGAGCGGCACTCATGCAGAGCTGATCCAGCAGAAGGGCCTGTATGCGGATTTCGTATCCGCAAGACAGGAGGCTATCGGCTGGAAACTGGCACAGTAAGGGAGGCAGAAATGAAGATTTATGCGTCGGGCGAGGACTATTTAGAAGCAGTCCTTGTATTGCAAAAGAAAAAAGTCATGGTTCGTTCCGTTGATCTTGCCCGGCACATGGGATTCAGTAAACCGAGTATCAGCCATGCAGTAGGCGTGTTAAAGAATGGCGGTTTTCTGACCGTGGATGAAGATGGATATTTCCATCTGACCGAAGACGGGCGGGAGGTTGCTGAGAAAATTTATGAACGCCATCAGTTCTTTACGGAGCAGCTTGTAGCTGTCGGGGTTGATCGGGAAACCGCAGAAAGGGATGCCTGTCGGATAGAACATGCAATCAGCGAAGAGGCTTTTCAGAAATTGAAAGCTTCGGTTGAAAAACAGAGCAATGATACAGCATAACTTGAATGAATTATTTAGCACAGAAATTTGCATCTAATTAACAGATATTATCTATATATTGTGCTTGAAATGTTGACGCAAACAAAATCTGGTGCTATGATAAATGTGTAAACAGTTTCATTCAGGAAATATTCTGAATAAGAAATTTCAAATCCCGGAGTGGTCCGGGATTTGAAAACAGATTGTGCAAAACGCACCGAAGAAGTCCGTTCGGGCTTCTGTAATATTGGTTCAGGCGCCAGCCTGAAAAGACAGAAATGACATCAAAAGCAAAGAATTGTTTTTTGGTGTCTTTTTTTATGTTCAGGCTGGCGGAAGGAGAAAAAAGACAAGAAGAGCCTTTGATCGGATAGATTATAAAACGAGCAGGAAAGCGGGAAACAAAATGAAAACTAAAAAACAAAGAAACTGATGTGGAGCGTAGAAAGGAAATGTTTGCGGCATAATAAAAAAATATCCGATGTCTAGATAATAGAAAAATGTTTTGATTTAATGGAGTATTATTGTGGCAAGTAAGAAGAGATTAATTGAAGGTGAATATTATGAAGTTTAGGGTATGGAATGACAACATTATTTAAGAACAGATATTGGGGAATGTCGAGCTTAGATAAAACCCAAAACCATTTGGAGCGATTTTGAACCGTTCAGAGTGGCGCTGATGTTCTGATTCTTGTATAGTATAGATGTGCAGAATCGTTCTGCACAAATTTTTACAGAATGGGTTAGATTGTGCTAACCTTTGGAGGAATACCTATGGAAAAGAATAAGTTACAGGCAAAAGACCTAATCAATGTTGGTATCTTCACAGCCATCTACTTTGTTTTGTTCTTTGCAGGTATGATGTTGGGATATATACCAATTTTCATTCCCCTGCTTGGGCTGGTTTGCCCGATTATTTGCGGCATCCCTTTTATGCTGTATCTTACAAAGGTAAAAAAGTTTGGCATGGTAACACTGTCTGGCATTATCCTTGGATTGCTGAATATGCTGATCGGCAGCGGCGTCTTGGTTTTAATTTTCGGTATTGTTTTCGGTGTTGCGGCTGACCTTATTATGAAATCTGGCAAATATAAAAGCTGGAAATTCACCCTGTTGGGTAACGGTGTATTTTCCCTGTGGATTATGGGTTTTGTGAGCCGGATGTTTCTGACCCGTACCGAGTTCTTTGATTCTCTTGTCAGCAGTTATGGGCAGGAGTATGTCGATACGCTGATGTCTTATACGCCTGGTTGGATGTTCCCAGTTCTGTTTGTTGTTACATTCCTCGGCGGCATCCTGGGTGCATTACTTGGTAAGGCCGTATTGAAGAAACATTTTGAAAAAGCAGGCATTGTATGATGGCAGAAACCACAGGATTACCTTTTGAAAAAAAGGCAATCATCCCAATAGACCCACGCACTAAAATTTTTCTTACTGTTACCGTCAGTACCATTATGGTGGCAGGAGGAACAGGCGGAATTATGACTGTTATACGGCCCTGCCTGATGGCGTTCCCTATGTGCTTGCTGCTCTTATCGAAACGATGGAAAAGCGTTCTGAAATTCTCCGCGATGTATGCTGTCTTATTTGCGTTAGAGCTGACGGTATTGCCATTGTTAACTGGAACATGGAATTTTGTCTTGGGTGCAGCTATTGGCATTTACACACATATGTTACCAGGGTTCATCATGGGATACTATTTGATTGAATCCACAACAGTCAGTGAATTTGTAGCAGCTATGGAAAGGGTACATATCCCGCAAGGGTTTGGGATTATACCAACAAGCATTTTTCATTTTCGGGCAATGGACCTGAAAATCCGAAAAATCGCAAGCGGGTACTCGCTTGCTATCGAAACCCTACCTTCTATTTCTCCCTCTACTAATACTACAATTAGAAGGTGGAAAAATGGCTGTATCCGCAAAGAAAAACAGAAAAAGGCCACGGCTGAACCTCCATTCATGGTGTGATCCATCATGGCCCTAGCTACACAAGGAATACAAATTGACTTTTCCAGGTTGGTGTTGTAAACTATGATTAGTTTTAGCTAACCATAAGGGGGCACTCATACATGACAGATATGGAAAAAGTAAAGATTCATGGTGTCCCGGAAACCATGCTGCAGACTCTGTTTGCCCGGGCGGCCCATTCTCAGAAGAAGGAACATAAATTTTATGATGCGAAGGCTATAGAGATCGTGAAGCAGCTGGACTATGACTTTTCCAAGGCGGAGAAGGATGCTGCCATGAGCAGCGGTGTGATTGCCCGCACCATTCTGTTGGATCAGATGGTGGGTGCCTTTTTAGAGGAACATCCGGATGCAACTGTTGTTAATATCGCCTGTGGCCTGGATACACGGGTCTACCGGCTGGATAATGGACAGGCTCGCTTTACCTGGGGCCTGAAAAGCGGTAAGGAACTGGAGAGCATAGTGTCGGGGCTTACATGGATCGAGGATGTGAGTTTGGTCGAAGGGATGAAGGAACTGTATCCTGTCTATAAGTTGCTGGGATGGATACAGCCTGTTAAAAACCTTTCTAACAAGCTGGTAATACTGAGAAAATAGGATAGATATAAACTGCCATTCAGCTTTGTCATAGGAGATGCGTCAGCCATGGAGAAATTGAATTATTTAAGACAGGACAAAAAAATACCGGGGAAGGAATCCTTTGTGACCTATGTGGATTTTCAGGTAAAGGATGGCACCGCCGATATGTGGCTGTATGACATTTTTCCGGGAGTACAGCTCATGGTTGTAGATTTTTCTTCTGAGAGCTGTTTCCGAAGCGGTGAAAAGCAGAATGTAATCGGGATCAATCATTGCCGGAAGGGGCGGTTTGAATGTGCGTTTGACAGCCGGAATTATCTCTATTTGGGAGAAGGCGATATTACCCTGAACAGCCAGATGCACCCGCCAATCGCGTCTTCCTTCCCCTTGAACTACTTTTATGGGTCCACTATTATTTTGTTTCCGGAGGTCATGAAGGATGTACCGGAGCTTCAGGCCTTTCAAATCAGTGCGGAGGCAATCACAGAGAAATATTCTCTTGAATCAAGATCCCCGGTATTTCGCCGCAATGCGGAAATAGAGCATGTATATCAGGAACTGTATACACATCTGGATCGTCCGTCTCTGCCCTTTTTGCGACTGAAGATTTTGGAGCTCCTTTATCATTTCCAATTCAGACAAACTCTTTTTGAGGAGAACCAGGACTATATTTCGGGAGTGACTGTGGAGCGGATCAAGCATGTCAGGGAGCATCTGGTACAGGATATGGAACACCGGACCAATCTGAAGGAACTGGCATTGGAGCACAATTTAAGTCTGACACAGTTAAAAGATGGATTCAGGCAAATTTATGGCGAATCACCTTACGCATATTTGCGTAGTTACAAAATGCATCGGGCGGCACAGCTTTTGCGCCAGTCAGATAAAAAAATCAGCGAAATTGCGCTGGAAATGGGTTATCAGAATCCAAGCAAATTTTCAGAGGCATTCCATGCGGTGATAGGCTGCAGACCAAGTGCCTATCGAAAGGAAAAAAAGTAGAAGAAAATCATAGTGACACCTTCCGGATGGAGGTGTCATTTTTTGGCTTTTTGGAGCATTTTGCAGAAGGCATGGCTTTTCGGAGTGGCAAAAGGATCTTTCACATGGTAATATGTTTAAGTTAGCATAGACTAACTCAAAATACAGAAAGGAAAGAAATACATATGAAAACAAAACTTACAACAAAGGATTTAATTACCGCAGGCGCCTTTGGCGCAATTTATTTAGTGCTGCTCACGGTGTTGTCTTCAGTCCTGACCATTGTTCCAATCCTCTTTCTGGCAACGCCGTTGATTGCCGGCATCATACTGGGAACTGTGTATATGCTGTATGCCACCAAGGTGCCGCGCACCGGTGCGATCCTGGTGCTGGCGATCTTGGTGGGGCTGATTACGTCCATGGCAACCATTTATCCGCTGATTTTTGCAGTTGTATGGGGATTAATCGCTGAACTCATTACCGCAAAAAGACGCAAATCTGCAGGTGCTCTGGCAGTCAGCTACTGTGTGTTCAACCTGACTTCTATGGGTCCCTTCTTTGCCCTTATTCTGGCAAAGGACGCCTTCTTAGAAAGTTGTGCAGGGTACTATGGAGAAGAATATATCGCAACGCTGGATAAGCTGACGCCCAGCTGGATTGTTCTTGTGCTGATTGCTTTGGCTTTGGTGGGCGGATTACTTGGCGGTCTGTTTGGAAGAAAGATCCTGAAAAAACATTTTGTGAAAGCCGGTATTACAGCGTGAACCGCGAAAAGATTTCCAGTGGTCTTTTGGATCCGAGAAGTAAGCTGGCGGTATTTATTGCCGCCTGCCTTTCGGCATTTTCCGGGCTGACACATCCGCAGGAATTTGTCCTTCTTGCCCTGTGTGTGGGGATAACGCTTCTGTGCCAGAAATGGAAGAGGGCTTTTTATACCGGTCTTATCTTTGCAGTTATGTTTTTATGCGATCTGTTTCTAGCACCGCGATTGTCAGGGATACTGCAGAATATCATCATGCTGGCATGTCATTTCTGCCGGTTTATTTTACCGATGTTTGCAGCCTTTTATATTGTGACACAGACTTCTAGGATTGGGGAATATATCAGTGCATTTACTCAGATGCATCTGCCAAACGAGGTCATCATTCCTCTGGCGGTGATGCTCCGTTTTGTCCCGACTATCCAGGAAGAATGGCAGATGGTGAATCAGGCGCTCCGGTTAAGAGGGATGGCGCTGACATGGAAAAATGTTCTTCGTCGTCCGCTGCAGATGATGGAATATATGCTGGTTCCCTTTTTGCTGCAGTGCTCGGTTATCGTGGATGAGATGTCAGCTGCTGTTATGGCGCGGGGGTTTGACAAAAATATGCCGCGAACCAGTTATGCGGAGGTTCAGATGAAGGCTCTGGATTGGTGTATAATAGCTGTCTCTGCCGGACTGCTGTTCTGGAATCTTTGTTTCTGAGGAAGGGAGGAGATGTTTTGATCAAACTGAATCATGTTTCCTTTTCTTATCAGAATGGGGAAGCAAATGAAATGCAGGTGCTGTCTGATGTAAGCTTTCAGGCATCACGCGGAGAATGTGTGGTACTTTGTGGGAAAAGCGGATGTGGGAAGACGACCATGCTTCGCCTGGTAAACGGTCTTATCCCTCATTTTTATGCCGGGAAACTGGAGGGGAATGTCCTTGTAGGCGGACAGGAAATGCAGCAGACACCGTTGTCCCAAACGTCCCGGATTGTGGGAAGTGTCTTCCAGAATCCCCGTACCCAGTTTTTCCATCTGGATACGACCGGAGAGATGGCTTTTAATCTGGAAAATCAGAATGTCCCCCGCCCGCAGATGAAGAAGCGTCTGGAGGAGGTGTCCTATCGTCTGAACCTGCAGGAGCTGATGGACCGGAATATTTTTGAACTGTCAGGCGGCGAGAAACAGCAGATCGCCTGTGGCTCCGTTTATGCGGCTTTACCGTCGGTCATCGTTATGGATGAGCCTTCTTCTAATCTGGATATGGAGAGCATCCGAAAACTGCAGAAGTTGATCCGCATGATGAAAGATGAAGGAAGAACTGTGCTGATTTCAGAGCATCGGCTGTGGTATCTGGAGGGAATCGCTGACCGTTATGTGCTGCTGGAGGATGGCCGGATCAGGCAGGAATTTACGCCGGAAGCAGCGGCAGATCTTTCGCTGGAGAAGCGCAAAGCGTTGGGACTCAGGGCAGTAAAGCAGGAGCAGCTTTATGAACTGAGGCCCGATATGGGGCTGATAAAACAAAAGAGTACCGGGCTGGAAATAGATGGGCTTCAGTTTAGCCGCCAGATGCGCCAGGTACTGAATGTGCCGCATTTAGAAATACCGTCAGGGGCAATCGTAGCGGTGATCGGAGAAAACGGTGCCGGGAAATCCACTTTCAGTCTTTGCTTGGCAGGTCTTTTGAAGCATACGGGTACAGTACGGATCGACGGCAAGAAGATCGCACATAAAAAGCTGCCGGAGCAGGTCTACCTGGTCATGCAGGAGGCAGGACATCAACTGTTCAGCGATACGGTATTGGGTGAATTGACCTTGAATAATCCGGCACTGTCAGAAGAAAAGGGCAAAGAGGTTTTGACAACGCTGGGCTTAAATGGTATGGAGAACCGTCACCCTGGCTCCCTCTCCGGAGGTCAGCAACAAAGGCTTTCTCTGGGAACAGCTCTTTGCATGAAGCGAAAACTGATGCTTTATGATGAGCCGACCAGCGGTCAGGATGGAGAAAATCTGCTGCGGACAGCGGAGCTGATCCGTGCAGCCAATAAACAGGCAGCCAGTACCCTGATCGTGACACATGATCCGGAGCTGATCTTGCGCTGTGCGACCCATATTCTGCATATCCACGCAGGGGAAGTAAAGAAATTTATACCGCTTGATGAGAGAGGAGTGATTTATATGAAGAAGGTATTTGGAGAGGATGCGCAGACAAAGAAGCCGCAGAAAACCGGTATTCCGCGCCTGCTAGAGTTTACAGGACGGCATCGTCCCCTACTGGGCGCTGCGCAGTTGTTGTCCGGCATCAGCGCCTTGTTCCTTCTGGGACCGTTTGTGTGTGTTTATTTTGCGGCCCGTGCGCTTTTAACCGGACTGACCGGAGGAGGTTTTGTTATCTCGTCCCTGGTGCAGTGGGGTGTGTGGGCATTGGCGCTGGAACTGGCCGGGCTGATCATTAATTTTGCGGCACTTATGTGCTCCCATACCGCAGCTTTTCATACAGAAAAGAATTTAAAAATGGCAGCGCTCCGTCATTTGTCCAGGATGCCAATGGGGTATTTTGAGGAAAATCCCAGCGGTAAGCTAAGAAAAATCATTGATGAAAACAGCGCCCAAATGGAGACTTACCTTGCCCATCAGCTGCCGGATCTGGTGAGCGCTCAGGTCACGACGGTTGCCAGCCTTGTGCTGATGCTGGCTATGGACTGGCGCATTGGCCTTCCGCTGATCGTTCTGATGCTTGCAAGCTTTGCCTGCCAGATGACAATGATGGGCGAAAAAACCATGAATTTCATGAAGCGCTATCAGGACGCTCAGGAGGAAATGAACCACGAGGCGGTGGAGTATGTCCGGGGAATCTCCGTGATCAAGGTATTTGGACAGTCGGTACATTCGATACGGCGCTTCAAGGAAGCGATCAATGCTTATCGGGATGACGCACTGGCCTTTACTATGGCCTGCAAGCCCGGATATGTGGGCTTCAATACTGTGGTCAATGCCGCTTTTCTTGTGCTGATCCCTGCCGCACTCATCGGCATGACTTCGGCGGGAGATTTGACTGCCTTTATAGAGAATTTCCTGTTTTATCTGATTTTTGCACCTGCATGCGCATCTGTTCTCAACAAGATCATGTACATGAGCAACTATAAGATGCAGGCTATGGAATCTATGCGGCGGATTGACACAATTCTGCTTGCCAGAGAGCAGTCAGAGGCACAGGAGCCGCAAATGGCACAGGGCAGCGACATTTGCTTTGAGCATGTGACCTTTACCTATCCCACAGGCGAACAGCCTGCGGTTTCAGATGTCAGTTTTACAGCAAAAGCCGGAACCGTTACGGCACTGGTGGGACATTCCGGCTCCGGCAAGACCACCATCGGGACCCTGGTCCCCCGCTTTTATGATGTGCAGGAGGGGCGCATTACGCTGGGCGGCGTGGAACTTTCTGAGATTTCCCGACAGGAAGTCATGGGAAAGATTGCTTTTGTCTTCCAGAATCCCAAATTACTGAAAACAACACTGGAGGAAAATATCCGCGGCGGCTGCAAAAATGCCAGCCGGGAAGATATCCTGCGGGCAGCCCGTCTGGCACAGTGTGATGATATTCTGGCAAAGCTGCCGGAGGGCATTGACAGCATCGTGGGTGGGAAAGGCGTCTATCTTTCCGGAGGAGAAGTACAGCGGGTGGCTATTGCCAGAGCAATTCTGAAGGACGCACCGGTCATCATTCTGGATGAAGTCACGGCATTTGCCGACCCGGAAAATGAGGTACAGATTCAGGCAGCCCTGAAGGAACTGACAAAGGGAAAAACAGTCATTATGATTGCGCACCGGCTGTCCACCATTCAGGATGCGGATCAGATCCTGGTAATGAAAGCAGGGCGTCTGGTAGAACAGGGAACGCATCAGGAACTGCTTGGTAAGAATGGCGAGTATGCCCATATGTGGGCAGATTACAATCAGGCAATCGCCTGGAAGATTGACCGGAAAGAGGAGGTGAAACCATGCTGAAGAAATTATTCGCATTAAGCGATCAGGGGGAACGGGAATTAAAGTACGGGATTGTGGCAACTACGATAGGACATTTGTGCATCATGGCTCCCATTTCCCTCTTGATGCTAGTGACCATGGGACTTCTGAACAGGCTCTGCGGGGAGACTGGACTGACAATGCAGCCAGGAGTGATAGTTCTGATGGCGGCGGTTCTCTTACTTTTGATTTTCATAACCCAATGGGTTCAGTATAACCTGACTTATAAAGTGGCTTATGAAGAAAGCGCTAACCGGAGAATTACCCTGGCGGAAAAGCTGCGGCGGCTCCCACTGGCATTTTTCGGTCAGCGTGATCTGTCTGATCTGACAACAACCATGATGGGTGACTGCTCTAAACTGGAAAGAATTTTTTCCAATGCGGTTCCCAGTCTCTTTGGAACAGTCATTATGTTTGTGATTGTGTCCGTGGGGCTTTTGATCATGGATTGGCGCATGGGGCTGTGCATTGTTCTGCCGGTACCGGTAGCTACGCTTATTTTGATAGCGGCCAGAAAGGCCCAGACAAAAGCGGAAAGCCGCAATTATGACGCTCACCGTGCCGCTTATGATGGGGTGCAGGAATATCTGGATACCATACAGGAGCTTCGCTCCGCCGGTCTGGAACAGGAATACCTGGATGGAGTTGAGAAAAAACTGGATTATGTGGTAAAGTGTGCGTTTCGTAATGAGCTGGCTCCAGGTACTGCTGTGACGTTGGCGCAGCTGACAGTACGCTTTGGGCTGGTGGCAGTTCTGCTGGTTGGAGGTCTGTTGGTAGCTCAAAATATGCTGTCCGTCAATATGTTTATTCTTTATCTGTTGGTAGCAGGCCGTGTTTATGAACCCTTTGGTTCCTGCTTTATGCTGATGGCGGAACTGTTTTCTGCATTTGTCAGCATTGAGCGGACGAAGAAGATGGAAGCGACAGTGGAGCAGACTGGTCAGCCTGTTTGTAAGAACAATGGGTACGACATTGAGTTTAAGGATGTTTCTTTTTCGTACAATGATGAGCTTGTACTCAATGGGATTTCCTTTGTAGCGAAACAGGAGCAGATCACTGCGCTTGTAGGCCCTTCCGGCAGCGGAAAGTCTACTGTTTCCCGTCTGGCAGCCCGGTTCTGGGATGCAGATACCGGTCAGGTACTGCTGGGTGGCGTGGACGTGACGACTGTGGAGCCGGAAACGCTGTTTAAGAATTATGCCATCGTCTTTCAGGATGTGACCCTTTTTGACGATTCCGTTATGGAGAACATCCGCCTTGGTCGGGCGGGGGCGACAGATGAGGAAGTGCTGGCGGCAGCCAGGGCAGCTCAGTGCGAGGAGTTTGTTTCCCGTCTGCCTGGCGGCTATTACAGCAATATCGGTGAGAATGGCTGCGCCCTTTCAGGAGGCGAGCGGCAGCGTATCTCTATCGCCCGGGCGATCCTGAAGGATGCGCCGGTAGTTATTTTGGACGAAGCCACAGCTTCCATGGATGCGGAGAATGAGAACTTGGTTCAGCAGGCACTGTCCGTGTTGCTGCAGGGGAAAACTGTACTGGTTATTGCGCACCGTATGCGGACGATTGCAAACGTCGATAAGGTTGTTGTCCTGGAACAGGGCCGCGTCGCAGAGACGGGAACGCCGGAGGAACTTCTGAATCAAAAGGGATTGTTCTATCGTTTGGCTGAAGCACAGACGGTACATCGATAGAGCTTCGGGAATCAGAAAACAATGCAGACAGGTATGACAAAGGGAGTCAATGAAAATGAATCAGATGAGTGTACTCGTAACAATATCTTTTGCGATTTATTGACGAGCCTCGGTGTGGGTGAAAAAACCGCTATGGATGATGCCTGCCGTATGGAACATGCTGTTAGTAAAAAGAGTTTTTTGGCCCTTATGATGCTTGCTGAAAATCTCTCCAATGTTTGAACAGAACAGTTACAGACAGCTAATAAAAGAGTAAAAGATGGCCGCCTATGAGGAAATTATCCTTTTTAGCATCCTCCCCAAGAAGGAGGTCTACATAATCGAATACTCTTGCCCGATAAAGGGGCGTGGATAGTCAAAGCACTGTCCACGCCCCTTTTTGATTCGACAGCTTTCTTCAGCATTTGCTACGACATTTTGGCAAGTGTTGAATGAACTTGAACAGGACAACAATCAAGCAATCTATTACTTCAGATATCCTGTATATACAAAGAGAAGAAAAATAAGTGCTATAATATTAACTGTGTTGAAAATGTAGGAAAAAGGTGTGTGCAAGATGAAAAATGTGCTTTTTATATTGCGGCTACAGAGAAATTATCTGAATCAGAAAAGCATGAAATTGAAATGGATATAAAGAATGCAGAGATTTATCTTAGAAATAGTGAAAATGAAAAGCACAGAAAAATCACAACGACACAACCAGAATACTTTGATGGGATAAGAAGCATTCCTATAAATCAAATTGAAGTTCCACCATGTTTTAAAAAGAATAGGCCAGCAGAAAAGAAAATTGATTCTATGATTGAATATTATAAAGAACGTGGACATTTTGATAAGCCTGTCACGGTTGTATTTCGGAATGATAAGTATGTATTAAAAGACAAATTTTTACGATACTATAGAATGGTTCAGAATGGAAAGTCAGACCGACCAATGAAAAGAAAAAGAAACTGAAAAAGAAGCTGAGCGAATATCTGAAAAGAGGAAAAGCAGTAGCGAGACCACTTGCAGTTACAATTAAAAGGGTAAACGAGATTGTACGAGGGTGGATAAATTATTTCAGAATTGGAAAGATGAAACAGTTTGTGAAAGAACTCGGGGAATGGCTGAGACATAAAATCAGAGTAATTGTCATGAAGCAATGGAAGAGACCCAAAACCATTTATCGGAATCTAAGCTATCTGAACTGGAAACATAAGAACAGATTTAGCAATAAAGAAATATTTAAAGCTTCAAATTCGAGACTGGGTTGGTACAAAAGAAGCGGAATGAACGTGGTGAATTTCATTATCAGCAAGGATTTACTTGAAAACAGGATAAAAGATGGAGCTGGTCTGCTCAATCCCTTATCCTATTACTTAGTTAAAGTTGGAATATAAATTGTAGAGCCGTATACGAGACCCGTACGTACGGTTCAATGGGAGGGGCGAAAATATTTATTTTCCCTCTACCCTATTTACGATATAGTTTCTTTTACCGCGGCAACAGCGATTACCGGTTACCAGAATTCCAGCGTCTCTTTCTGTAACACTGCACCCCCTTTTGATTAGCGTTTTTTTCTCCGCACCTCTTGCAAACCAGAAAGAAGCGCGGTATAATATGACCAGAAGAACCGAAATGGTCATATTTCAGGGAGGGTGCGACCTTGGCTTTTACCGATTACGAAACTGAGCAGCTCCGCAAGGCGTTGCTGAAGGAAACGAGACATTGTGCTGTCACGCTGGGGATGAAGAAAACCTCCGTAGAGCAGCTGACGAAGGCGGTCGGCATTTCAAAGGGCTCGTTCTATAAATTCTACGAATCCAAGGAAATGCTTTTCTTCGCGGTTTTGGAGAACGTTCACTCCGATCTTTACGGAGTGGCTGACCATGCACTGAGCGAAACAAACGGCTTGCCGCCGTCGGAGCGTGCGGCAAAGGCGGTTCTTGCCGTCTGCCGGCGGCTGTCCGATACCGGCGACATGGTTTTCATTGAAAACGATGCGAAGCTGCTTTTGCAGAGACTGCCGGAGGACATCAAAAATGTCCATTACCACGATGACGAGACGCACATTCGTCTACTTTTGGAGAAATATGACCTTGCGCCGAATCGCGGCATCTCTTTGGCTGCCGCCACGGTACGGGGACTGATCTTGACTGTTTCCCACAAGGAGCAGATTGGAGAACTGTACCCGCAGGTGCTGGAAACGCTGGTGTACGGCGCTTGCAGGGAGTTATTTAAATAAGCGGAAGGCCGCAGAGATGCGGCTTTTCCGAAATACGACGGTTAGTACTCTCTAACTACGCGACTGTGCGTATCGGTTAGGCAAATCTAACATCGAAAGGAATGATAGCGATGCTGGAACACAAGAACTTCTGGGACAAAAATGCCGGTCGGTACGACCGCTTTATGCGAAAGGATCTGGCAGCGTATGAGGAGATGTATGCGCACATCCGGCCGGTGGTGAAAGCAAAAACGGTGTTGGATCTGGCGACCGGCACGGGGCTAATCGCAAAACATATCGTAAACGCGGCGGCACACATCGAGGCGACGGACGCTTCTGCGGAAATGATTGCGGAAGCCAAGCGGGACAATCACTCGGCGAAGCTGCACTTTTCCGTGCAGGATATGTTCCGCCTGCCCTATGCGGATGAATCTTTTGATGTGGTGATCGTGTCAAACGCACTGCACATCGTGCCGCAGCCGGAGAAAGCCCTGCAAGAAATCAAGCGGGTTCTGAAGGATGACGGCGTGTTGATTGCGCCGACCTTCACCCATGCCGGAAACTCTTTTTCCGGCATGGTCAGGGCATTTTTTATGAGGATGGCAGGCTTCCCTCTCCACAGCAAGTGGACGAGCAAGGAATACCTGCGTTTCCTACGGCAAAACGGCTGGGCGGTGCGGAAAAGCGCTGTTCTAAAGGCGTCCTTCCCGCTGACCTATGCGGAATGTGTGAAATCGGAGGTGTGATAAGATGTCATTTTTTGAGAACACCAGAAAGCCTGTGGGGCTTGGCGGGAAAATCATGGTTGCCATGATGAACCTGGGTCACAGTCCTGTGGCCCAGTGGGGACTTCAATTTCTGAATGTTGCGCCGGACGCCAAGGTGCTGGACTGCGGCTGCGGCGGCGGGGCGAACATGAAAAGGCTGCTGAAAAAATACCCACAGGGTATTGTCAAGGGCATTGACTATTCTCCCGTCAGTGTGGAGAAGGCTCGAAGCCTCAACCGAGCCGCAATTCAGGAGGGGCGCTGCGTGGTGTGGCAGGGCAGCGTGGAGCGTATCATTTTCGCAAAGGACTGGTTCGATGCGGTCACAGCCTTTGAAACCGTCTATTTCTGGCCCGATCTGCCGCAGTGCTTCCGGGAGGTTTACCGGGTGCTGAAGCCCGGCGGGAAATTACTCATTTGCAACGAAAGCAACGGCGATACGGACAAGGACAAGAAGTGGACGGAGATCATCGGCGGCATGACCATCTACAAGGACGCCGAGCTGAAGGCGTATCTGGAGCAGGCGGGCTTTCACGATGTGCAGATACACAAAAAGAAAAGCTGGCTGTGCATCACGGCACGGAAATGAGGGGGCTAAATCATGAGTATCTTTGCATCTATCTTACGCAGCGTATACAAGCTCTCCGGCGCGAAAAAGGCGTTCGCCTTGCCGGAGGATGCACTGCGAAAGGAAATTGAAAAGCAGAACCGGCATCGTGGCGTTTTTACGCCCACCGACCGCAAGGTATATTATGAAACGATTGCGGTAAACGGCTTTCCCTGCCTGATCGTGCGAGAGCATCCGAAGCCGTCCGAGCGCGCGATTCTCTATTTCTTTGGCGGCGGCATGGTGATCGGCCCCGATAAGGGCGACCTGCCTGTGATGCGCAAGCTCTGCCGCGAGACCGGCTGTGATGTGTGGTTTCCGTTTTACCCGCTCTGCATGGAACACTGCATTACTGAAACATACGCGATGGTGTACGAATGTTATCGAAAAATGATTACACTGTACGGCGGCGGGAACGTCAGTACCTGCGGCTTTTCCTCCGGCGGTGCGCTGGCACTGGGCATTGCGGCGCACAACAACGCGCAGCCCGAACCGCTGCCGCAGCCGAGGCACATCGTCGCCGTATCCCCCGGCGAAGTGCCGTGGAACGATGGCGAAAAATCGCGGATGAAGGCATTGAACGAAAGAGATGTTTCCATCGACTATGCCTTCATGGTGACGGTGGAGAAGTTCATGCGGCACGGCTGTGAGAATGTGCCGGACTATATGCTCTCTGGCTCTCGGGGAGATTTTACCGGCGTAGGCGATATTCACTTCTTCTATTCTGCCGACGAGGTGCTCTACGGTGCTTTGCCGGACTTTGAGGAAGCCTGCAAACGGGCAAATGTCCCCTATACGGTGTCCGCCCGCCCGAAGATGGTGCATTGCTACTGTATGCTGCCGATCTTCAAGGAGGCAAAGGAGGACTTCGCGAAAATCGTGGACATTTTGAAAAAATGAGATCGGAAACGGTCGTGTGATGATTGAAACACGGAGGAAGAACCATGGAACGAAAAGAAGCTATTCGCGGTGCGTACCGAATGACGGGCGGAAACAGTTTTTATGACGGCATGATCACCTGCTCTACTCTGAGCGGGAAAGCGGTGTGCCGCTTGGTGTGGGCAATGAACAAGGCGAAAAACGACGCCCATCTGGAAAAGGCAATGTCCGGTATTCCGGAGCATTTCTCCGGCAAGCTGCTGGAAGTGCCGGTGGGAACAGGGATTCTGACCATGCCGGTTTATCGGACTATGCCGGAAGCGGACATTACCTGTCTCGATTATTCGCCCGATATGATGAGGCAGGCACGGGAAAAGGCTGACTGCCTGCACCTGAAAAATGTAACCTTCCGGCAGGGAGATGTGGGAGCACTCCCCTATGCAGACGACACCTTTGACATCGTTTTGTCGTTGAACGGCTTTCACGCTTTCCCGGACAAAGGGGCCGCCTATCGGGAGGTATTCCGGGTTTTGAGACCCGGCGGGACATTCTGCGGCTGCTTTTATGTGATGGGCGAGCACAAGCGGACGGATTGGTTTGTCCGGCATGCTTATGAAAAGGCAGGGTTTTTCACACCGCCCTATGAGACGGTTTCCAGTCTGAAAGCACGGCTGGATGGAATGTATACGGATGTGGACATGGGAAACCTGAAAAGCATGGCATGGTTTGTCTGCCGAAAAGCGGGTTAAATCTGAGATGGTCTCATGCACGCAAGAAAGAACAAGGAGGGAGGCAATCAGATGAAGGACAACGAGCTTCTATTCGACCGCAAAAGCCATGTGCTGTATTCAAAGCCTTGCAAGAAAGAGATACGGGCGAAGATCGCCCTGCACTACCCGGAAGCAGAGCGGGAGGCGATATGGGAACAGGTACAGCGGCAGTACGCGGTCTTTCTCTCCGACTGGCGCACCGACTTGGGCGGCAAAAAGAACTTCCACAACGGCGTAGGCGGCACCTACGACTGCATCGCCATCATGAGCTATTATGTGGTCTGCAAAGCAGTTACTTCGTTCCGTGAAATCGAAGAGATGGAGGAAAATCTGATCCTGCCGATCTTCCGCAGGCTGAAATTTGTGGACTGCAACAAGCCGTTCTGGAGGAAGCTGATGTACAAGGCGTTTGTTCGTTCGAAAAGCGGCTGCGACAAATGGCACGATTACGAGATGGCGGTTGCGCCTTATGAAACCGACAAGCCTATTTATTATGAATTTACGGCGTGCCCGGCAGCGGAGTTTGCTATCAAGCACGGTCTTACGGATATTATGCCCGCCCTGTGTAATGTGGACTTTGCGTCTATGGAGCTGCTCCATGCAAGACTGGTGCGGACGACTACCTGCGTGGACGGCTGCCGATGTGATTATACCATCTGCGGCAACAAGGATCCATATTTAAAGGAGCATCCCGAATACCGGGACGAAAAAGGATACAGGAGGAACAAGTAATGCTTTTACAAACGGTTTTGGAAGGTCTGGGGCTGGGGGTTCTGCTGATTATCATCTGTGCCGTGGGTATCCGCAAGGGCGCGGTGGGCATGGTGCATCTTTACAGCCCGGAGGTGCAGGAGCGGTGCGTAACGCTGGGACTTACAACACACGCGAAAATTAAGCGAAATGCTTTGATTTTCAAAGCTGTCTGCGTTCCCGGTTACATCGCCTATGTGCTGGTGTGTGTCTATGCGCTCAACGGCGCAAAGGGCTTCGTTCAGGGCTTTTGGCAGCTGCTGGTCATACTGTCCGTTATGAATCTCATAGACCGATTTTGGGTTGACGGCTATTGGGTAGGACATACGAACGCATGGGAAATTCCGGGAACGGAAGACCTGAAACCCTACATTACAGCCAAGGATAAGGGCAAAAAGTGGCTGTTCGGCACAGTTGGTATGGCGGTCATTTCGGCAGCACTGGCGGCGATTATGTCGGTATTTATTCACTGAAGGAGATACCTATATGAAATATAAAATCGAGAAAAACACCGTACAGGAGACGCTGATCATTCCGCTGTATGCGCGGAAGGTCTGCTCAGAACTATACCCGAATCTTTACCGGGACGAAACAGCGGTTCGCCTGATTGACGAGATCGACTACGACTTTTCAGAGGCGGAGAAAAAATCCCGCAGCCTGATGCAGCGTTTCGGTTCACTGGAGGTGGCCATGCGGCAGAATGACCTTGCTTTTGAGGTGCGGGATTATCTGAAATCTCACCCCAATGCGGCGGTGGTCAATCTGGGCTGCGGACTGGACAGCACAGGGAGAAGCTGCGACAACGGCAGTTGCAAGATTTATAATCTGGACTTCCCGGATGTGATCGCCGTGCGCAATGAGCTGCTGCCCGCCGGGGAGCGTGAAGAAAATATCCCCTGCGATTTGAACAATACCGAATGGCTTAGAAAAATTGACTCTTCAAACGGTGCGGTATTCTTTGCCTCCGGCGTGTTCTACTATTTTTTGACCGAGCAGGTCAAGACGCTGGTACAGCAAATGGCAGACGCTTTTCCGGACAGCGTGCTGGTGTTTGACGCTGCAAATCGGACGGCGGTGAAGATGATCGCCAAGACATGGCTCAAGAGCGCGAAGATCCAGGATGTGGGCGCGTATTTTGCGGTTTCGAACGCAAAAAGCGAGCTTTCCCTGTGGGACAGCCGTTTGCAGGTCACGAGTCGGGGCTATATGCTGGGCTACAACGATCTCCGCGACCCATCCGTCAGCGGCTTTTTCCGTTTTCTCGCAAAGGTCGGCGACGGCATGATGAAAATGCAGATCGTGAAGATCGGATTTGGAGGCAGGAAATGAAATCGAGTAAAGAAAAACGAGCGCTTATTGCGGGCATGATCGGGTGCTTGCTCTATGTGATCGGCGACTTTTTGTTTGCGGCGACCGGGAAAACCCAAAGCACGGAATCCATCGGACTGATGGTCAAAGTCGCCTATCTCAATATGGCCACATGGCGCATGGTGGTCAGCATTATCTGCGGTGTTCTCGGAACGGCACTCTATTACATCGGTTTTCACCAGATGTGGAAGCTCCTGAAGCGGCACCTCACCCAACCAAAGCAGCAGAAGTGGGTCAAGCTGTTTCATATCGCCTATCTCACCGGCACGGTCTGCTGGGGCTATGTCCATGCTATGTTTACGAACATGGCGCTGATCTTCAAGTTTACCTTTGAGAAATACGGCGATATGCAGGCGGCAGCAGAGATCGCCAATAAGGTTTTTTACTGCAACACCGCGCCGCTGCTGGCAGCATATATCCTGTGTGATGTACTTCTTTCCGTCGTGATGCTCGTTATGATCTGGAAAAGGATGCTCCCGCTGAAAAACACAGCACAGCGGATATTGGCATCCTTCTGCAACCCCATCGTTTTTACGGGGATTGTGGGAAATCTCTTCACGCTTCTGCCGTGGCCGCTGGATCAGATCGATCACGGCACGGAATCCGCCGGACACCTGCTGGTTTTGGTATTGGGGCTGGTTTTGCTGCGGGAGAAGGCAAAATGCGGAGAATGTAAGGAGACAGTGCAATGAAATACATAGGTATGCCCATGGGAATGTGGGCGCTGTTTGCAGGCTCATTCCAAAAGCAGCTGACAGAGGTGCTCGGCTACGATACCGATACGGCAAAAGCGATCACGAAAAATGCAAAGCCGAAATACAAAGCAATCATCGCAGACCTGCCGGAGTTTGAAAAAGCGGATCGCTTCAAGATGAACATCGTCAACTGCGCAATGATCGGCGCGTTCGTTCTCTCCATGCCGGAGCGTCCGGATGTGGAGTGGCTGACGGAGTATTACGCAAAATCCATGATGACAAAGCCGATGAAATGGTTCTGCCGCAAGAGCGGAAAGAGCAAATTTGCCGAAAAGGACATTTCCGGCATGAAGGCGACCGCAGCCTTGAAAGCCGCCGACCGCAACCCGTATTCATGGAATATGGAGTTTTACGAATACCCCGACGGCAGCGGATACGAGGGACGCTTCACCAAATGCGGCATCTGTGTGCTGATGAAAAAGCTGGGGCTATATGACCTCACTCCGGCGCTGTGCCGCCTGGACTACACCATGAGCGAAGCGGGCGGCGTGACCGACTTCGTGCGGCAGTACACTCTCGCCTCCGGCGGCCCATACTGCGACTGCGGGTATAAAAAGAAGGGCTTCGTGAAGCCTGAGACGGAGGCCGGACGATGAAGGAAACCTATCTCTCCCGTGATTTTCGGGAGACTGCGGCACAGCGCTTTTCCTCGCACGCCAAGGAGCTGAAGGCCTTTTTTGATACACGGTTGAATGCGCTGCTGGCTGAAAATGCAGATGCAAGCAAGGAGAAGCAATACCACCTCAAGCGGCAGATCTTACCGGGTATTGCGGCCTACGAAACCTTGCAGCGGGTCATGCCGAAAGAAGAGGCGCTGCAAATCGTTCACGGCTATGTGGAGCGGTTGGCGAGAACGAGTCACAAACAGCTTGCCACCCTGCTGCTCATACCGGGGCTTTACCGCCTTGTTCCCAGCGTTTTCGTCAAATCCACGCGGAGCGTCTTCGGCCCGGCGGCGGGCTTTGACCCAAAGGAGTTGCAGGTCGGCAACGGTATATGGCGTGTGGATATGGTGAAATGTCCCTATCACGACACCTGCGCAGAATACGGCTACCTGGAGCTGTGCCGCTGCTTTTGCGACAGTGACGACATCAGCTACGCCGGGCTGCATCCGAAGCTGATTTGGGAGAGAAGCATGACGTTGGGGCGCGGGGACGACCGCTGCGACTTTTGCATGAAGATCATAAAATAGGGGCGCAGGAATGAAGAAAATGAAGACGAAAGAAACAAAACAGTTCATCCGCTGGTGCATTCTTGGCGCGATCGGATGTGGATTGATGGCTGCCGGGGACTGGCTGCTGGGGTGCGTTCCGCTTCAGAAAACCGACACCGGCCTTTTCAACAGAGCCTGTTATCTGTCTGGCTCTTATGGGCTGTGGAGGCCCGTGCTTACCGTTGGACTGGGAGCGATTGGGGGCTTTCTCTATTACTTTGTGGTAAAAGCACTGAATGCGGACATCGACGAAAAATATAGAAAGACCAGAACCATCCAGTTTCTGTGCGGGATATTCACCGTTGCGATCGCTCTGACCATCCATACATGGGTGGCCACCATGGCATGGTTTACCACCTATCTGGGGCCGCGTATCAGAGCGGAGGCCGCGCTTGCGGCGGTTACGGCCTATCAGGACGATATGCTCCCCGCGATCCTCCCCATGTATGTTCCGATGCTATTGGTTTTTGGTATCCATTTTGTGATGCTGCTTGCCGGAAAAACGCGCTATCCAAGGTGGATGCTTGCTTTCCATCCGGTCACATGGAACCTTCTGCTGGCTGCAGTACCGGATATTGCGCAGGCAATGCAGATGCCGGTGGCTACATGGATGTCCGTGATGAGCCAGAGCAGCACGAACAGTGCTATCATGATCTGGTGCATCGCGGCTGCGGTTTATGAGAGAAGTCACACTCAATTAAAAAGGAGTCTTGAATATGAAGCCTGACTACAAAAACTGAATTCCCAA
This sequence comes from Blautia faecis, assembly GCF_020554845.1. GTDB lineage: Bacteria > Bacillota > Clostridia > Lachnospirales > Lachnospiraceae > Blautia_A > Blautia_A faecis. Next base: position 35,649 of record NZ_JAJCIA010000017.1, on the reverse strand, counting down.
GGGAATGCTGGTTTCGCTTATCGCGGGAACGGTGCTGTCCCTTGCGCTGCTGCTCGTTTTCGGCGTATTCGGCATCGGTGTGAGCGGAAAGCTGCGCGTCGCGCTGGGAGTGGTGTTCGGCATTGCCTTTGTCGTTTGTGCAAAGTACACCCAGCGGTGCGCTGACCATTGCCTGCGCAAAGCGCAATCCCCAGGGGAAAATGGTCGGCATTGACCGCTGGGGCAAGGAATATGCCTCCTTCAGCCTGCCGCTGTGCGAAAAAAACGCCGCTGCGGAGGGCGTGAAAAACGTTTCGTTCCGGCGTGGAAACGCCGTGAAGCTGGATTTCCCCGACGAGAGCTTCGACGCAGTGACCAGCAACTATGTCTATCACAATATCACGGGGAAGGACAAGCAGGCGCTTCTGCTGGAAACGCTGCGCGTGCTGAAAAAGGGCGGAACGTTTGCCATCCATGACCTGATGTCGCCTCGCAGATACGGCGATATGCAGGAGTTTGTCCAAAAGCTCAGGGATATGGGCTATGAGCGCGTAGAGCTGATCGACACGACCGACGGCAGCTTTATGACGCCGAAGGAAGCCGGACGCCTGATGCTTTGCGGCTCAACATTGCTGGTGGGAAGAAAGTAATCGGCGCGGCATCATGGAAAGCTGATCTCCGCACAGTTTGACAGCTACCGCCGGAGCATGGCGGAATGTACCGACCGCAAGACTGCCGGGCTATATATGGACGCGACGATGGTCTATCACTTCGGCGGCTAGGCTACGTTTCTTAAGCCTGTAAATAAATCACGGGAGGAAAAGTGATATGAAATACAACGGCTTTTATTTCTGGATGTTCAAAAGCCCGATGAAAAAGGTTCTGGCAGAGAAGTACGGCAGGGAATATGCCGCCGACATTATGAAAAAGAGCAAAAAGGTCTATCGTGAGCTTGTCGAGAAAGCAGACGACATCGGTGACGATAACCCTATGGCATACAACGAGTTGTTCGCCCTTGCCTTCGTTGCGCCCTATGTGGCAAGCGAAAAGAAAATTCCGCCAACGGTCGTGCAGGAAATGATGCGCCGCTCACTCTATCATATCAAGTGGTATTTTGCAAAGACCGACTTGAATACCGACAAGGGCAAGGCGGAGAACAAAAAGAGCGTTGTCAAATACGCCAAATGGTACACGCCCGAAAAGGAAGCGAAATACCCGACCTCCTTCAAGGTGGATTTTGTCGGGCAGCCGTATGAGGGTGCCTGTTACTACCGCATTACCCGCTGCCCGATTTGCATTTACACGGAGAAACTCAGTGTTTCCGAACTCATGCCGTTGTTCTGCGAACTTGATGAAGTGATGATCACGCTTCAGCACGGCGTGCTGCACAGAAAACAGACGCTGGCGAATGGCGGAGAGTATTGCGACTACTTTATTACCGGAAACAGAGAATAAACGGAGAAGCTCGTATCGGTCAATAGCTGATACGAGCTTCTTTTCATATGTGCGCCTAGCGGCGCACGTTTCTAACGGGTTAAAGTCCCGAATCCTCCCGGTAGTGGGAAGGATATAGCCGAAAGCAAGGGTGTCCATCGTGAGATGGAATCTGAAGGAAGCTGGATGTGAGGAACATACTAACTCATGGGCAAATCTCTGGTCTGACGGACAGAAACCTTATATGAGGTTATGCATGAGGGTAAGGTTGCATATCAAATCGAAGCCCAATAACTACACGGAATCATGCATGATAAATGAGGCAGACGGATGGAGAGGAAGAAACGTGTGGTACCTAGGGAGGTCTGTGCGGTACGCCTTGAAAGAGGTAACCATTGCATAAAGCAATGCTGAACGCACAGAAGTCAGCAGAGGTCATAGTAGCCGAGAGGTGAAGGACCGAATCAGTAGGAATCTTAAGTATGACCGAGAAAGGAGGAATGACCGTCTATGGCAGAAAACATTGAAAACAATGACTGTTCGCAGAGAGATAGTGCGGAACACGAAGGGTATGCAAAAGCGTCTAGGTCATTCAATCGGATATGGAAAGAAAGAGACAGTGCACAGCCGAGACTTTTGGAAGCGATACTGTATAAAGACAACTTTAACAGAGCGTATAAGAGAGTCAAGGCAAACAAGGGAGCGCCAGGAATTGATGGCATGACCATTGAGGAGGCTCTTCCATATCTAAAGGAACATCAACAAGAGTTTATAGCTTTTACTTTTTTCTCCGGTTGGCATACTGGTGGCAAGTCCATTTTCATGGCAGATACGATTACTGATTCTGCAGAGTTTATGGTAACTCCGCTTATTGGAAACATACTTGTGATGATCAACAAAGCTTGCGGCGTTAAAGATGATATGATTGTGAATATGATTTTTGTCAACGTGGGTGCTGATCACGAAGCTTTGAATTGGGTGATCCAAGTTATTGTGATAATAGCCTTGATTCCTATACAACATTTGGAATTTCCTATGACAAAATCTCTGATAACTGGATATATGATGGGAAAATTATTCATATTCTCTATGATGCAGACCCCAACATCAACTGTGATAACAATGCAAGTGATGGTATCAACCTCAAAGATGACTTCCTTTGCATACATAAAAACCGCTGTACAGGTCTCCCCATACAGCGGCAGACTGTTTATTTCCCGAACAAGTCGCTGTGTGTGCCGGTGCGAGCCAGCGTCAGCACCAGAACATCATCCTCAATGCGGTAGACAAGCAACCAGTCCGGAAGAATATGACATTCCCGATGACCTGCCCAATCGCCTGACAGGTCATGGTCACGGTTCTTATCCGGCAACTGTTCGCCCATCGCCAGCAATGTCACGACCTGCTCCAGCAGCTCGATCTTCAAGCCACGCTTTATGGCTCGTTTATAGTCTTTTTTGAAACATGTGGTGTACTTGACGGTATATTTTGTTTCTTTCATCTTTTTAGATCAGCAAACAACTCGTCAAGGTCATTGTAGCCCTTTACAGACGGGTCTTTTGCAATCCTTTCCGCTTCCAGCATGGCAGCAACCGTTTCTTTGTTCGGCTGTTCTAGCCTTACCTCAAAGGGAATGCCGCCTTCACGAAGCGACTGGCGCACAAAGATGTTAAATGCCGTAGTCAGGTTCATGCCAAGTTCAGTAAACAGTGCGTCCGCCTGCGCTTTCAAATCTGCGTCCATGCGGATACTGATGTTTGTAGTATTTCCAGCCATACGATCAGCTCCTTTCTGCTGGCAATTATAGTATATGTCATTTGCACGAAGAAAACAATACTTTGCACGAATATTTAATGTTAAATTCATTTAAAGAGGAGTTGAAGATGAATTTTATAAAGAAAAAAGGGTGCTGGGTGTCAAAGAAACAGAATTATCTAATGCAAGGGATTGTATTTGCTTCCAGATTGTATTGCCGTATCAGTACCACGCTGGAGATATTTTGCGAAATTTTCTTTTATCGATACTGCTTGCCATCATGAGCGTGGCATATATTTCGAAAGCTTGTTAAGAAACGAGTAAAGCTTGTATGGAAGCTATTTGGAATACAAACTGTATCCAAGGAATCATAAAATTTCTGGAATAAATAGAGATTATTCTGGAAGTGATATGTGTTAAAATTGCATTCTTATTTCTACAAAAAAGAAATTGCTTCAAAATTTGAAATATTATAAAATAAAATTTGCAGAAAGAGTACAAAAAGTGAGTTCCCTTTTGGAAATTCCTTTTCGTACTCTTTTTCTATTAAAAAGTTTATTTTTTTCCAAAATCCTATTGAAACTAAAAGAACCAACTTGCTACACTCGCAGTAGAAACCAGAGGATAATCAAAAAATGGAGGGTTACCAATGAAAGAAAAACAGTTACAGCAAAAGAAAAGAAGAATCTTATGGGGATGGATCCTGGCAGTATTGTTACTTAGCATCAGTATGGGAACCGTCAATGTTCAGGCGGCAAAGCTAAAACTTAACAAAACAAAAGTTACCGTATATAAAGGTTGTACGGAAACATTAAAAGTAACTGGCAGCAAAAAGAAAGTAAAATGGAGTAGTTCCAAAAAGGCGGTCGCGTCTGTTTCTTCTTCTGGGAAGATAAAAGGGAAAAAGAAAGGAACGACAGTGATTTATGCAAAGGTTGGAAAACAAACTTTGAAATGCAAAGTTACAGTGAAGGAACCAAGTAATGCTCAGAGATTAAATCTAGCGAAAAAGGAAGCAAGGAAAATTGTAAAGAAATATGTAATTTCCAATCTGAATACGAAAGAACGTGCCTTTGTTCTATTTCAGTATCTGACTGAGCATTGTTGCTGGCAACTTAATCAGTCTACAGAAGCTTATAAAAAGAATTACGGAAATGAAGCTTATGCGGCATTAATTTTGAAAAAGGCGGCCTGTTCCGGCTATGCAAGGGCATACAAATTACTCTGTGAGGCAGCAGGTATTCCGGTAAGACATGTGAATGCAGGAAGCTGGACGCATCAGTGGAATGAAATAAAGGCAAATGGAAAATGGATTAAGGTGGATGCTTATGGGGGAACCTTCGCAGATACAACCGGAATTCGGAAATCACTTCTGAAAGAAAATAAAAATAAGGAGCAGCTGGTGTTTAAATTTGTGATGGAAGAAGAGGAATAAAAGATTCGGACATCAAAAAACAGACAGGATACAATTCTACAGAAGTGAAGAAATCTGGAAATGAAACCGACGCGTGTTAAATAATGAAGGAGAATGCAATTTACGACCAAAATGCGACTTTATTGCAACCTCTATAACATTGACTTCCGATTCCATCCATTATAGAATGGTATTTGTAAAAAGAAGGCACAATTAGCAGCTTGTTACGCACAGGCTGCTATTTTTGTGCCTTTTTAATCGTATTACTAATAGGAGGGTTTACATGGATAACACAAAAAGAGCACTTGCAGAGGAAGCCACAGAAAAAGAAATACCCCGGGCCGCTTACGAAGGGGTGCTTACCATTGATGTGGATGCACAGGTGGAAAGCATGGAAGAGCAGGAAGATGCCAGATGGCACCAACTGTTAAATGCACATCGTACCAGAAAGGTTCTGACCGGGCAGCTTGGCGGCATTGAAAAGCTGGAAAGCGGTTGGATGGTTGCGGTTACCTATTACAACGGTTTCCGTATCATCATCCCCATGAATGAAATGATGATTAACTTAAGCGGGGATGGTCGGGAAAACGCAGATACCTTAAACCGCCAGGTCCGGATTGCCAACAACATGCTTGGCTGTGACATTGATTTTATCATCAAGGATCTGGATGCCAAAAGCCGCAGCGTGGTGGCTTCCAGAAAAGATGCCATGCTCCGGAAAAGACAAACATTCTACTTTGGGGAAACAGGGGAAAAGCCTCTTTTGTATCCGGGCAGGATCGTGGAGGCAAGAGTCATTGCGGTTGCACCAAAGGCAGTCCGCCTGGAAGTGTTTGGCGTGGAAGTTTCCGTCCGCGCAAGGGATATGGCCTGGGAATGGATGGGGGATGCCGGAGAAAAATTCCAGGTGGGAGATCTGGTCCTTGTTATGGTAAACAAGGTGGAAGCGGATTCGGTAGACCAGATTCGCGTGGAAGTGGATGCCAAAAGCCCGACGGCCAATACCAACAAGGACAATTTGCGGAAATGCCACCGTCAGGGCAAGTATACAGGTATCATTACAGAAGTTTATAAAGGAACCTATTTTTTTTATGCGCCTGGATATCGGAGTTAATGCAGTGGCACATAGTTGCAACATGACCACCCTTCCATCCAAAGGAGACAAGATCGGGCTGGTGGTGACGCGTATCAATGACAATTATGAGGTGGCAGAGGGAATTATTACACGACTAATCAAACGCTGTGTCTGAAAAAGTTTAAAAAAGTAATGAAATCCTATTGACACAGAAAAAGCGATTTTTCTACAATCGGCTCAAACAGGAAAGGAGCTGGTGCAACATGAGAAAAAAGAAAAAACAGGACAACAGACTGTATTGTCCTTATTGTGGACGGCAGGCAGTACTCCGCCCTGCAATGTACGTGTATGGGGAGAGGAACCTGGATCCGGAAAATTATCTGTATGTCTGTGGCGGGTATCCAGCATGTGATTCCTACATAGGAGTTCACAAAAAGAGCCTGAGTCCTATGGGAACCTTGGCAGATGGGAATCTTCGCCACAAGCGGATCGAAGCACACCGGGCGTTAAACGAAGTGATAAACGCAGGGGTTATGACCAAACATGGGCTTTATATCTGGCTGCAGAACCGGCTCTGCCTTTCAGAAACAGAAATGCATATCGGAAAATTTTCTTATTTTCGATGTGAAGAAACCATTCGGGAATGCAAAAAACTTATGGAACAAAACAAAATAAAAATCGAAACGGTTTCCTATGAGGAAAATAAGTTTGCTGCATGAAAGAAAGGAGGTATCAGGTGCGTTTGCAGGCAAAAGAAGATGAAGTTTACCATTTAATGGATCTAAAAGAGTGGTTTTCAGTTCTGATTGGACTTGGCAGCTTTTTGGAGGGAATCGCGCTTTATTTTTTCATCTTTCGAATAAGGGCCTGGGATCTTGCCTATTTGTGTGTGGCACTGGCTCTTAGTATCATATTTCTTTTGCGGCAGACTGCCGGCATCAGCAGACGAATCATGGAATCGGAATACTGTTATATGGAACTGGAACCAGATAGCCTTGCCGTCTGCCAGCCGGAGAAAAATGGAAGATATGAGTCCTGCCGTATTTTTTATCCGGAAATAGACAAGATCGTGGAAGGGAGCCGTCGTGGAATCCCGGAGTTTTATGTTGTGTTAAGAGAAACGGATCAGGAACGGGAGAGCTTTTTTCTATTGGATGATGAAGAGCAAAAGCGAAATATCTTCTGTGTCCGATCTTTTGGGTTTGACCATGAGGATTTTATCCATTTTTACCGAAAGCTCCGGTGGAATGTTCCTGGCAGGGTGCGGATTATCGGAACCAAAAACCAGGAGGTCAGGAACCTTCGAAAGCCAAATACGGGAATGTGTCTGCTGGCAGCCCTTTTTCTTGGCTATGTGGTTCCAAAACTTCTGGAAGTGATGAAGCTGTTTTAAGGAGGAACTTTAAATGATTTTTTATACAGCAGTGGGAAACCGGGTGGAAGAAGACTCCGGAAGGTTTGTGGTACGGGTTGGGGAGCAGGAAAAGGTACTCTCTGAGATGGAGACCATGATTTGGGCCGCCCTTACCTGGTCGGTATGCGAAGAGGCAAATGTACACTCCCAGATGTACCGGCTTTTATGTATTGCCCTTGGAAAAGAAAAGGCGATGGAATGGGCGGATGAAGAGGATTTTCGTTTTTGCTTAAACCGTCTGGTACGGCGCGGCTTGGTAGCCAGATGCGAGGGAGAGACAAAAGAAGAAGCACTGTTTTTCCTTTTTCAAAGGGCAGTACTGAAGCCAATCTGTTATTCTTTTTCTGACCGGATGCGAAACTTTACCGACAGCCTGGCCATGGGAAAAGGAATAAAGTTTGCCCTTCGTGCATTTCAAAAGCCTACATTTTCTTATGAAGAACACAAGGTCTTTACCCAGATCGTGAAAAATGGAACCATTTCCGATCATTTATGCAGCCTACAAAAAGAAACTCAAAAGGTTCCGGTAGCAGAAAAACAAAAAGAGGAGATTTTAGAACAGGTCAGCCAGGAGTATTTACGCATTTTAGTTTCCCTGTACAAAAAGAAACAGCTTGTGATTAGCTGTATCAGAGAGGAAGGCGGACTTGAAGCAAAAGAAAGGATGGCAGCAGTTGTATGAGAACCTGGAAAAAATCCAGATCGGGTATGAAAGGATTCCTGGCTTTTTCAGAAACGGATTGTGAACACTGTTTTGATCTGCCTGGTTATTTTATATTGCGGATGTACATTTGGAATGGCGGAAAAATCCACCGGGTTTGTACTATGGACCATTTATCTGGTGCTATGTGGATTTGGATATGCCGGATATGTCTTTTACCTGGCAGCAACAGGTGCCTATGAAATCGTGGAACTGGAAAAGATCGAGATGACACGCCAGCTGGATAAGGTGTACCGGCTTGATCATGCAGTAACCAAAACCCAGAAAGTGATCTTAAGTGCTTTTGACATGGATTGGAATTATGTGAAATACCGTGCAGAAAATATCAGCAGAATCTTGAAGGGAGTACAGTGATGGCAAGAAACATGAACAGGGAAACACTTGAACAGAAAATAGCAAAAACAGAGAGGGCAATCAGCCGGAACCGTGAACAGAATGACCGCCTGACAGCGGAACTGGAAGACCTGCATAAAAAGAAAAAAGCGATTTTGAATGAAGAAATTTTAAAAGCTATTACAGGAAGCGAAAAAAGCTATGAGGAGATCCTCAGTTTTATACAAGGAAAAACGGATACCGACAGTAGAGAGGAAGAATGACATGGAAAAACAGGAGCAGGAAGAAAGGAAACACATAGAAGCTCTGGACAGAAAAATAGAAAGACTTCAGGAAAAAGTAATTAAAAAACATAAGGAATATAGTGTTCTTGCTGAGGAGCTTTCCACACTGCTGGATGAACGACACCCGGAACGGAAAATCGAGAGGGCAAAACAGGCGTTGTATGATGTATACGTGGAAAGTGAGCGTTCATTGGATGAAATCATTGACTTGATTCGGAATGCCGATGAATGGATATAGGCTGGATTTAGTTGTAAAATTTCTGGAAGTTCACAATTTATTAAAAGGCTGTTTGAAAATAAAGAAATCCAATTTGACTAAGGGATATCTTTATAAGAAGCAGCCTTTTTATATTTTATAGGTTATTATGTAGTTTGAGACATTTTCGTGACGTTACGAAAATGATAAACTAGCTGAAAAAAATTATCATTAATTTCTAAGATGGTGAAAAATTTTTTATATATGTTGTGTCTTTTTTCTATACTGTAAAGGTGTCAGCCCATATTTTTTCTTAAAAACATTCTGAAAATAAGACTGGCTGGAAAAACAAAGATAGTTCGAAATCTCAGTCAGGCTTTTATCACTATAAGTCAACAGTCCCTTGGCATCTTCCAGCTTACAGCGGACAATGTATGCCCCTATATTAATTCCAAGTTCTTCTTTAAAATGCTTCATGGTGTAGGAACTGCTGCGATGAATCTGTTTTGCGATATCTTCAATACTTAGATTTTCGTTGGTGTGGCAGCGGATGTAGCTCATACAGTTGTATATTTCAGAGGAAATTCCTTCTGGAATATGAGTATTAGCTGTATGGTGGCAGAAATCCTGTATCATGGAATACTGGAGGGATTTTACATCACTGATCGTCTGCAGTCGTTCGCATTCCTGAATATATAGATCCATAAGCTGATAGGTCTTTTCGATATCCAGACCGCCTGGAATGGCACCAAGCATTCCCACTTTTGTTGTTGTCGCGATAAATAGATTTTTGGCATGGCGCAAAGGCGTGTTGGCCATTTTTCCCTCTATGGATTGAAACTTGTTTGTGTTCAAAAAATGATCTAGTTTGACAGGGTTTCCTTCTTTTACTGCTTGATATAATTCCTGCTCAAAATAGTAGGAGTCGTGTAAATTATTATTCTCGATATTATTGGCAATTTCGTTGACGTTCTGTTCTTCACGTTTTCTCACGTGCTCATTGTCCTGTTGAAAAAGATCCTGGACACTTATTTCTTTTTGATTCAGACATAGGTGAATTAATGCGAGATGTCTGGAAAATTGCTGGTAAGTAATTCGCGGGATAGTACAGAGAAATTCTGCGACTGCCTCTTGGTATTCCAATGCAATGGCATTTTCATGCATATAAGTTCTGATAATTTCAGAAGTAACCGGAACACTAAAAGCTGGTCCGAGAACAATTGCGTAATCGGTTCCAAGGATATGGACAACTCCATATTCAATATCTGGTGAATATCGGTAAAAATTAGGGGTGTCATCAATCGGTGCCATTTCCCAATAACGCGCAGCCTTTACGGAACATACTTCACCAATAGAAGAATAAATGGCTTCGTTCTTTTTCATAAGACTGACTGGAATATGGGTAACAGAAAAATACATTTTGCAAAAAGATACATAATTCATATGAAAGCATCTCCTCAAGTTTTTCTAAATCTATATTTGACAGTATTTTTGGGGGCTTGTTAATGTTAAAAATCTGAAATTATATGTTGAATTTTACAATATAAAACCTTAAATTACAATACAGAAAAAACTAAGAATGATAAAGTTGAGGTATAAAAAGTTACTGATCCCTGGTAGCTATAAAAGTATTAGATACAAAAAGGAGAAGAAAACATGAGAAAAGAAAAACGCGGTCTGGGAGTTGACCGAAATGGTGTGCAGAAAATGATGCGCAAACGTGATTATCTTGCAGATATGTCAGGGCAGTTTGGCATGAATCTGGTAGCCAATCTGATTGGCCAGCTTACTTATTTCTATACGGATAAGGTGGGTTTGGCTGTTGGCGGCATTGGTATTGTAATGCTGATCGCAAAGATTGTAGATGCAGTGACGGATCTGTGGTTTGGAAATATAATCGATCACTCCAAAGGTGGAAATAGAAAATACTATCGTTGGATTTTAAGAATGATGGTTCCATATTCCATTCTGGCAGCATTACTGTTCTGCGTACCAATTAAGGCAGGACAGATTCCTGCACTGATATATGCATGTGTGACAAACATTCTTTTGTCAGCAGTATGCGGAACCCTGATGGGAACTCCAATGTCTGCTGTTATGGTTGTCAGAACAAACAGCCAGAGCGAACGTGAAAGTATGGGTGTATGCAGGGCTGTTGGTGCATATGGCTCTGGAATGGTAATCGCGATTCTTACAATTCCGATTACAAATGCCCTGGGCGGCAATCAGAATGCATGGATAAAATATGGTTTTATTATGGCGCTTCTGGTTCTGTTAATGCTTTCTATCTGTTATATGAACGGTCGCAAAGCGAAACTTGTAGATGAAGTTAGTGAAAATGATAGTCAGGATGAGGAAGAAGCAATTCCGTTAAAGAAATCTATTCCAATGTTGTTTAAAAATAAATATTGGGTTATTTTAATACTTTTTAATCTGATCACACAGATCACAAATTCAATTGCTGCTACATCTGGTACTTATTACTGTAAATGGATTTTCGGAAATGATAATCTGGTAGCACTTGCTGGAGCCCTGGGATTTTTTGCCACTCTTGTTGGTTTTGTCGTGTCGAAACCGATTATTGCAAAACTGGGAGTTCGTAAAACAATTGATTTCGGTGTACTGGGAGCTGCATTTACTGCTTTAATTCGTTGTATTATCCCGACTAATTTTAAGGTATATATTGCAGTCAGTGTAATCGGAAGCTTTGTTCAGATTCCGCTGATGTGTCTGTACGGAGTTCTTCTGGCTATGGTTATCGATTACAACGAATATACATACTACAACAAAATGGTAGGTGTTTCATCAGGTGCAATTGGAATTGGAACCAAGATCGGTTCCGGTGTAGGTTCTGTAATCCTTACAGCTTGTCTGGCATTGGGCGCTTACAATCCGGATCTGGAAGTGGCAACTACTTCTATGAGATATGCAATTTATGCATTTTCAAACTATCTTCCACTGATTATCAATCTTGGATTATTTGTATTGTTCCGGTTCTTTGATCTGGAAGAAAAGCTTCCGGCGATTCATGAAGAACTGGCGAGAAGACGCAGCCAGAAAAGCACTGAGCAGTAAAACAGCAGTTACTGTTCACTGGTAACAAACACCAATTAGCATAGCATCAGTCGTAAAGTATAAATCCATAATTTACAATTAGAATCTGGAGTGTTGGGCATGAAAAAAATTTACGCAGCAGTTTCGCCGGATGTAAGCCGACGCGAAATCGAAAACAGAAACAGAAGTCGCCTGATTGCAGCAGAAGGAATGGTTTTGCTGGAGAATAACGGTATTCTGCCGCTCAAGTTAAAAGAAGCAAAAATCGCTTTGTTTGGAAATGGTGCCAGACATACCGTCTCAGGTGGAACTGGCTCAGGAGAAGTGAATGCAAGAGAAGTCAGTTCTGTAGAACAAGGGCTGGAGCACGCAGGTGCTGTCATTACCACGAAAGCGTGGCTGGACAGATACGATGCTGCGGCAGTGCAGAAGAAAGAAGCTTATAAGGAAAAAATGCAGCAAAAATATGCCGATTCTCCGGAACTGGCATTCTGGGCGATGTTTGCCCATCGGAACCCTTTGACGATTCCTACAGAAGAAAATGATTTTTCCAAGGCAGACCAGGATATTGCAATTTATGTACTTGCAAGAAATTCCGGTGAAGGTGCAGACAGAAGAAATGAGCCTGGTGACTATCAGCTGCATCAGGAAGAGAAAGAGTTTTTGACTACTCTGTGCAGCCATTACAGTCACGTTATTGTTGTACTGAACATTGGCGGCGTGATTGATACTTCCTTTTTCCATGAGCTGTCCAATATTTCAGCTGTTGTTCTGATGGGACAGGCTGGCAGCTCAGGGGGAGATGCACTTGCAGATGTTTTGAGTGGAAAAGTAAATCCCTGTGGACATCTGGCAGCGACCTGGGCAAAAGAATATGAAGATTATCCCAATGCAGATACATTTGGATATAGGAACGGAAACCGGGATGATGAATATTATACAGAAGGAATTTATGTGGGGTACCGTTGGTTTGATTCTTTTGGAAAAGTTCCGGCATATCCATTTGGATATGGAAAATCTTATACTACATTTTGGGTTGAAACAAAGGATATTTTACTTAAAAATTCTGAAATCGTATTAAATGTACAGGTTACGAATGCAGGAAAAGAATATTCTGGAAGGGAAGTAGTGCAGATTTATATATCAGAACCGGATGGACGGCTGGAAAAGCCTTATCAGGAACTGGCAGCTTATGCAAAAACAAAATGCCTACAGCCTGGTGAGAGTGAGAATATGACGATTTCCTTTCCGGTAAGCCGGATGGCTTCTTATGATGAGAAACAGGAAGCGTGGATCTGGGAGAAAGGCAGCTATATTATCCGTGTAGGAGAACATTCCAGAGCAACAAAGGTGACCGGAGTTATTCACCTGGAAAAAGAATGTATCTATCAGAAACTGGAAAAATTATTGCCGCTGGATTGTGAAATGGAATGCATCCATGGGGATAAAACGCTGTTTTATTCATATCCGGAAGAAGAAAAAGAAATCAAGAATGCTCCAGATTTGTTTGTAGAAAGTTTTCTGACAAAAAAGAAAAATGACAATTGTCTGGAAAAACAAATAAAAAAATCAGAACAGGTTCCTGACAAGAAAACGGAAATTCAAGCATCTCAAATCTACAGAATGGAAGATGTGCTCTCTGGAAAATGCAGTCTGTACGATCTGGTACAGCAGTTAACAAAAGAAGAACTGACTGCATTATGTGTTGGAACAGCAAGAGGCGGTGAAGAAGAAACTTCGACAATAGGGGCGGCAAGCAGAGCCTGCCCTGGAGCTGCAGGAGAAACGACTTCAAGTCTTATTAAAAGCAGAAATATACATAATATTATTCTGGCTGACGGACCTGCTGGTTTGCGGTTGTCACCAATCTTTACAGTGGATGACGGTCAGAATGTGACTTGGCAGAAACCAGCCCTTGGAAATGATTTTATGGATATTTTTATGAAACAGGATAATCGGCCTTTGAAAGAGAAGGAAGTTACTTATTATCAGTATTGCACTGGAATTCCTACAGCAACTTTGCTGGCACAGACCTAGGATAAAGAGGCTCTTTACGAAGCAGGAGATATTGTCGGTTCCGAAATGAAAGAATTTGGAATCATGCTTTGGCTGGCACCGGGAATGAATATCCAGAGAAATCCTTTGTGTGGAAGAAACTTCGAATATTATTCTGAAGATCCGCTTATTTCCGGTATTTGTGCAGCTGCTGAGACCCAAGGCGTTCAGTCTCACCCTGGAGCTGGTACTACAATTAAACATTTCGCATGTAACAATCTGGAAGATAACAGGGCATACAATAATAGTCACGTGACAGAACGCACTCTGCGTGAAATTTACTTGAAAGGATTTGAAATCGCAATCAGAAAAGCACAGCCGTTGGCCTTGATGTCATCTTACAATATGTTGAATGGAATTCATACTGCGAATTCGGTAGATCTTTTAACAAAAGCTGCACGTCAGGAGTGGGGCTTTGAAGGGCTGATTATGACTGACTGGGGTACTACCGCAGAGCCCAAACCGGATCTGGAAGGCAGAATGCCTTTATATGGACCTTCCAACGCGGCAGCCTGCATCAAGGCAGGAAATGACCTGCTTATGCCGGGAAGCAAAGAGGACGTAGAGGAAATACTTGCATCTGTTGATGCAGAAGAGGGAACTGTAAAATATCCGATTACACTGGAAGAATTACGTGGATGTGCAGAAAGAATTTTACGGATCATAGCAAAAAGCAATACCTACACTGAGGAGTCATAATGATAAAAGCAACGGATTTGAAAATTGAATACTTAACAGGTAATCCAACTATAGATATTGTTTCACCAAAATTGTTATGGAAAGTACAAGAAGCAAAGACACAGACGGCCTATCAGGTAAAAGCCAGTGTGGATGGTCAGGAGATATATGACACTGGAAAAGTCAGATCTTCTGTAATGGATCATAAATATCAAGGAAAATTAAAAAGCCGCAGTCAGGTGACCTGGAAAGTCCGTTTATGGGATGAAAAGGATATCTGTGGAGAATGGAGCGAAAAAAGCAGCTTTGAAATAGGACTTCTGGATGAAAAAGACTGGGTGGCAGAATGGATTGATCCGGAACTTTTTCATGAACCAGAGGAAAGACAGCCTGCCAGTTATCTGAAAAAAGAATTTCTGGTAGAGAATTCCGGAAATGCCAGACTCTATATAACTGCCCATGGTATTTATAATGCGTATATAAATGGGAAAAAAGCCAGTGATTTTATTCTTGCCCCTGGTACAAGTCAGTATAATGCCAGACTTCAATATCAGACATACGATGTGAGTGGGCTTTTAAACGTCGGAAAAAATGAAATTCTTGTTACAGTTGGAGATGGCTGGTGGCGAGGCGATACTGGATACGGTGGAGTACGAAATAGCTTTGGGATAGATCTGGCAATTCTGTGTCAGCTGGAAATTGATAGAAAAACAGTTCTGATAAGTGATAAAAGCTGGAGTGCATCCCAGGAGGGACCGCTTGGGTTAAATGATCTGATGCAGGGCGAGTGTTATGATGCAAGAAAAGAAAACATCTGTGAATGGCATCCGGTAACAGAAAAACAATTCGGCTATGAAAACCTGGTTTGTTCCAATAGCTTTGATGTAGTTGAAAAAGAAAACTATACAGGCAAGCAGATTCATACACCTAATGGAGAGGTTGTTATTGATTTTGGTCAGAACATAGCTGGTTACGTGAAGTTTGGATTTTATGCACAGGCAGGACAGTGCATTACGCTTTATCATGGAGAGTGTCTGGATCAGAATGGCAATTTTACGCAGGAAAATTTCCAGGCACCAGAGCACCGGGTAGAGCAATGTGTAAAATACATTTGTAAAGAAGGCTGGAATGAGTATAAGCCGGAAAAATCCATATTTGGTTTCCGCTATATTAAGGCTATAACAGATGTAAAAGTGACAGAAAAGAATTTTACCGCAATTGCTGTTTATTCAGATATGCCACAGACAGGAAAATTTGAATGTGGACATCCGGGAATCAATCAGCTGTTTTCAAATGCAGTGTGGAGCATGAAAGGGAATTTCCTTGAAATTCCTACTGATTGTCCTACAAGGGAGAGAACCGGCTTCACAGGCGATGCCCAGGTATTTGTAAACACAGGAATGTACCTGATGGAATGCTATCCGGTATATCGGAAATTTTTAAGTGAATTAAGGGAAGTACAACTGGAAGGTGGTTGTATCAGCCAGACAGCTCCGGCATCACAGGGACATTTGTTTGACGGTGCGGCTGGATGGAGTGATGCCATAGATCTGATTCCATGGAGAATGTATCTTCGTTACAATAATCCAGAAATACTTGCAGAAAATTATGAAAAAGTAAAGGAATGGTTGGCTTATTGTCTGGAACGTGCAAAAAAGGACAATCCTGGAAGAAAAAAAGGGAAAAACGAAAAGTATAGTTCTTATCTGCTGGATACAGGCTGGCATTGGGGAGAATGGATCGAACCGGACTGGAACGGATTTATAAACACAGAAGATCCAGGTGGAACTTACCTGAGAGATATTTATGAACATGGTGCACCGGAAGTCTGCACTTCACATTTATCTTACGGCTGCTATATCGCCTCAGAAATGGCAAAAGCTCTTGGATACCAGAAAGAAGCAGAATTCTATAGTGAAATGAGAAAGTTTACCAAACTGGCCTACCGGGAAGTTTGTATGGAAAATGGACATATGAAGCAGAAAAGACAGTGCGATTATGTTCACGCGATCATGTTTGACATGCTTTCAGAGGAAGAAAAAAAGATTGCCTGTGATGAGCTGAATGAAATGATCGTGAAAAACGGATTTCATCTGAATACCGGATTTTTAAGCACATATGAACTGCTTCATGTGCTGACTGATTATGGTCATGGAGATACGGCATGGAAGCTTATGCTTCAGGACACATATCCGGGGTGGCTGTATCAGCTGAAGTATGATGCAACTACAGTCTGGGAAAACTGGAAAGGTATGGAAGCAGGAAGAGAACCGAAAGATTCCATGAATCACTATTCTTTCGGAACTTTTGCCGGCTGGCTGATGGATCGTGTTGCCGGAATACGGGTGGAAAAAGGAAAAATCAGGATTCAGCCCTATCCTGACAGGCAGATTGGATATGTGAAAGCATCTTACGATTCACCTTTTGGAAAAATTAAATCTTCCTGGGAGTATGAGGGAGAAAACTGCAGAATAAAAGTAGAAATCCCGGCGAATGCCCATGCAGAAATTTTACTGCCAGATGGCAGCTGTCATGAAGCAGACTACGGTAAATATGAATATGTGATAATGGAGAACAAGCATGAGTAAAGAATACTTAAACGCATCACTGGCACCTGAGAAAAGAGCTAAGGCACTGCTGGAAGAAATGAGTCTGGAAGAAAAAGCAGCACAGCTGACCGGTGTTTTTCCTTTTGACGAAGAATATAAAGATTTTGACGGAATTTCAAAAAGAGTACCGCATGGTATTGGAGAAGTAAGCACATTGGAAATGCGGCGGATGGAGACATTGGAAGAAGTTGCGGCGTGGCAGAAAAAAGTCCAGGAAATTGTAATGGAAAACAGTGAACATCACATTCCTGCAATTTTTCACATGGAAGGCTTATGCGGCCCATTTATTCAGGATTCCACCAGCTTTCCGGCAGGTATCGGACGTGGTGCCGGATTTGATCCGGAAGTGGAAGAAAAGATCGCAGAAATTGTAAGCCGGCAGGAAGCTGCCTGCGGAATTACCCACATATTAGCGCCTGTTCTGGATATCTCCAGAGATTCCCGTATGGGACGCCAGGGAGAAACCTATGGGGAAGATCCGGCCCTTGCTTCTGCAATGGGAGCTGCATATACAAAAGGAATACAGAAAAAGGAAACAGCAGGAAGAAAAACAGAAAGTGTTGCCAAACATTTTCTGGCTTTCCATAATTCCAATGGAGGAATCCACGGAGCTGTCAGTGATACACCGCCAAGACTTCTGGAAGAAATTTATGGAAAACCATTTCAGGCTGCAATCCAGGAGTCTGACCTTCTGGGAATCATGCCTTGTTACTGCACTGTGAATGGGGAACCGGTATCTGCATCTTATGGACTTCTGACAAAGCTTCTTAGAGATGAAATGGGATTTCAGGGACTTTGCATCAGTGACTATGGTGCAGTTGGTAATACCCATGGCTCCCAGCATGTTGGAGAGACGCTGGAAGATGCCGGACTGCTTTGCCTGAAAGCCGGAATGGATATGGAACTTCCGAATCCAAGTGGATTTGGAGAGAAGTTTCTGGAAAAGTTCCGGACTGGAAAAGCCGATATCAGTGCACTTAACCGGGCTGTATTGCGTGTGCTGACTGCAAAGTTCCGTATGGGCTTATTTGAACATCCGTTTTCTTTGCAGGGAGAGGAGTTAAAAGGTGTATTTTCCCAGAAGACAGACAGAGAAGTATCCCTGCAGTCCGCGAAAGAATCGCTGGTCCTTCTGAAGAATAACGGAGTATTGCCAATTGGCTCCGACGTAAAAAAAATAGCAGTAATCGGTCCTCATGCAGACTGTGCAAGAAAGTTTTTTGGTGGATATACCCATATGTGCATGATGGAATCCACTTATGCCATAGCGAATTCCATTGCAGGAGTCAGTGGGGTAAAAGTTGCAAAACCAGAGGAAATCAAAACAGTTCCAGGAACGAATATCCAGTCAGATGAAACAGAGGAGTTTGATCAGATCCTGAGAAGGCAGAAGCCGGATTGCAGAAGCCTTTTAGAAGAACTGCGGGAAAAGCTGCCAGATGTAGAGGTAAGCTATTCTTATGGTTATTATATTGCAGGAGAAGATGAATCCCATTTTGAGGAAGCCTTGGAAAAGATAAAAGAGGCAGATCTGGTAATCCTTACATTAGGAGGCAAACACGGAACCTGCTCCATGTCTTCTATGGGAGAAGGTGTAGATGGAAGCAATATTAATCTGCCAAAAGGACAGGACGAATTTATAAAACGTGCAGCTGCATTTGGCAAGCCAATGGTCGGAGTACATTTTGACGGAAGACCGATCTCAAGTGATATTGCGGATAAGTATCTGGATGGAATCCTGGAGGCATGGAGCCCGGCAGAAACCGGAGCAGAGGCTGTTGTAAGCGTATTGCTTGGAGAATATAACCCAGGAGGTAAAATGCCTGTTACAACTGCTTATCATGCAGGACAGATTCCTGTTTATTACAATCATCAGTACAATTCCTGCTGGGATCAGGTTGGAAGCATCGGATTTGCCAATTATGTGGATTTGCCACACACACCAAGATATTGTTTCGGCCACGGACTTTCCTATACACAGTTTTCCTATTCCGACCTGAAACTTTCCAAAAAGGAAATTGGCCCTTTTGAAACAATTGAGATCAGAGTGGATGTAGAGAACGTGGGCAGCAGGGTCGGCGATGAAGTGGTACAGCTGTATTTGAGAGATCTTTATGCAAGTATGGCAAGACCGGTAAAAGAATTGGCAGGATTTAAGCGAATCACTTTAGAGCCAGGAGAAAAGCAGACAGTTATATTCGAAGTAAAGGCTAGTCAGATGGCATTTTTGGACATGAATATGCAGTGGAAAGTGGAAAAAGGAACATTTCTTGTGGAAGTGGGAAGTTCATCCCAGGATATTCGCTTGAAAGATGAGTATAAGGTTACAGAAGACGGCTGGTTGGAAGGAACAGACAGGGGATTCTATGCAAAAGCTTACAGGGAGGCAGACAGAACATGAGACAACACTTAAGAATACATAAAGCAGAACCTAATAAGGGAATTCTGGATTACTCTCACCTTTTAGACGCACCTGCCGGAAAACACGGATTTGTGGAGACAAGAAACGGACATCTGTATTTCGAAGATGGAAAAAGAGCCCGTTTTCTTGGCTTTAATGTGGCAGCACGTTCCAATACGCCTGATCATGAAACTGCGAAAAAAATGGCAGAGCGTTTTGCAAGCATGGGAGTAAACCTGATTCGTCTTCATGCAGCAGATGCGCCTGTAGGTGAGCAACCTGGAAGCTGGAGCAGCTGTGTAAATAACCCACTTCTGGATTATGCAGACGGAAACAGCAGGAAATTCAATCCAGAAGGGCTGGACCGTTTTGATTACTTTATTGCGAAATTAAAAGAAAAAGGAATTTATCTGCATGTTGACCTGATTGTTGCAAGAGAATTTCAGCCAGGTGACGAAATGGATTATCCAGGGGGAGCACCGTCCTGTATTAAACGTTATGCCATTTATAATGCGCGCATGATAGAGCTGCAGAAGGAATATGCAAAAGAGCTGCTTTGTCATGTAAATCCCTATACAGGACTCTCACTTGCAGATGATCCGGCTGTTGTGACAGTTCAGATCAACAACGAGGATTCTGCAATCAAATGGGCCATGGGAGCTGATGCCGATGAGCAGATGAAGCCATACAGGGATGAAGTGCAGTCTCGTTTCAACCATTTTCTGTTAATGAAATATCATACAAGAAAAAGACTTGCAGAAGCATGGACTTGTGAAGGCTGCTGTGCGCTAGGAGAAGAGGAAGATCCGGCAGCAGGAACGGTACGTGGTATTGCAGGCGGTTTTTATCAGCCGGTTAACGATCCTAATGGTTCTTGGGATACAGAAGAAAGTCCGGCCAGATATGCAGATTTTATGGAGTTTGGTATTTATATGAACCGGAAATTTTACCGGGATATGAAGGATTATCTTATTTCTTTGGGAGTTAAGGTTCCGATCGTTACAAGTAATCTGATCGCAGGGGCGGCTGATGTGTATGGACATACAGATGGAGATCTGATGGAAAACAACAGCTATTTCAATCATCCGCTTTTATTGCCTGATATGAACAATACTTATATGGTAAATGGACCGGTAGAATATGTATCCACCAATCCTCTGACCTGGCAGAGGGGCGTTGGTTCCATGGCAACTACCCTGTTGAGTCTGGCATCTGTAGCAATCGTAAAAGGAAAGCCTTTTATGTTAAGCGAATGGAACGAATATGGTGAGCATATGTTCCATTCCACTGCACTTGTTCAGACAGTTGCCTATGCATGCCTAAATGACTGGGATGGATTGATTCTTTACAATCATCATACCTCAGAGAACTGGGATGACCAGCCGGCAGATGAAATCCGGAATATCTTTGATGTGTATAATGATCCGGCTGTGATCTGCCAGTGGGGATTTATGGCGTCGATGTTTCTGAAAGGTCTGGTAGCTGAAGCAAAGCATTGCATCGATGTAGTGTATACCCAGAACGATCTGAAAACACTGCCTGAGTTTCATGCTATGCCGACTATGTTTTTTCCATATGTAACAGCAATGCGCAACGTATTTCTGGATTCTGGTGACACCTACCAGGGAAATGGAGATATTGCAGTAAATGCAGGATTTTTAAACGGAGCCAGATTATCTGAGGCAAAACACAGTGTTTATTATGCGTGGTCAAAATACCGGGATATTGGAAGAAGATATGAAGATAAAAACCGGCTGGAAAGAGCAGCTAAGGGAACGAAGCTGATTGAGCAGGGCGTTCATCTTGGGGAGCAGGCGCTTGTGTTTGATGATATTGCAAAGATTGCAGGAGAGGGAGATTACAGAAATTTTGCACGCATCATGGATCAGGCGATGAAGGAGTGGAATGTAATTCCAAAGGAAACTGGTTATGTTGATGGAAAATTAATATCTGAGACCGGGGAAATTATATTTGATCCGGAAAATGCCTGCTATGCGGTTCAGACTCCTTATTGTGGATATTACAGCGGAGCACCGAAAGAATTGATTTCGTTATCTGATATGGTAAAGGTAAAAGCAGAAAACAAACGGATCACGTTGGCTTTGATCGCAAAAGAAGAAAACAATCTTGATCAGGCGCAGGAATATATTCTTACTGCAATGGGAGAAACCGGGATGGATGAAACCGGATATTATCCTGGACAGAAAATACCCGGAATACCATATGAATTTACAGCTGTAGAATTTAAAGGAAAGCTGTTTGCAGAAACACTGGAAGGCTGTATTTATGTACAGGCAAAAGAAGCCAAGCTTGAGGTACTAAGTCCGGTTGGAGAAGTAATCGCACAGCTTGAAGGAATAGAGGAAAATGGGGAGATACAGTTTGCGGTAAATGGCACGATTCCAGGAATTCAGTATCATCTCACTGTAAAAAGATAAGAAATACGAGGAGAAATTGCTATGAAGACATCAGTAGAAATGCTGGAAAACACTGATCTGTATCAGTTTACGGATGAAGGAAACAGCTGTCAGATACTAGATCCGGCAACGCCAAGACACTGGTATAATTATTTGTGGAATGAAGACCGTTATTGCGCCCAGATTTCCCAGACCGGTCATGGCCGGAGCTATTTCCTCAGCGAAAAAGCAGATATGTGCATGATTAATCAAAATGATGCCAGATATATATATTTAAGAGATGATGAAAGTGGAAGCTGCTGGAACATTGGAAAAGGACCATTAAATGCGGAAGTTGAAAATTACAGCTGTACACACAACATCAGTTATTCAGAAATACGATCAGAAAAAGATGGAATAGAAGGTTCCTGGAGAATTTTTGTTCCCCAAAAGGGACTTTATGAAATGTGGACAGTGACGCTTTGTAATAAGGGAGAACAGGAACGCAATCTCAGTATGTTTTCGGCTGTCAGCTTTTCGCTGGAAGGATTTTCTTATCCAAGATACTACGAAATGTACCGTTGTATGAATACTGGTTTTCAGTCAGAATTAAATGGAATTTACTGTGATTCCGCACATCCGTTTGCCCCACATGAGTATTATCACGGATTTCTGGCTTCTACGGAACCAGTATATGCTTATGATGGAGATTTGACGAAATTTTGTGGCTCGTTATCGACCTTAACAATGCCGGATGCATCTGCATGTGCGTTATTTCAGCGGCCAGATGTAGTGGTACAGGGAAGAGACTGCACGAATTCAGAAGCTGCACTTTTTATCCTTGGAGGAGTGCTTCAGCATAAAATTCAGTTACAGCCAGGTGAGAAAAAAGAAATTCATGTGCTGTTCGGAATCAGCCAGTCATGTGAAAAGGCGATTGAAGTAGTAGAACAGTACGGATCAAACCCGGAAAAAGTACAGCAGGAATTTGAAAAAGCAGCAGCATACAATTATGAAAAAATCAGTTCTCTGTCAATTAAGACACCGGATGAAAAAATAAACCATATTATGAATAACTGGGTGAAAAAGCAGGCTGATTTTTGTATTGTCGGGAAAAAAGGAGTCCGGGATAATCTGCAGATCGCAGTCGGACTTTTGAACTACAGACAGGAAAAAGCAGAAGAAGAGATTATAGAGTGTCTGAGACATCAGTTCCGTGATGGGCATGCGGTACTGACCTGGTATCCTTATGATGATACCCGTTACTCAGATCAGCCATTCTGGATCATCTGGGCAGTATGTGAACTGATCAAAGAAACTGGTAATCTGGCATTGCTGGAAAAAAAGACAGCCTGGCAGGATGGTGGGGAAGCCACAGTGCTGGAGCATGTGAAAGCAGCCGTTGACCGACTGATTGCAGATAAAGGTGAAAACGGTCTGGTTAAAATATTTTTCGCAGACTGGAACGACGCACTGAATGTTACAGATGATGAAGAGGCAGAATCTGTGATGCTTTCCCATCAGTTCTGTCTGGCACTTCGGGAACTGAAAAATCTGATGGAATATGCAGGTGATCATACATATGCACAGTTCCTGGAAGAAGAGTACAAAAAAATGAAATGCAGTATCAATCAGGCGGCATGGAATGGAAACTGGTATGCTAGAGCTTTGAGTAGAAAAGGAGATATAGGTACCAAGGACAGTAAAGGCAGTAAAATCTATTTGAATGCCCAGACCTGGGCTGTGTTGGCAGATGTAGCAGATGATGAAAAGCTGCCAGAACTGCTTCGGTCCGTTGATGAAATGGAGCGGGATTTTGGATTTCCATTGAACGATCCGCCTTACCAGATTTACGATGCCCATGTAGGAAGAATGTCAGGAATGCTTCCCGGATTGTTTGAAAATGGCGGTGTTTATTGTCACGCAACAGGATTTAAGATTCTGATGGATTGTAAGGTGGGAAGAGCATCAAAAGCATTGCAGACATTAAAGAAAATAATGCCTGACAGTGAGAAAAATCCTTCTTCACGTTCCGGTGCTGAACCTTATGTCTTTACCAATTGCTACTCTACACATCCAGGATATTACGGAAAGTCTTATCAGTCCTGGACTACAGGAACATCTGTCTGGTGCCTGATGGGAATATACGAAGGAATCATGGGTGTGAAGAGGGATTATGAAGGCTTAAAAATTGTTCCTTGTTTTCCGGCAGAATGGGAAAATGCAGAGATGACAAGACATTTCAGAGGAGCCGATTATCACATTGTGATTCAAAATCCACAGCATGTGGAGAACGGAAAAGGAAGTCTTTTTGTAGATGGAAAGCCGTGCCTGGAATCTGTATTGCCAGATTTCAGAGATGGAAAGATGCATGAGGTCGAAGTGAAAATTTCACAGCAGTAACCAGTAAGGAGCAATAGAGAGAATGAATCAAAAAAAAGTTGCAGAAAAAATAGTAGAAGAATCTGTGGTACTGCTAAAAAACGAAGATAATCTTCTTCCATTTGTCGGACAGAAAGATGTGGCATTCTTCGGAAGAGCACAGATTGGAATGCTGTATTCCGGAAACGGTTCAGGTGGGGCTCATATTGCCGGCTGTCCTACGATTCTTGACGAGTGTGAAAAAAACAGTATTATTCCGGAAGCTTTATTAAAGGGATTCTACACATATAAGCTGAAAGAGGAAAAGGTTTCTGAAGAGGATACTTTTGACTGGACGAAAGTAAATGAGGCTATGAACTGTGGAATCATGTATGAAATATTTGGAAAGTACCGTGCTCCGCTTAAAGAATATGAAGTGCCAGAGTATCTGCTTCAACAGGCAGCGGAAAAAACAGATACCGCAGTGATCGTTCTGGGAAGAAATTCCGGTGGTGAGGAATGTGACCGGCATTTGACAGAAGACTATTACCTGACAAGGGAAGAAGAAAAACTGGTAGACATAGTATGCAGTCAGTTTACCAAAGTTGTGGTTATATTAAATGTAAATGGTCTGATCGATCTGGCATGGCTGAAAAAGTATGACAGCATCAAAAGTGTATTGTTTCTTGGAATTCCCGGGGAAAGAGGTGCGGTTGCCCTGGGCAGAATTCTTTCTGGAAAAGTGAACCCATCTGGAAAAATGACAGTGACTATTGCAGAAGATTATAACGACTATCCTTCATCTGCACATTTTTCATGGGATAAGGAACATCCGGATCAGATCATGACGTATGAGGATTATGGATTATCCGCAGAGGAAAATGGCAGCAGGGGATTTGAGAAAAGTCCTGTAACGGTTTACTGGGAGAACATTTATGCAGGTTACCGGTATTTTGATACTTTTCAGAAAAATGTGTTATTCCCGTTTGGATACGGATTATCATACACGACATTTGAAATTACAGAAACAGGTACCCAAAAGAAAAAAGACGGTATAAAAGTTGTTGTCCGTGTGAAAAATACAGGAGCTGTGCCGGGAAAAGAAGTAGCCCAGGTCTATTGGTCAAAAATGGATCAGGAAGGATGTGAGCATCCGATGCAGGCTCTGGGAGGTTTTGAAAAAACCTCTCAGCTGGCTCCTGGTGAAGAGGAAGTGCTTAGCATTACAATTCCATGGAAAGAACTGGCGGTATATGAAGAAGAGCGAGCCGCATGGGTGCTGGAAAAAGGGGAGTATGCACTGCGTGTGGGAAACTCTTCCAGAAATACGGTCTGTGGAAAATTTATGCAAACAGAACAGGATTATGTTCTGGAGCAATGTGAGAATTGCCTGATGTTAGCATCCTGTAACTGTGGAAAGCTTAAATTTTTAACAAAGGATAAAAAACCTGATGGAACGACGAAAATAGCGGACGTAATAGAGAGAACAGAGAGAGTAGATACAGTTAAAAAAGGAAATCAACAGAAAAAAGCAGCAGAAGTACATAACTGTAAAGTGCAAACAAGAAATTTTTCTGGATTTTCCATAGAAGAACTGGCTGCCCTTTGTGTGGGATACGGACCTGGAATTCCTTTTGCAGCAGCAGGAGATCTGAGTAAACCTTCTACAATTTTAGATGAAAACGGGACACCTCTGACCACGAACAGCCATCCGGTTGGATATGCCGGATATGTTTCTCCTGCGATTGAGGAAAAGGGTATCAAGTCTGTTTTTTATAAAGACGGACCAGCTGGAATCGGAGAGACAGCATGGCCAACGGAAATGCTGATCGCCTGCGCATTTGACAAAAAACTCTGGTATGAATTTGGAAATGCTATAGGGGAAGAATGCGAGAGAAAGCAAGTGGATATATGGCTTGCACCAGCTGTAAACTTACACAGGAATCCTCTTTGCGGAAGAAATTTTGAATATTTTTCAGAAGATCCTTATTTAACTGGAATATGTGCCTGTGAGATAACCAAGGGTGTACAGGAGAATCATCCGGTGCTGGTATGTCCGAAGCATTTTGCAGTAAATGAGCAGGAAACATTCCGCAGGGGAAGCAGCAGAAAAAATTATGATGCAGTAGATTCGATCCTGACAGAGCGCACAGCCCGGGAAATTTATTTAAAGCCCTTTGAGATGCTGGTTCGTGATGCTAAGGTTGCGTGTATTATGACATCTTTTAATAAGATAAATGGTATTTTTGCAGGAGCAAATAAAGATCTGTGCACCCATATTCTTCGTGAAGAATGGGGATTTGAGGGAGCTGTGGTAACCGACTGGGGGGATATGGATATTGTAACAGACGGAGCAGATGCTGTTGCTGCTGGAAACGATATTGTCATGCCAGGAGGCCCTCCTGTAATTGCCCAGATATTAAAGGGGGTACAGGAAAAGCGTGTGACTCGCAGAGAGCTTGAGAATGCAGTCAGCCATCTTCTGGATATGACCAGCAAGGTAACCCCATAATTTGGAATCCTCACGAAAGAAAAAGTGGGAACCGGAAAGGAGGAGATTATTATGAAACAAAATCCGAAGACAATTAAACAGATTCTCAATATTTCTTTTCTTTCTGTATCTATCCCGGCTCTTATCCTGCTTCTTGTGCTGACCTGCTATACTATCAGCAGGCAGATTCATGCGGATCAGTCAGATACGGAAATCCAGCTGTCGCAGGTTACAACTCATATGGAAGAAGTTTTGAAACGATCGGAAACTCAGCTTAATAATCTTGTTGTACCCGGCTCTCCTTTTCATTCGTTCCATTATAGTAACACGCAACTGGAAAAGTACCAGAATGCCTATACAATCTTACAGATCCTGCGTCCGATTCTGACGCAGGATTCCTGCCTTGGAGGATTTTTTCTGTACAGCAAAGAAAAAAGTGATAATTGTTATTATCCTTCCTTCCAGCAACATTATTCCTATGAAGACCAGAAACTGCTCAAGGATTACTTTATGCAGCCGATTCATCTGTCAGAAGAACGCAATCGCTGGATTCCATTTATGCTTTCAGACCGGGTGGTACTGATCCGGATGATCGGGTATGACACTACTATTTGTGCTGTTATGGTGGATCCGTCTCTGGATAATTTCTCATTGTTCGCGGGTATGTCTGATTCGGATATGCATCTTTTTTATGCATCTTTGGAAGGAACACCTTATACCTCAGAATTTGTCACCAGGAAACTGCTATTTCCATATGAAGATAATCCTGTCAGAAAAATAACCCTTGATAAAAAAACATATCAGTTTATCAGTTCACCAGTGGGAGAATATAATCTACAGCTTTGCTGCATTTTTCCATACAAGGGAATCTGGTCACATATGAATTTATTCCAGAAAGTATTGATTTCTTGTATGATCGCATTGCTTTTTTCAATATCCCTGATCGGAATGTATCTGTACAGAAAATTGATTTATCCAATTAATACGCTTATGGAAACTATGCAAAAAGTTGGAAACGGAAACTTATCGCTGCGTGTAAATGACAATTATGATCTGCTGGAACTGCAGCGCTTTGGTCAGGCCTTTAATGAAATGTTGACTAAAATCAATGATTTAAAACTGGAAGCATATGAAAAGAAACTGGATTTAAAGCAGGCACAGCTGCAGTATCTTCAGTTGCAGATCCGTCCTCATTTTTATCTCAACTGTCTGAAAAGCCTGTATGGCATGGCAGAAAAGAAACAATACGGCGAGATCCAGGAAAGCATTCTGGCTCTTTCAGAATATTTCCGTTATATCTTTCGAAATAACATTGAACTGGTCAGTCTGGAAGAAGAAATTCACTCTGTATCCAGCTATATTAAATTGCAACAGCTATATTTTTCTTGTTGGCCGGAGCTTGGAATTGATATCTCGGCAGATACAACAGATGTTTTGGTTCCTCCTCTGTCAATTCTTACTTTTGTAGAAAATAGTATCAAGCATTGTCAGGATCGATCTCATATTAAGATACAATTGAAGACTGCTCATGTATCTATAGAGCAGCAGGATTATCTGAATATTACAATTTCAGACAATTGCGGAGGTTTTCCTTTAGAGGCTCTGAATACACTGAACCATCTGGAAGAACATGATTTTTTGTATAAAGACTACAATGTAGGAATTTATAACATATATTATCGCATGAAGATGATTTACGAAAATCAAAGCACTCTGGCATTTTATAACATAGAAAACCAGGGATGTGTGGAACTTCTGATACCTTTTCGGGAAAGGAAGATAGAATCATGAATATTTTATTAGTAGATGATCAGCCAAGTGTACTCTCTTCATTAAAATCAGGTCTGAATTGGAGTGCTCTTTTGGTACATAATGTTTATACGGCGTTAAATGCATCCGAAGCCAGGGAAATTATTCTTTCCCACCCTATTGATATTCTGTTAACAGATATTGAGATGCCAAAGGAAAGTGGATTATCCCTTCTTCGCTGGTGCAGGGAGAATCATTACCAGTTTGAATGTATTTTTCTGACTTCCCATGCTGATTTTTTCTATGCGCAGGAAGCAATTCAATTAGAAAGCTTTGATTATATTCTTCAGCCGGCAAGATATGAAGACATTGAATCTGCTATTAAACGGAGCATAAAAAGAATTCAGGAAAAAGAACAGCAGCAGACCTGGCTGAATTTTGGAAAAGCAGCTTTACCCCAGAAAAATGCTTTGTTGAAAGGTCTTTTAAATGACTGGTTTATGGGAAAGGAAACGGATCTTGACCAGGTGCTTCACTTTCTTCAGGAAATGAAGATTCCGGTTTCAGCTGGTTCAGACGTTTATCTCTTGTGGGTTCAGATACAACAATGGCATTCCTTTCCAGTAGCTTTTGAAGAATGGCGCCAAAGTACAGAAGAAATATTCAGAGATTTTTTCTCTCCGTTTCAACATCAGATATTGTCTTATTTTCCAGATAAAACGTCTATTGGAATACTTATTTACAGCCTGGAAAATAAGTTAATGGATGCAGACGTGTATTATGCTCGGTTAAATATGATCTATTCCAGAATTACCAGGCAATTTTCCTGTTCCTGCGCGTTTTATACACGTCCCTCTTTCCAGGTAAGCGAGTTGTCCAGGACAGCTGCCGCTTTGCAGGAAGAAAGGAAAAATAATATCTGTCAAAGTTCTGGTATCTTTTTTTCTGATTCGGCAAGTGTTCCACAAACTATTACATACTGTGAACCGGAGTTATTGTCGCAATTCGAAATGTATCTTTCTGGCAATCAGGCGGGCAAAGCAGAGCAGGAAGCATTGTTGTATCTTCAATCCTTAAACATAAATAATAAACTGAATCACGATACTCTGGTTGAATTTTGCAAAAATTATTATCACTGCGCTTACAGTGCCGCGCGGAAACTGGAACTTCCGGCACATTCCTTACCGGCTTTTGAAGATGTGGCTGGAATCAGCAGTGCTGTTACACTGGAATCAGCTGCGGCTTATTTGAAAAAAATTACTTCTTTTTTTGTTTCGGCATGTTCAGAAACTGAAACATCCGATAACAGCCTGGCTATAATCGAAAAATATATCCGTGAAAATCTGGACTCTCCTTTACAGTGTGCACAGATTGCAAAAGCTGTCTATCTAAGCCCGGACTATATTTCGAGACTGTTTCACAAAGAAAAAGGAATGCCTTTGAAGGAGTATATTACATTAACCAAAATGAAGGCTGCAAAAAATCTGTTGATTACCACATCTTTGCCTGTCAGTCTGATCGCAGCTAAAGTTGGTTATGACAATTTTTCTCATTTCAGTAAAGTTTATAAAAAGGTTATGGGTACGACACCATCCTCGGAACGGAACGCGTAGAACGGAAAAAGAACAAAAATGTGCGGAAAAAGAACAAAAAATAATCAATAAAAAATAAGTAAACGTAAACAGAACAATACTGGATGCTTCTTTGATAGATTTAAATATGGCAGGGCGATAAAATAAAGAACAGAAAGAGGCAAAAGCATATGAGCACAGACAATGCATGGAAGCCTGCGAACATAAAATCTATTTCTGTGCAGAAGAGAGGAAAAAATGAAAAGAAAAAAGATGATGGCAGCAGTTCTTGCAGCACTAATGACATGCTCTGCATTTACACCGGCAGTAGCAGTAAAAGCAGATGATGATGTTGTAAAACTTAAAATCTGGGTGTTTGGCGAAGGCTCAACAGAAGAGTGCGAAAAAGTATCTGAGGCTCTTAGCGAAATCACCAGAGAGAAAATTGGAGCAGAAGTAGAAATCTATCAGACAATTGATACGGAAAAACTGAATCTTGCAATGACAAGTGGCGAAAAACTTGACCTGGTGTGTGCACATAATCTTGACCGTAGCGGACTGGTATCCTCTGGAATGCTTCTTCCGCTGGATGATCTGTATACAGAATATGCACCAGACGCAGCTGCCATGGTAAAAGAAGAAGATACCAAAGCATTGTATTTCGATGACCAGATGTATTTCCTTCCAAGCAATGGAGACAAAGCAAGAGCTTCAGGTGTCATGATGAGAAAAGATATTCTGGATGAGTTGGGAATCAATGCAGATGATATCAAAGGAATGGACGATTTTCATGATGTACTTGTAAAAGTAAAAGAGAATTATCCGGATTTATATCCGCTTGTTCCATCATGGGTTGGTGGCGGAATGCAGAAAACCTTCCACATTGATGATATTTATAATGGACTAGTTGTACTTGAAAATGGATTTGATCCAAGTGATACCACTATCACAAGCCAGTATGAGACACAGGAATGGAAGGATTTCTGTAATTATATGTACCAGTGGAACCAGGAAGGACTTCTGATGCCAGATGCTGCTACTTCCACAGATAACAGTCCGATGAGCACAGTTGGATTTGCTGATTATGAAAACCTGATTCCTGGTAAAGAAGCAGATTTCTCAAAAGGCAATGGACATGAATTTGTTTCAGCCCAGTTTGTAGAGCCTCTTAAAGATACAGAGCGTAATAAAGGTATCTGGTGTATTCCTGCAGGCTGTGAATATCCGGAAAAAGCAATGGAATTGTGGAACCTGCTTTATTCCGATAAGGAAGTAGCTACAATGGCTGCATATGGTATTGAAGGCGTTAATTATGAATGGGTAGAAGAAGGATCTGTTGTAAAGATTCCGGATGGTGTGAAAGACACTTATACTACATATGAGTGGGCATGGCCGAACTTAAATATTCTTCCAGTATTCGAAGGAAAAGATCCAGCTGTCCGTCAGGAACTTGAAGAGTTCAATGATAGTGCAGCACGTGCAACTTCTCTTGGTTTTGTTCTGGATACTTCTACAATTATGAACGAAATTACTGCATGTAATAACGTAAAGCAGAAGTATGAAACTCCTTTACAGTGGGGCGCATTAGATCCTGAAGAAGCAATTCCGGAATTCATTGAAGAACTGGAAGCTGCTGGTCTTAGAACCATTCATGAAGAGGCACAGAGACAGCTGGATGAATATCTGGCAAAACAGAAATAAGTAAAGGGAATAAAAAGGACAGGCCGGTTTCGTCCTGTCCTTTTTAAATGCACTTAGCAGTGCATGTGTTTGAATAGAAAAACGAGGAGGTTTGTTCATGAAAAGTAAAATGAGAAAAATCAGACGCTATTGGCCTTTGTATCTGATGATGCTTCCGGCTTGCATATATATTTTTATTAATAATTATGTGCCGCTGCCTGGCGTGTCACTGGCATTTCGTCAGTATAATTTCCAGAAAGGAATTTATGGAAGCCCATTTATCGGACTGAAAAACTTCAAATTTCTTTTTGCCAGCAAAGACGCATGGATCATTATGAGAAATACAATTGGCTATAATCTTATTTTTATTGTCTTAGGAACTGTGTGTGCAATTGCGGTAGCAATCCTTCTTTGCGAAATAAGATCAAAGATTTCGAAAAAAATATATCAGACCTGTATTCTGATTCCGTATCTGGTTTCGATGGTAATTGTCAGTTATCTGGTATTTGCATTCCTCAGTGAAGGAAACGGCTATATTAATACACAGATTCTTGCAAAATTGGGAATGAACAAAATTTCCTGGTACAATGAGCCGAAATACTGGCCTGTGATACTGGTAATCGTTAATTTATGGAAAAATATCGGGTACAACAGTATTATGTACTATGCAATGATTATTGCAATTGATAAGACTTACTATGAAGCAGCAAGAGTTGACGGGGCAGGAAGATGGCAGCAGATCCTACATATCACTTTGCCTGCGATTAAACCGACGATTGTAATTCTGACACTGATGAGTGTGGGAAGAATCATGTATTCTGACTTTGGTCTGTTTTACCAGATTCCGATGAATTCCGGAACACTTCTTGATGTGACAAATACAATTGATACTTATGTATATCGTGGTTTGATGCAGACAAATAACATTGGAATGTCTGCAGCAGCAGGAGTATATCAATCTGTAGTCGGATTTATACTTGTTATTACAGCGAATCTGATCGTAAAGAAAGTCGATCCGGAAAGCGCGTTGTTTTAAAAGGAGGCACCTAT
Organism: Blautia faecis; assembly: GCF_020554845.1. GTDB lineage: Bacteria > Bacillota > Clostridia > Lachnospirales > Lachnospiraceae > Blautia_A > Blautia_A faecis. Next base: position 2,949 of record NZ_JAJCIA010000017.1, on the reverse strand, counting down.
GTATAAAAACGAAAAAATATTCCAGTTTTTTGCCAATTTAATTCTTGCATTGCTGACAATATGCTGTGTGGCTCCGTTTCTTTTGATGATTTCCGCGTCATTCAGTTCTGAATCGGCACTGTCAGTATATGGTTATACTTTTTGGCCGAAAGAGTTTGATCTTTCTGCATACAAATATTTATTTTCCAGCACTGGTGCACTGTTAAAAGCATACAGCGTTTCTATTGGTGTTACGGTTGTGGGAACGGTTCTTAATCTGATCATGACAATTTTGATGTCATATCCGTTATCCAGAAAAGATCTTCCGGGCAGAAATATATTTGCTTTTTATCTCTTTTTCACAATGCTGTTTAATGGTGGTCTGATTCCCTCCTATATTATGTGGACAAGAAATTTCCATATTCAGAACACAATATGGGCATTGCTGATTCCCAATCTTTTACTGAATGCTTACAATGTAATTATGATGAGAACATATTTTACATCCAGTATCCCTATGGAAATTATCGAAGCTGCAAAAATCGATGGGGCGCGTGAAGGGACAATTCTTGTGAAATGTGTACTTCCTATGGCGAAACCAATTATTGCAACTGTTGCACTTCTGGTTGGTCTCGGATATTGGAATGACTGGATGAATGGTCTGTATTATCTGTCAGACGACAGCCTTTACAGCATTCAGGTATTGTTAACAAAGATTATGAGAAATATTGATATGATCAAACAGACTTCCGCGTCTGGTGTCAGCGTAATGGCACAGATTCCTTCTACATCAGTGCGTATGGCAATTGCATTTCTGGGAGTTTTGCCAATTCTGATTGCATATCCGTTTTTCCAGAAATTCCTGGTAAAAGGAATTACGGTTGGTGCTGTGAAGGGGTGAGATCATTATAGTTTCCCAAATAGAAACTATGATGACAAAAATAGAATTGCAAAAAATATTTTAAATAGTGTTAAAATAATATCATTGACAAGATGCATGAAAAGAAGCAGTGAAGTACTTTGTAAACATGCTCTAATGTCGAAGAAAAAAAGAAATTCAAAAGAGTGAAAACCATGCGTGTAAAATCAATACAGAACATTGACGGCTTTTTCAGAGCACTTGAGAAATGCCATGGAAGAGTGGAACTGATTACAGACGTGAAAGACGTGTTAAATCTTGCCTCCAAGCTGACACAGTATATTGGGCTTACCAGAGTATTCAGCAACCCGGACATAGAATCCTATGAGATCGTATGCTATGATGCAGAGGATTATGCTTTGTTGAAGGAATTCCTGGTTCCGGTTAAATAAAAGTGTTGGAGCCTGTTTGAAAAATTACATACGATTCAAAGTTAAAGGAAAGGCTGCGTTGTATAAAGAAGTTTCGTTTTACGAAGGAAATCTTTATACAATGCAGTTCTATTATGGTCTGTTTAGAGTTTGGTTTTCTTCCATATATCAATGCCCTCCAATCGTATGTTTTTATAATATAATAGCCGGTTGCTTTTCCAGCTGTCTCCGAATTATACGTTATTGGAAGGAAAGTATCAACGCAAAATTGCGCGGAAACATAAAGCGTCTATTAACTGCACAAATTTCTGGATTGTTTTTATAAAAAATATATCGTATGATACAACTAGAAGTTCAAAAATGTATACAGAAGGAGCAAAATAATATGGAGAATGTTTTTCACAGGGTGCGTATCAGAAAATATGAGGATAAGGCAGTAGAGAAAGAAAAAATCATACAGATATTGAAGGCGGGAATGCAGGCACTGAGTGCATGTAATCAGCAGCCATGGGAATTTTATGTAGTGACAGACAAAGAGAAAATACAGGAATTGTCAAAGGCAACCCCATATTCCGGATGTGCAGCAGAAGCCCCGGTTGTCATTGTACCGGTGTATCGCACGAAAGGTCTGGTTGTACAGGATATGGCTCAGATTGATATGGCTATTGCCCAGGAAAATATCTGGCTGGAAACGGATGCACTGGGACTTGGCGGTGTGTGGATTGGGATTGCACCGATGCAGGACAGAATGAACCTGGTTCATGAAATACTGAATCTTCCGAAAAATCTGGAAGTATTTTCTCTGTTTGCACTGGGGTATCCGGCAGAAATACGAGAACAGCAGAATCGTTTTGATGAAACAAGGATTCATTTTGTTGAATAACTTTGAACAGTCTTGTTTTTGGTATAGTAGGGACTAACTACAGATATTTCCCCTTGACAACCAGGCATATATCCTGACTTTTGCAGCTAAATGGATATAAAACACCCGTCAAACCCAGTAAATACAGGGCTTGGCGGTTTTTCGGCTTTGTCAGATTTTCATGGCGTTTTTTCTACTTTTTGGTCTTTGCTAAAACTTTTTTTATTTCTCCCAGAGTACGGATACGTTTCCCAAAATCAATATCTGTAACTCTTCCGATATCTTTTAGAACTTCATCGTAATAATCAAATAGATAGTAGTTTTGCTGGATTAAACTACATTCGGCTTTTGACAGAGATTCCAAAATGGTTCCGATGCTGTATTTTCTCTCCAGTTTATTTTCCAGTATTCTTGCGATTGTCAAAGCTACAAAACAGGTAAGGAAATGTGCTTCGATATGTTCTTTTTGCCAGACATACACGGGTCTGGCTTCCAGTTCACTTTTGGTTACTTTAAAAGATTCTTCAATTTTCCATAAACCTCGGTACATATCGATAATCTCGTCGTCAGATGTCTCCATTTCGCTGGTTAAGAGCATATAGTAACCATCCAGTGCTTCCTCCCCTCGGATTTTTTCTTCATCAATGTCCAGAACAGAAGAGGCGGTAAGGATTTTTCCGGTTTCTTTATCATAGTCAACTTTTTTGACGTATTTTGCAGCACCATAAGATATGGCTCTTGTATAATTTCCTGGATTTTTTGCCAGTGCAGCTTCACGCTCTGCTTTTGCTCGTTTGGCATATTTTTCACTCCAGAAG
>NZ_JAJCIA010000016.1 GCF_020554845.1 Blautia faecis | reverse complement strand
GTTAAGAATTTTCGAGAATCGTATGTGTTTCACTGTTTAGTTATCAAGGTTGTTTGTCTGTCATCTCTTTGCGACAGCCTGTTTACTTTATCATATCTTTCAAATCTTGTCAAGCACTTTTTTCAAAAGTTTTTAAGATTTTCAAGATCCTGTCTAAAGTTGTTTGTTTCTGTCGTTCTGTTCAAGCGACTTGGTTACTTTATCATAAGTTCAGCCATTTGTCAACAGTTAATTTGAATTTTCTGAAAACTATTTTATTTTTCAGTATTTCAGAAGCAATTCCTTGCGACAGCTTATTTACTATACCACTGCCGCAAGGAATCGTCAAGCACTTTTTTACAAAATTTACAATAATTCCCCATATTTTTCACAGCAATCTCCAAATTGATGTCCAATGATAAACTCAATTAGAAAAATCCTGTTATAACAAACATGCCATAATATACAGCAACTATGTTTTCCTTCATTTTTTATAAAATGAATCAAAAGATTTCCATGATAGTAGAATTTCTGTCACTGTACCGTTAGAACTTTTCCCATAAACAGCACTTCCTCATTTGCACTGTCGTAGATCAGAAATGCAAATGGCCGTGTCAGCTCAACATCTTTTATAATCGGATCCGTATCCATTGCAGACATGCACTCCATTGTCACTGCAGTCACAGCGGCAGCTTTAGTTCCATTTTCGTCTAGTTCCAGCTTTGTTTTCTGTAAAACAGAACTGACATGAACCGCTTTATCTGCAATGCCTGAAAAATCAGCATCGTCCGAAAAAACATTCTCAAGTCCTACTCTGCTGAGGATATCACTTAACTCAGCGGTTGTTTCAAAATTCAACTTAGGCATTTTACAGTTAACTTCATCGTATTCCGGTTCTGATTTCAGAAGCCCTTCAATATCCAGCTCATCAAGAGTAAAATCTCCTTCTGCTTTCGGCAAAATTCCAATGAAGCTCAGATTATTTGCATAGTATTTTTCAAATGCTGTTGCCGCGTCATTTTCATAGTAATTATCACCGATGCTTGTCATGTACTTTGTTTCTTCGTTATCGCCGAATTTTTCTTTTTCATCAGAAACATCCCATGGATCCTGGGACCATCCGGATTCGAAATACAATGAATTGGTGAGACACAATTCACTGTTTTCATTAAGCATGTCAGGTTTCATAATTTCCGGAATCAGCCCCTCTGTATTTTCATTGCACCATGCATTAATAGTGTTGCATGTGTTTTCTTTATCAGAAAAATCAAGAATTTCTGCCTTTGCTTCAAAATTATCTTCTGCCTTTTTTTGGAATTGATCCTGCAGAGTCAGTCCCTGATTTACCCATAGGGCATCTGCAATTTTTAATTTCGATGTATAACCGTAATTTTCGTCTTCTGTATTATAGCTTTTAATTACATTCATATACATTCTGGCATATGCTGCAAAATCATCAGTTCCTAAATATTCATTTAATGCGTTTTTCGTTTCACCCTCGGCACCTTCTGCAAGCATGCCAAGGGCGAAATTAAGGCTTGTGGGGCTGAACATTACATTGGAATCCTGGTTTTCTTTGGCTATTTCATCTGTGAGGTTAATAGAATTCTGCAGATTAACTGATTTATCAAGATCAACGTTCTTTTCAGCTGCATTTGATACTGCCTGACTGACTGCGGCAGCATATACATGGATTGGAGGAGCCATTGTTGTTAGGAACGTCAGTGCTCCGGCAAAAAGTTTTATTTTATTCATGTATACCCTCCTTGTACGGTCGATGAAGTCCTTTTTGCAAAGGTTTTCTGTAAGTTTTTGTTTTATTCTAACATATTTGTTTCTTCTTTCTGTTATATTAATTTTCATTTAGTATAAGCGAATTTCCGTATTTACAAGCAGCTCTCCCTCATATTGTAGTTTAACAGAGAAAAAACGTTTTTCCTCTGAAAGAAGCAGGTTCAGAAAAGCTTTATCACCTTCCCATGTAGGAAGCTCTGGCACTATTTTCTTATCAACCCAGCATAGCTCGCCTTCATTGCATTCAATCAGTTCTCCGGTATATCCATCGGCTGTAAATACACACATAAGCTCAGATTCACATTCGCTGTTTATAAAGGTTACCAGGCCACGAAATTTGTAGGAAGTAAGTGTGAGTCCTGTTTCTTCTTTTACTTCACGCAGAAGACATTCTTCAGGGGATTCCTGATCTTCTGCATGTCCACCTACACCAGTCCATTTGCCTTTATTTATGTCATTTTGCTTTTTTACTCTGTGAAGCATCAGATATTTGCCATCGTTTTCGATATAGCATAAAGTAGTTATCGTCATTTATTCTCCTTCCAGCAGGCACTGCTTTTTTCTGTAAAATATAAAACAAGGGCGATGCATATCAGTTTTATACATGCCCCTGTTTACTGTTTTAAATCAGATTTCGCGTGTAGCTTCTTTCAGCCATTCTTTTTCCTCTTCTTCCAGATATGGAGAAATCTTTTTATATACCTGTGCATGATAACTATTAAGAAGCGCCCGTTCCTGCATGGTCATCAGTTCCGGAACAACAGCATCCAGATCAAACGGTACCATAGTCAGATGTTCAAAGCACATAAACTGGCCAAATGAGGTTTTCTCTGCTTTTTTGCATACAAGCAGGTTTTCGTGGCGGATTCCATATTGGTTTTCCACATAGTATCCAGGCTCATCTGATGTGATCATACCCTCTTCCAGTACTGCATTATCTCCCTGAATAATTCTCCAGCGGAAACTGTTTGGTCCTTCATGAACATTCAGAAGATAACCAACTCCATGTCCTGTTCCATGATTAAAATCCTGTCCCATTTCCCATAACGGACTACGCGCCAGATAATCCAGATTTACACCAGTACAGCCATAACGGAATTTGGCATTTCCAAGATTCAGCATGCCGCGTAAAACAGCGGTAAAGTATTTCTTCTGCTCGTCATTCACAGAGCCCATAACAATTGTACGGGTGGTATCTGTAGTACCTTCGTAATAGTGTCCGCCTGTATCTGCCAGAAGGAAATTACCGGGCTCAATGGCAATATCTGTCTCTGGTGTTGCAGAATAATGGTTGATGGCAGCATGAATGCCATAAGAAATAATAGGGTCAAAGCTGTTGTCGATAAAGTTCTCCTGCTGGGCACGGAAGCTGTACAGCTTCTCTCCTGCGCTTAACTCTGTCATTGGAATTTTACCTACATTTTTCTTTAGCCAGCAGATGAATTTGGTAAGCGCAACTCCGTCTTTGATATGAGCGATACGTTCATTTTCTACTTCTACTGGATTTTTAATTGATTTTGGAAGAAAAGTCAGGTTGGCTTCATCCAGAATCGTTACTTCCTTCGGAATACTGTTTACCAGACGACAGTTGGCTTTCTTTTTACAAAGAAGAACTGTCATGTCTTTCTCAAATGTTTTTACATATTCATAAATGCTGTCATAGGGCAGAATGGTTACGCCATCCTTAGATAATGCGTCCAGAATTGAAGCCGAAAATGCTTTTTCATTTGCAAACAGCCTGATTTCTGTTTTGGTCATGACCAAATAAGAGAGAACAACCGGACAGCAATGTACATCGCCGCCACGAATATTCAGCAGCCATGCAATGTCATCCAGAGAAGTCAGTACAAATCCATCTGCACCTTTCTCTTCCATTGATTTACGGATTCTTGCACATTTGTCAGCACGGGATTCGCCTGCCCATTTTACATCCAGTTCCATAACCGGTTCACAGGAAAGTGCCGGACGATCTTCCCAGATTTCTCCTACCAGATCAGAATCCGTCTGAAGAGTGGCTCCTTTTTTTGCAAGAAGTTCGGCCAGTTCATCTGCTTCTTCGGCGCTGACGGTTCTTCCGTCAAAACCAAGGCACATTCCCTCACCTAATTTTTCTTCCAGAAACTGGTGCACAGTGGGAACATCTGGTTCTCCCATTTTAAAAAGCTCTACACCCGTTCCCTCCAGCTGTGCCGCCGCCTGGATGAAATATCTTCCATCTGTCCACAATCCAGCCATATCCTGCATGATGACTGCTCTGCCAGCAGATCCGGTAAAACCTGTAATATATTTTCTGCACTTAAAGTATTCTCCTACATATTCAGATGCATGAAAATCATCTGTGGGAACAAGATAAGCATCTATTTTCTTCTCTGCCATTACTTCCCGAAGTGCGGTGATTCGTTCTTTAACTGTCATAAAACTGACTCCTTCCAGTGAATTTTGTCTATTCCTATTATAATATCCACAGTATCCTTTCGCAACCTGTTTAAGAAAAAACTCTTTTCTATTCCATAAAGAAATGATATACTTACTTTCGAAATGAATGATATGCAAAATAGGATTTTATGCGTCAAGTGTTCGGTGAATGGGGAGTTGTCACTGAAACGAAAAGCATGTCTTACGGTATATTATCCGCACCCGTTGCAAGCACTATAAGAGGGATATCTCATATTGTGTCAGAGCCTGCCCGAAAGGGATTTTCTACAAGACGCACGTTGCGATTTGTGGAAACGTTTTTTAACAGACTCAAGGGAATGTTTTCGACATACATTCTATCACAATTGGAGATATCCTTTTTTGCGTATTAAGCAGGCAGATATTCGAATTCGAAAATCCTTCCCCGGTTTTATCAAAAAAGGATAGTCTCCGTAATCAAATACAAAGGAGGTTATTTTGAATGGTTGACAAACAAAAAGTAGAACAGGCCATCCGTCTGCTTCTGGAAGGAATCGGTGAGGATATTACCCGGGAGGGACTGATTGATACTCCCGACAGAATTGCACGTATGTGCGAGGAAATTTACGGTGGTCTTGATCAGGAAGCAGATCACCATTTACTGAAGCAGTTTCCAGTAGAAAATAATGAGATCGTATTGGAAAAAAATATTACTTTTTACTCTATGTGCGAGCATCATCTGATGCCTTTTTATGGTAAGGCGCACCTGGCTTATATTCCCGATGGAAAAGTCACCGGATTAAGCAAGCTGGCACGTACGGTAGAGGTTTATGCCAGAAGACCGCAGATCCAGGAACGCCTCACAGTACAGATTGCGGACGCTCTGGAGCGTGCCCTCTCTCCGAAGGGAATTATGGTTATGTTGGAAGCAGAACACACCTGCATGACCATGCGAGGCGTTAAAAAGCCAGGCAGCAAAACTATTACGACTGTAACCCGCGGAGCCTTCAAAGAAGATAAGGAGCTGCAGAAAATGTTCCTTTCCATGGTAGGAAAATGAGCAGTTCTTTTTCTGAAACAAACCGTATTTCTTTAATCTGGCGGCATCCCCTTTATCAAAAACACTGTGAGAAAATACAGGAGCTTGAAAAAGATCGTATTTTCTGCAGACATACGCCTGAACACTTTCTGGATGTTGCCAGGCTGATGTATATTTATTCTCTGGAAAACAAGCTTGATCTGTCCAGGGAAATCATTTATGCCACTGCCCTTCTTCATGACATTGGACGTGCGCAGCAATATCTGTCGGGTATTTCTCATGACATTGCAGGAGCTGAAATAGCCGGAAAGATTCTGACAGATCTGCATTTTACAGAACAGGAAAAAGAGGAAATATTATCTGCGATCAGTCAGCACAGGACGGATGGATCTGATAATGTGTTGGCTATGCTGCTATATAAAGCTGATAAAAAGTCCAGAAATTGTTTTTCATGTTCAGCAGCCTCAGAATGTTACTGGCCTTCTGAGAAAAAAAATCTGACAATTGAATATTGAGTTTTCTAAAAAATCTAACAGAGAGGATGGTTTCTGTTTATGAAAATTGGAAATCGTTTTTTTGATACACAAAATCACACTTATATAATGGGAATTTTAAATATTACTCCTGATTCTTTTTCCGATGGTGGGAAATGGAATCATTTAGATGAAGCTTTGCGGCATACAGAAGCCATGATCGCGGATGGTGCGGATATTATCGATATCGGTGGCGAGTCTACGCGTCCCGGACACACGCCAGTCAGTGCAGAGGAAGAAGCTCAGAGAGTTTTGCCCGTTATCGAAGCGGTCAGAAAACGTTTTGACATTCCCATTTCTGTAGATACTTTCAAAAGCAGTGTGGCAGAAAGTGCGATTCAGGCCGGTGCAGATCTGGTCAACGATATCTGGGGATTAAAATATGATTCTGAAATGGGAGCTGTAATTGCCAAATATGATGCTGCATGCTGTCTCATGCACAATAAGTCCAATACAGAATATAACAATTTTCTCATTGATATGCTTTCTGAGACACAGGAATGTGTCAATCTTGCAAGAAAAGCAGGAATCAAAGATGAGAAAATCATTCTCGATCCAGGGGTTGGATTTGGAAAAACATTTGAGATGAATCTGGAAACTATGAATCATCTGGAGCTTTTTAAGGATCTGGGCTTTCCGGTTCTTCTTGGCACCTCACGCAAGTCGATGATCGGACTGGCACTTGACCTGCCTGTAGACCAGCGTGTAGAGGGAACACTGGCTACTAGTGTAATTGGTGTGATAAAGGGCTGTTCTTTTGTGCGTGTTCATGATGTCAAGGAGAACAGACGCGTGATCCAGATGACAGAAGCAATTTTGGGTTGTAATTAGTCAACAGAAAGGAACAACTGTTATGGATGAAACCAGATTTGATAAAATAGAAATTAAAGAACTGGAAATTTTTGCCAACCATGGTGTCTATCCGGAAGAAAATGTACTTGGACAAAAATTTGTTATTTCTGCCACCCTCTTTACCCACACACGTCAGGCCGGGTTAACGGACGATCTGTCTGCTTCTATCAATTACGGGGAAGTCAGCCACATGATTACGGATTTTACCAGAAATCATACTTTTAAGCTTCTGGAAGCGCTTGCAGAAAATCTTGCAGAGATGCTGCTCGACTCTCTTTCCGGTCTGGAACAGATCACACTGAAAATTGAGAAGCCATGGGCTCCCGTTGGTCTTCCACTGAAAACCGTATCTGTGGAAATCACAAGAAAATGGCATACTGCATACATTGCTTTTGGCTCTAATATGGGAGATAAAAAGCTGTTCATCGACAATGGGATACGTGGTTTGAAAAAAACAAAAGGATGCCGGATAGAGGCCGTTTCTGATTATCTTGTAACAGAACCTTATGGTGTTACCGATCAGGATGAATTTCTGAATGGAGTTTTGAAAATGCGTACCCTTCTTTCACCGGAAGAATTGCTGGAACGTCTTCATCAGCTGGAACAGGAGGCAAACCGGGAACGTATTATTCACTGGGGTCCTCGTACTCTGGATCTGGATATTCTTTTTTATGATCAGGAAATCATTGATACTGCAGATCTTCACATCCCCCATCCGGATATGCAGAATCGTGACTTTGTGCTGGCTCCTATGAACCAGATTGCCCCTTACCTCAGGCATCCTGTACTAAATCAGACAATTTCACAGCTTTTAAATATTCTTCTTTGCCGCTAAACGAACATGTCGCCTACCGGCGACATCACATATGAAAGTCAGCTGTTCCGCGCCTATGACGCTCCCACAGCTGCCGACCGCATTCGTAATCCGTGCTATCACGCCACCGTACGGTTCCGTATACAGCGGTTCAACCAACTTAACAAGTGACAATCTAACATTGGGGTTGCCGGAAAACAGGCAGCCCCTTGTGTAATAATTCGCATCTGCTGTCAGGAAGTGAGACGCTGTCCGCAATATTCACAGTTGCACAGGCGGCCTTTTATTATCTGATTCTTTGCACCGCAGCTGGGACAGGTAACTGTAATATAAATCTTCTCATTCACACGTCTGTTTGGTGCAGTAATCAATATATAATTTTCTTCTCTGTCTATCTGAATATTTCGAATATACCCTTTGGCAATCATTTTTTCCAGTTTCCTTACAGCATCTTTTCCCATCTCAGTCTCAAACTTCTCAAATGAGAGCGTGCTCTGGGCATAAGATTCAAACCAACAGGCTATTTCTCTGGCTTTTTTCTTCTTCAATGCTTTCTGGATTTCCCGGAAGGTGGGATACAAAAATAACAATCCCAGTATAATCTCCGTTGCTGCCATTCCCCAGCGTCCTTCACCAATATATTTCTCTGCTGCGCCAATAGCTCCCAGAGTAAAAAGTATACAGAAGCCACAAAGAACCCATTTCAGTTTTCCTAACACTCCTGTTTTTTTATTCTTTTCTGTTAAAAAATCATTCATGTCTGTTTCCTCTTTCCCCAATTAATCAATCTCTGTTATATACGAAAGCCTGTTTAAAAAATCATTCCTGCAATCTGCACGCCCTGATGAATCTTCTGTCAGCATATACCAAAATCCGTCTGTCAGCCAGCTCCCAGCAAAAGCCACGCATCGCCTAACGGATCGTAATAATAAACCACATTATCTCCTGCCGCATAATATTTTTCTTTTGTAAAATGTTCCTCATGATCTGTCCCTATAACAAATACCGGACAGTTTCTTCCCCCAATATACTCCTCCGTACCGGTATACCACAGGGACATTCCAAGACCAAGGTAATAACTAACTTCGTCTGTTTGCGCAATCAAGTCCCTGGCAATATTTATATCCAATGAATAATCATACTCTGATTGATACTCATCCCAATCATAATATATTGAAAAATCATAGCAGTAGGCTTCCGCTGCAAGGTGTCCATCCTTTAGCGATACCATAGGATGGTATTGCACACTCATATTCTGCTTCTGCACAGAAACCATTACATTGGAAAAAATCTCGCTCATATTGCAGCGCAGGATAATGACTTCATTTTCCTGCCCCATATACCATGGATTGTTCAGATCTTCCAAATATTCCCCTTCTTCCGTAACCTGAGTCGGATAAATACTGATCTTACAATCAAGTCCTGGAACAATAGCATAGATTTCATAACCTCCTGCATCAACAACAGTTCCATCCTGCAAAAAAGGATAAGCCGCAGCCAATTCTTCCTGCCTGGTATATTCAAGTATCTCTGATGTATCTGCATTTTCATAAGTGTAGCCCAGAAATGCCATTCCAGCCTGGCATTCATTTTCTCTGATAATGTCTTGCAAAATTGCCAGATTCTCTTCTGCCCCAGAAGTTTGGGCAGATACTTCTCTCACACATTCACCGTAGTTACTAAAAGAAAACAGTACTGCGCAAACACATACAGCAATAGAAAATTTTTTCATACTTTCAGCTCCTTCCTGTCAGAATATGCCTATGCCTTTCTATTTCAGTGTGGTTACAATCAATTTACTTTCCAACGCAGCTGCTATCAGATCTTCCTTGCAGCTATATCCTGCCTTGTCAATCATTTCCTGAAAATTCCATCTTACCCCGGAAGTCGAACAATCCATTTTCCTTGCAATCTCCGAATAGGACATCCCATGAATATACAAACGCAGCATCTCCAGTTGTCTTGGACTGATATCACCGCTTGTGATCCAGTTAAGTTCCACCTTTGGCGTTATATCCGGAAATACACGCTCACCATTTAAGGTTCTGTAAATCACACTCCGTATATCCTCTTCACCGTGATCTTTATACCAGAGACTGTCCGCACATCCGCTTTTTGCTCTTTCCAGCACCTTGGGATCGATCAAAGACGTAACAACCAATACCTTTGTATATGGGTACTTTTCCCTGATCATTTTTCCGGCGCTCAGCCCATCGTGATTATGAAATGTCTGAACATCCATGATTACAATATCTATTACTGAATAATCACAGATTTTTACAGCTTCACGGGCATCCGAAATTGTCTGAACATGTCGAAATTCCGGATCCTGCATAAGAATATATTCAAAATACTTCTGCATGATTTTCTGATCTTCTACTATCAGTACACGTACCATCCAAACTCATCCTTTCTGTCAGCGGCATCTTCAATATCAGACAAAACTCAGGGACAAATGAAATTTGCATTGTGCAGTTCATTGATTCGGCTGCTTTTCTCAGTGCAGACAAACCACCGCCTTCTTCCGCATTTTTTTCAGGCGCATCTCCATCATTGGTAATCCGGATGTTGTATTCATTTGCATATTTGTCTATCTTCACAAAAACAACATTGCCGTGGGCATGTCTGGCACAGTTTGTCACACATTCACGGATTGCTCTGTCTGCCAGAACTCTGTAAGATGGATATAAAGGAAAGTTTCCGCTGATCTGAACCGAAATCCCAAGCTCCTCTGCATGTTTAATCGTATCCTCATACAGCTTTTCCATACTCTCTACGGCAGAGTCGGTAAGAATATAAACCAGATGCTTCAATGCAGACAATTGTTTATCCATTTTGTCCTGATTTTCTTTTCTCTCCAATATTCTGCGTATTGACAGAAGACTTCGCCCAAAATTGTCATGGACTTGCATTTTCATAGCAAGTGTTTCCTGCTCTCTGATTTTATCACCGATTTTTTCGTACATTTCCTCCAGCTTATGATTCAGGATTTCCAGCTTTTCATTGTTTACCCTGATCTTTTCACTATTATAGTAAATTTCTGATACATTAACTGCTACTGTCTGCAGATATCCTGCACAATCCGGCTCCTGCAGACGATATTCCTGAAACATCCAGACAGAATCATCTGGAAAATAAAACACGTTACTGTCTTCGCTTAATCTAATAAGCCCTTCTGATGCAATTTCATTGTCCATTGCTTTTCGCAATGTATCATAATCCTGCAGATAAGCCCCCGTCATCATTCTGCACAATTCCTGCATCTTGGTATTACACAAAACAATCCTTCCAAGCGAATCCGAAAAGCATACTCCACACGGAACGTCATCCACAGCTTCATTCACAGACCAGTACGACAAGGAATGATTATATTTGTATCTCTCCTTCCAGATTGCCCAACAAAGATAAAATGTCAATGCAACAATCCCTGCTGCTAAAATACTGGCCGGATAATCCTGGAGCATTGGCTGATATGCACTTTCTCCAATACTATATCTATGCTCATTCATCAAAGAAACCATAAGAACAAAAGAAACTGCAAAAACAGTTATTGCCGTTATCACTTTCTTTTTCCCGGAAAAACAGGTGATTCTTAACAGAAAGAGAATAAGTTCCAGAATCAGGCAGATTTCCAGAAGAATCATCAGAAAATTCTGCATTGCTATGCTGCATTCTACAAAACTATTCATCTGCCGCCTCTCTTTCTGAATATGCTGCACCCAACAAACCATTCTTTTTCATCTTCCTGCTGCACTTTAAGGTCCGGTCTTTCTGACATTAAGCCGCACAGATCTGCCTCTGATGCAATGTGAACGGAAATCCGAAGATCATCATCAATCTGCGACACACGGTAAAACATAGACTGCATCACATCAGATAGCCGTTCTGCAAGCCATTCAAAGGTATCATAGCATTTTAGTATATCGTCTGCATTCAGCTGAATATCTCCATTTTCCACATAATAAGCAGCCCGGATCCTGCATAATTTTAAACTGTCACAGGATTCTGCAAGACTTTGCCTGAGATCTTCCATAGTAAGCACATTTCCATCTGATGTATATTGTGTCAATACCAGATTTTTTCTCCGCTTCAAATATGTACCAATAACTACAATTTTACCGAGAAGCAGATCATATCGTTCCCTTGATTCCGTTCTTTCCAGTTCATCCATCAACTGCGACAGCAATTCCAGCTGTCCGGCAGTCTGATTCTGTATCATGTTTAACAGCCGATTCTGTTCTTCTGTTTTTCTTCGCTCCGCTTCTTTCTCATAGGTTTTCTGCAGCAGTCTGTTTCTGGCAGTCAGTTCTTCCTGCTGTTCCCGAATATCCTGATATTGATCCAGCAATATTGAAATATCTTCTGACCAAAACAGATGTCCTCCCCTTATGGGAATATGGTTGATCCGGATTCCCTGTTCCTGCACAGATGATCTGTGAATGATCATTGTACGCATTTCAGGAGAAAGCTTGGGAAAATCACCAGAATGATAATAACGCTGAAAAGAATCATCTGTAATCTCTGCGTCTAGCCCTCCTGAAGTCTGGAATAATTCAAAATATCGATTGTTTGTCTGTATCAATCCGCATACTATACAGCCCTGATAAATTGCTGCCATTAAAAGACAACACACTGCTGTCATATCCCCTGCAAGGGTTTTGATGAAAGACAAATGAAATATATTTCCAACATTCCATCCCAGAAGCAATATTCCTGGAATGACTGGCAGCCAAAACTGTTTCTTTCCCGGAATCCTGCTTTTTCTGATCAGAATAATTTCCATTCCTGTCAGACAACTCAGCATCCACCCCTGAATCACTGCAAAAAGAATACCATAACTATAATCCCTATCCGAAAATGGAGGCTGTTTAGAAAACCGAAACACCAGCTGATGCAAATCATTTGTAAAAACACTTATGATCAATACTGCCGCCACAGTCAAAAGAATTATGATTTGTCTGACCGTTTTTTCTTCATCTTTTTCAACAAAAAACAATGCTGCTGACAGACCTAAAACAGGGATCAAGATCATCGGAATATAATACAGATACCAACATATATGTTCTCCAAGAGGTTCATGAAAAATATGAAATTTCACTGTTCTTACAAAGAACCAGAATACCATCAGACAACCAATTGCAGTCAGACATCTGCGCATTTTTTTATATACTACATGCTTTTCCAGATAGATTACCCAGGCACAGTACAGCCCCAGGTAAATACAATTGCGGCACTGGTCTGCAAAATTTCTTGCAAAAGTATTTTTCGGTCTTACCAGCCTGCAGAAATAAGCCAGAAGCACGCTTATCAGAATTACTCCATACGACAACATCCTCTTTTTATTATATGTCATGAAAATTCCTCTCTCATTGTATACTTTTATAACAAGTATACTATAAAACTCTGTTTTATTATATAGTTTTTAGAGAAATTGTCAATTTTCAGAGTTTTCCGATTATTGGTCACTGGTTTAGAATGAACAATAACCCTATTATCACGAACAGAGTGAACAATCATGTCCACTCTGTTTTTCATTACTTAAAACGGTCTTGGCTGACCACAATATTCGCAGAACCTTCCCACATTCTCTGCACCACACTGGCATCTCCACGATCCGCTATCAGGTTGCATTCCTGGGTTCATGTTCATTCCAGGACGCATTCCTGCGTTCATGCTCATTCCAGGCTGCATCCCTGTGTTCATGCTCGTTCCAGGCTGTATTCCGGCATCATTTTGTGTCAAAGCCGCAATGATCTGATGTCCAGTCTGCTCCACTTCCATCAATTCGCCTCTCTTTTCACTGCTTATGGAAAAAGTATTCAGACGAAAATCCATATCGTCAAACCAGGGAGTGTTAACCTTAATGCGCATAGTATAATCAAACTCATAGTCATATATTGGCGGCTGATAGCTTACTGTCTTTCCATCCTTTGTATAGGTTTTCTCAATCTGTTGTCGATCCACCTCTACTCTACACTGTACAATAGCGGATAAAGGAACTATATCCGGATTTTCATTGACATCCAGTTTTCGTGCAACAGTAAAATTTCTCTTATGATCATCAATGAAAACAGTATAATTTCTGGTACTGATCTGACGGGTTATGCCAAAATCCATTACTGCCTTTTTGTTATTTTCACGATATTCCAATTGACGTTTTATATCCTCTACCGTACTGTGCCGCCGTTCCTCAAACCATGGTGATAATTTTTTGGCACAGTTTTTACATAGATTTCCGTCATCTAATTTTCGATTCCCCAGTAAACCTATTTTTTCTCCGCAGATATCACAGATTTTCTTATCAAATAATCCCATAGCTTTCCTTTCTTTTCTGCCGCACCAGAATCATGCAATTCTGGTGCGGCAGTATTTTACACTATTCTACAACATCTATTTTGTCAAAATATGTCTTTACGGAGAAGTCCTCCCCATCTGTTTCAGAAGTTTCTTCTTCACTGCCATCAGACTCCGGTTCAAAACACAGTTTTCCATCATCTAATAAACTGAGCCTCATAGTATCACAACTGAAAAGCATAGTTCCAGCCTCATCTCCCGCTGCAGTTTTCAATACCAGAATATTTCCATCCATTTCTCCCTGGAGTTCAGCTCTGCCCTCTTCTCCGCTTTCAATTACGATAAGCTCAGACTTATCTTCCTGAATAGACAACATCATCTCAAATCCGGTCAGTTCAGAATTGACAGGCATCTGCATTCCAAATGCATCCATCAAAGTGCAGATCCATTCTCCTTTGAAATCCTCCATGGTCGGATTTTCCACCGGTTTGCCTGGTACATATGGCTCATACTCTTCCTTTTCCTGGCTTAGGATCATTGTCGTTCCATCTGCAGTTATCGTTATTTTGCCATCAGCATACTCACATTCTACCGTTTGATCGCTATAAGTCATCAACAATTTATCATTTTCTATTTTCCACTCTGATTGATCTGCCTCTGGTTCTTCCCCACTGTAAGACGTTATGGTTTCCATCTGACCGCCTTCTTTAATATCCACGGTCACTTCCATTCCCATTACTCCTGGATGAAACAAAATGTCTCCACCCATGGAAAGCTCATTTACATACCAGGTTCCAATAACATCCTTTTCTTCAAGTGCATAAGCATTCACGCTCATCAGGCCTGTCATTAAGACTCCAACTGTTCCAGCCACCCACAGTCTCATTTTTTTGTTCATAAAAACATCTCCCTTCTTGTTATTATCGTGTTTTTTGTTATTTTCATTATACGTGAATGCTTTCCTATTTGCACTAGCACTTCTGACAGTAACTGAACCGATCGGGTACATCGAATATTAAGTAACCGCCATATTGACTTGTCTGATTTTTCATCTGCTGCGCCTACGTCAGTCACCGTAGCCACCCAGAATTTAATCCACACAAGAAAAGCCTGTGATACCACCCTTTTCAGGCAGTATCGCAGGCTCACTTTACGCTACGACATAATAAACATTACATGTTTATATTATATATTTATAATGCGGACTTGCCGCGGGTAATTCTTATTCCTCTGTTCCGTACAGAGTGATCAGCTTCTGCAGATACTCGTATCTTGCCTTAGCCTCGGACTGGTTCTTAGCGAACAGTCTGGCAGCTTTCTCAGGATTCTGACGCTGTAAGGAGTTGTAACGAACCTCACCGTTCAGGAATTCCTGATAATCTGTCATATCCGGTGCTTTGGAATCAAGGCTAAACTTGCTTCCCTCAGCAGCTGGATTGAAGCGGAAGTTGTGCCAGTATCCACACTTAACAGCAAGCTCTTCCTCTGTCTGAGCTTTTGACATACCTTTCTTGATACCATGGTTGATACATGGAGCGTATGCAATGATAAGTGATGGTCCCGGATAAGCCTCTGCCTCTGCAATTGCTTTGATAGCCTGGTTGAAGTCAGCTCCCATAGAGATCTGAGCAACATATACATAACCATAGCTCATTGCGATAGAAGCCATATCTTTCTTCTTGGTCTCTTTACCGCCAGCTGCGAACTGTGCGATCGCACCTGTAGGTGTAGACTTGGAAGACTGTCCGCCTGTGTTGGAGTAAACCTCTGTATCGAATACCATAACGTTGATGTCACGTCCGCTTGCGAGAACATGGTCAACACCACCGAATCCGATATCGTAAGCCCATCCGTCACCACCGAAGATCCACTGGGATTTCTTAGCAAGGAAGTCTTTCTGTGTAAGAATGTCTTTTGCCTTGTCGCATCCGCAAGCCTCAAGAGCTGCAACCAGTTTCTCTGTTGCTGCACCGTTGGTAGCACCGCATGCGAAAGTATCCAGCCATTCCTGACCAGCAGCTTTAACGTCTGCATTGTCACCGTTAGCTACAACATCTTCAATTTTTGCTTTCAGGCCATCACGGATAGCTTTCTGAGCAAGAAGCATACCATAACCGAACTCAGCATTATCCTCAAATAAGGAGTTGCCCCATGCAGGACCCTGTCCCTTAGCATTTACGGTATATGGTGTAGAAGGTGAGGAGTTACCCCAGATAGAGGAGCATCCTGTAGCGTTTGCAATGTACATTCTGTCACCAAACAGCTGGGTGATCAGTTTTGCGTAAGGTGTCTCACCACATCCAGCACAAGCTCCTGAGAACTCAAGAAGCGGCTGTTTGAACTGGCTTCCCTTAACAGTTGTCTCTTTGAATTTAGCGATAACGTCTTCTTTAACCGGAAGAGTTACACCGTAATCGAAGTATTTCTGCTCTCCCATGTTTGCTTCAAGGTTTTCCATGGCAAGTGCCTTAGCACCTTTCTTGCCTGGGCAGACGTTCGCACAGGAACCACATCCTGTACAGTCAAGAGCGGATACAGTCATTGTGAACTGATACTCATCTTTCATACCAGTCATTGGTAATGTCTTGATTCCCTCCGGAGCATTTGCAGCCTCTTCAGCTGTAAGAGCTACCGGACGGATAACTGCGTGCGGGCAGACATAAGCACATCTGTTACACTGGATACAGTTCTCCGGATTCCATACAGGGATATTTACAGCGATACCACGTTTCTCGTATGCAGCAGCACCGGATGGTGTAGTACCGTCAACATAATCTTTAAATGCAGATACAGGCAGTGTATTACCTTCCTGAGCATTAACCTTAGCCTGGATGTTGTTAACGAAATCAACAACTTCCTGACGGCCTTCTGTAGCGTGAGTCATATGAAGACCCTCGTCTGCAGCATCTTTCCAGCTCTCTGGAACCTGAATCTCAACAACCTGCTTAGCACCAGCATCGATAGCTGCCCAGTTCTTCTGAACAACATCATCACCTTTACGTCCGTATGTTGCTTTCGCAGCAGCCTTCATAAGCTCGATAGCCTGCTCCTCCGGAATGATTCCGGTAAGTTTGAAGAATGCGGACTGAAGGATTGTATTGATACGTGTTGGTCCCATGCCAGTCTCGATACCGATCTTAACACCGTCGATGGTGTAGAATTTGATACCGTGGTTAGCGATGAATGCCTTAACCTGTCCTGGAAGATGTTTCTCAAGACCTTCCATATCCCATGCACAGTTCAGAAGGAATGTACCGCCGTCAACCAGCTCCTGTACCATGTTATATTTGTTCACATAGGACGGATTGTGGCATGCTACAAAGTTTGCTTTGTGGATCAGGTAGGTAGATTTGATCGGTTTCTTACCAAAACGAAGGTGGGACATTGTAACACCACCGGACTTCTTGGAGTCATAATCAAAGTATGCCTGAGCGTACATATCTGTATTGTCACCGATGATCTTGATGGAGTTCTTGTTAGCACCTACAGTACCATCAGCACCAAGTCCCCAGAACTTACAGTTTGTTGTTCCCTCTGGAGTAGTTACAAGCGGAGCGCCTGTCTCAAGGGAAAGGTTTGTAACATCATCAACGATACCAAGAGTAAATTTCTCTTTCTCAGTATTGTCATAAACAGCTACGATCTGAGCCGGTGTTGTGTCCTTGGAACCAAGTCCGTAACGTCCGGTAAAGATCTTAACGCCGTCAAATTTGCTGTTCTTAAGTGCAGCAACAACATCAAGATACAGAGGCTCGCCCTGAGCTCCTGGCTCTTTCGTTCTGTCAAGAACTGTGATCTGTTTAACCGTCTCAGGAATAGCATCGATAAGAGCCTGTGCGCAGAATGGTCTGTAAAGACGAACTTTAACAACACCAACTTTTCTGCCAGCTGCCATTAAGTAGTCGATTGTCTCCTCGATCGTATCGTTTACAGAACCCATAGCTACGATAACGTGCTCTGCGTCTGCTGCTCCATAGTAGTTGAACAGCTTGTAATCAGTACCGATCTTAGCGTTAACTTTGTCCATGTACTCCTGTACGACTGCCGGAAGAGCATCGTAGTATGGGTTACATGCCTCTCTTGCCTGGAAGAAGATATCCGGGTTCTGAGCGGAACCTCTCTGACATGGATGGTTCGGATTCAGTGCATGATCACGGAATGCCTGGATAGCGTCCATATCTGCCATATCTTTCAGGTCTTCATAATCCCATGTCTCAATCTTCTGGATCTCGTGAGATGTACGGAATCCATCGAAGAAGTTGATGAACGGAACTTTTCCTTTGATTGCTGCAAGGTGTGCTACCGGAGTAAGGTCCATAACTTCCTGTACGGAAGACTCACACAGCATTGCACAACCAGTCTGACGACAGGCCATAACATCGGAATGATCTCCGAAAATGGAAAGTGCGTGGGAAGCAAGTGCACGAGCGGATACGTTGAATACACCCGGAAGCTGCTCACCAGCGATCTTGTAAAGGTTCGGGATCATCAGTAACAGACCCTGGGATGCTGTATAGGTAGTAGTAAGGGCACCAGCTGCAAGAGATCCGTGTACTGCACCAGCAGCACCAGCCTCAGACTGCATCTCTGTTACCTGTACTTCCTGTCCAAAGATGTTCTTTCTTCCCTGGGTTGCCCACTCGTCTGTAGCCTCAGCCATAACAGATGAAGGGGTGATCGGGTAAATTGCAGCTACATCAGAAAAAGCGTATGATGCATGAGCGGCTGCATGGTTACCATCCATGGTTTTCATCTTTCTTGCCATAGTTTGTTTTTCCTCCTTAAAGGTATGATGAAAATAATATTTCTAGACACAATGTGTCTAAAAGTCCATATGACATTATAGCATAATCTTCCAATGATGTCTATTTTGATTTTTGTATATTATCACATACAAAGATTACCAGTAAGCATAAAAAAAGCCAGCCAGATACTCCTTTATGGAGTCTGACCAGCTTTTTAGCATATTACATTTCCGGCATGAGAACTTCCTGAAGGGATTTTCTCTTAAGCATTTCCCACACCCCCTGCTGAATCTCACAGAGTTCTCTGTGCATGTAGCAAGGAAGATGATCTCCTTTTCCATCTGTTGGACACTCATAACCTGAAGCCATACATTCTATAATGAACAAATCCGGGTCAATAGCCTTATATACGTCAAACAGAGTCAGTTCACCAAGTGATTTATTCATGGCATATCCACCATGGACTCCGCGATATCCTTTCACAATACCGGCTTTCTGAAGTTTCTTTAGTATCTTATAGGCAAAGGGAGCGGTAATGGATTCCTTCTCGCAGATTTCATTAACGCTAAGGCGAGTTTCCCCTGACAGTGCCCGAAGAACTCTTGCTGCGTAATCGCACTCTCTTGTAATAAACATGTCTGTACCTTTTCCTTACTGGACACAAATCATACTGATTCTTATATTATGTCCCTTTTCTTCTCTTCCCCTCCCAGTATGTTCAAATTATAGCAATTTTCAACTTCTATTTCAATAGTTTTTTAATTTTTTTAACATTAATTTCACACTATTTTTAGTTATCGACTGTTTTTAGACGTTTATTTATTTCCAGGCAGATTTCTTCCGCTGTCCGATTGTCTGTTTTTATAACAAAGTCTGCAGCAGCTTCATACTTGGGACGCCTTGCCTCCATCAATTCTTTTATGTATTCCGGATTCATATTTTTTTCCAGAAGAGGTCTGTTGTGGCTGCCTTTCACTCTTTCGTAAACAGTCTCTGGTTCTGCTGTCAAAAGAACAATCGTTCCATTCTTCTTCATCTCATCTACATTGCACTGACGCATTACAGTTCCTCCGCCACACGATACTACGATATTATCCATGGCAGAAATTTTTTTTACAAGTTCGGTCTCCAGATTCCGAAAATATTCTTCCCCTTTTTTTTCAAAAATTTCTGGAATGCTCATTCCCTGTTCCTGAACAATCTGCTCATCCATCTCAATTTTGTCAAAACCGCATACCTCATGCAGGCAATTCAGGATCATACTTTTACCGGTTCCCATAAAACCGGTAAGATATATCTGTTTCTTCGGCATAATTTTTCCTCCAGTTGAATGCCAGGGAAGCAGCACCGTACACCACCTTTTAGAAAAAACTTCCGGTGCTTTTATTCATTCTGGCATTATATTCAGCCATTATAACAGCGGCTTTTTTTTTTGTAAAGTCTAAGGTTTTTGGATTTTGTGAGTTTTCTCCATGTTTCTGCTGTAAAACAGCCTTTAAACAAGAAATAATTGTTGCAAATTTGCCAGTTTACGATAAAATGAAAATCGGCTATACTTATCATTATATGTGTATTTATAAGGATAACGTTTTAATATAGGAGGAAAATATGATTTCAGCAAACAATATTACTTTGCGAGTTGGAAAGAAAGCTCTTTTCGAAGATGTTAATATCAAATTTACAGAAGGAAACTGCTACGGACTTATTGGCGCCAACGGTGCAGGAAAATCTACATTTCTGAAGATTCTTTCCGGTCAGCTGGAGCCTACCAAGGGCGACATTGTGATCACACCAGGACAGCGTCTCTCTTTTTTACAGCAGGATCACTTCAAATATGATGCCTATACAGTTCTCGACACTGTAATTATGGGTAACTTTCGTCTCTATGAGATCATGAAAGAGAAGGAAGCCATTTACGCCAAGGAGGATTTTACCGACGAAGACGGAATCCGTGCCAGCGAGCTTGAAGGTGAATTCGCAGAGATGAACGGATGGGAGGCAGAATCCGATGCTGCTACTCTTCTGAACGGTCTTGGAATTGACACTGAATTCCACTATGCACAGATGGCTGACCTGACCGGTAGTATGAAAGTCAAGGTTCTTCTTGCACAGGCACTTTTTGGAAATCCTGACATTTTGCTGCTGGATGAGCCTACCAACCATCTGGATCTTCCCGCAATTGAATGGCTTGAAGAATTCCTGATCAATTTTGATAATACTGTTATCGTGGTATCCCATGACCGTTACTTCCTGAACAAGGTTTGTACGCAGACTGCTGATATTGATTATGGCAAAATTCAGCTGTACGCTGGTAACTATGATTTCTGGTATGAATCCAGCCAGCTTCTGATCAAGCAGATGAAAGAAGCAAATAAGAAAAAAGAAGAGAAGATCAAAGAGCTCCAGGAATTTATTTCCCGATTCAGTGCTAACGCTTCCAAGTCCAAACAGGCAACCTCCCGTAAGAGAGCCCTTGAGAAAATCCAGCTGGATGACATGCGTCCTTCCAGCCGTAAATATCCCTACATCGACTTCCGTCCAAACCGTGAAATTGGAAATGAAGTTCTCATGGTCGAAAATCTTTCCAAAACCATTGATGGCGTGAAGGTTCTGGATAACATTTCTTTCACTCTTGGACGTGAGGACAAGGTTGCTTTCGTTGGTGCCAATGAGCAGGCGATCACTACTTTCTTCAAGATCATCACTGGAGAAATGGAACCGGATGAAGGTAATTACAAATGGGGAATCACTACCACCCAGGCTTATTTCCCCAAAGACAATACTCAGGAATTCGATAACGATCTTACGATTACAGACTGGCTGACACAGTATTCTGAGATCAAGGATGCCACTTATGTACGTGGTTTCCTTGGACGTATGCTCTTCCCTGGTGAGGATGGTGTGAAACGTGTCCGCGTACTTTCCGGTGGTGAGAAGGTTCGCTGCCTTCTTTCCAAAATGATGATTTCCGGTGCCAACATCCTGATTCTGGATGAGCCTACCAACCATCTGGACATGGAGTCCATCACTGCATTGAACAACGGTCTGATCAAGTTCCCGGGGGTAATTCTTTTCACCTCTCATGATCATCAGTTTGTTCAGACAACTGCAAACCGTATTATGGAAATCCTTCCAAATGGTACTATGATTGACAAGATCACTACTTATGACGAATATCTTGCAAGTGATGAGATGGCTAAAAAGCGCCATGTCTTTGAGATTACTGAAGAAGACGCTCAGGATAATTAAAACGCGTTTGAAAAGTCTTTCCGCAAGATATACGACGCAAATTTTCCAAACACATTCTTAAAAAGCTCCTCCTGTCAAATCAACTGACAGGAGGAGCTTTTCGCAGATATTGCTGTTTGCTTTTCTAGAGCATGTTTGAAAATGGGTTCAGGGTTTATTTACTGTTTCCTGCATATCCGCTTACCTTGATATAATCAGACGGATAGTAATAAGTTACATTGCCTTTCTTCGTGGTCAGAACACCTGTATAAGATCTTCCGGCAGAGCTCTGTGGAATCAGCATAAAATGATACTTGGTGCTTCCATTGGTAGTCAGATATTTTCTCTTATAGAGTTTGCCGCCCTTCTTATTGGTGTAGCGTCTGAATGCCACATACTTGGACTTGAAGCTGTAATTTTCATAAGAGGTTGTGTTTAATCTGCGATTAATGTTAGCACCCTTTTTAGCCGCAACAATTAATGGTAAAGTAGAAAGATTGCTTCCGGTTCTTGTCATCTTGATCCACTGACCTTTCTTGATGGTCCTTGTGTTCTTCAATGGACTGTGACTGGAACTCTGGTATGCTGCTGTAATCTTGCTCTTGGCATTCGGTGAGGTAATTTTCACGCTAAGCTTCACAGAACCTGATGTAACCTTAAGGCAGGCGATCATTCCCTGATTGGAAGAGGTGCTGCTCTTAATGTATGTGTTGTTAATGATCTGGCCGGAATCTGTTCTGGCGCCCTTCAAAGCTTCTGCTTCTCCGCCATATGCATATACAATATCATATCTGGTGCCGGAACTCTGCGGCTGAATGCGGTAACTGTAATTCGTAATCGCATTTGACTGAATATTGGTATTCAATAAATGAATACATCTGCCTGCTTTTACTGTGATCGGTTTAAACGATTTAGTTGCCGCTGATACCGGCAAGGTACAAAGCATGGTCATAGCAGCCGCTGCGACCCCGATCAATAGTTTCTTAAACTTCTTTCCTTCTCTCATAAATCCTCCTTGCTGCTCGTCTGGCGAGCTTAATATAATACATTTGCTGGTGGCTTTTGCTTACCGAACCCTTATCAGGAACACTTTATCATTTGTTTCTGATTCGCACTGCCGACTGTGCCAGAGTGTGTTTGAAAAAGGCATTTGACATATAGCAGCATGCAGTGTTTTCTTTATAAGTATTTTAGCATATTTCGCTTTGTTTTCTGTAAAATATATGTTTCTTACTCTTCTGCTGTGATTGCAGCCAGTTTGCCGCCTGTCACTTTCAGAAGATCCGCTACCGGCACTTTCAAGGTCAGGCCGATTCTCCCCCCGCTTACATAAATTTCTTGAAAATTTCCTGCTGAAGCGTCAAAAACAGTGGGAAAAGGTTTCTTCATTCCAATAGGGCTACAGCCACCGCGAACATAACCTGTGATCTTCGTAATATCTTTCACATGGATCATATCAACTGCCTTCTCTCCTACTGCTTTGGCAGCTGCCTTACGATCCACTTCTTTCTCAATCGGGACTACAAATACATAATATCCGCCGCTTTTCCCTTCCATAACAAGTGTCTTAAAGGACTGTTCATATGGTGCACCTGTAATGTCTGCACAATGGATTCCGTCAATAAATTCGTCACATTCATAGGCAAGTGTTTCATACTTTACCTTCTGTCTGTCCAGCATTCGCATTGCATTTGTCTTTGCTTCTTTTGCCATTTCGGGTCAACCTCCTGTAATGTATTGGCATAGTAAAGTTTTACCATAGAATTATGTTTTCGTCAATGGAATCTGTCGGGCTGATTTTGTCCCAGAAAAAAAAGGAGGGCCAGGACTTATCAAAAAGTCCTGGCAAGTATGAAAAAGAAAATATGATCTATACGATTAAAAAGGTTATCGCCTTTGTTTGATTATTAATATACCTGGAATCTGTGATGAAATTGTGAGGGAGATTTGATGGGTTTGTGAAAATTTCTGTGAATAGAAGTCAGATTTTAGCATCCACATTATATGATATGAGTGTCAAAAGGTCTTTTGACACTCATTTGATACCCGGATTGCTACGCAGCTACGCTGCTCCCGCAATCCTCCAAATATTCGAAATCCGCTGATTTACTGCGTAAATCGCTACTTTCTCATATTTGGCGTGTCCCAAGCTCAAAAGCCTTATCGTGCAAGCACGAACAGCTTTTTTGACCTTTTGACACTGGTATCATTATATATATGCATTCAGAATTCCACTCTCATTTTGCCCACGCGAAATTGTTTGTGTGGGCATGACGCAGGCAGAGCCTGCATGTTAACTTTGTGGATAAAAAATGAGCACCCTGTATTTTGTACAGAATGCCCAATTTCATTGCTGCATAGCAATTATAGTTTATTCAATTATTAGAACTTACCAGCCTTAGCAGCTTCCTCTACAGAAACAGCTACAGCAACAGTAGCACCAACCATCGGGTTGTTACCCATTCCGATAAGACCCATCATCTCAACGTGAGCCGGTACGGAAGAGGATCCAGCGAACTGTGCATCAGAGTGCATACGTCCCATAGTATCTGTCATACCGTAGGAAGCAGGACCTGCTGCCATGTTGTCTGGGTGAAGAGTACGTCCTGTACCACCGCCGGAAGCAACGGAGAAGTATTTTTTACCCTGCTCGATACATTCTTTCTTGTATGTACCTGCAACCGGATGCTGGAAACGAGTCGGGTTAGTGGAGTTACCAGTGATGGAAACACCAACGTTCTCGTGATGCATGATAGCAACACCTTCCTGAACATCATCTGCACCGTAGCATTTTACAGTAGCACGAAGTCCGTTTGAATATGGCTTCTCATAGATTACGTTTAATTTAGCTTCTTTGTAATCGTATTTTGTCTCAACAAATGTGAATCCGTTGATACGGGAAATGATCTGGGCAGCATCTTTTCCAAGTCCGTTCAGGATAACACGTAATGGTTTCTGACGTACTTTGTTTGCTTTCTCAGCGATACCGATAGCACCCTCAGCAGCTGCGAAAGACTCATGTCCTGCTAAGAAGCAGAAGCACTCTGTCTCTTCCTCAAGGAGCATTTTACCAAGATTTCCATGTCCAAGACCTACTTTTCTGTGGTCAGCAACAGATCCAGGAATACAGAAAGCCTGAAGTCCTTCTCCGATAGCTGCAGCAGCGTCAGCAGCTCTCTTGCAGCCTTTCTTGATTGCGATTGCAGCACCTACTGTGTAAGCCCATGCAGCATTCTCAAAGCAGATCGGCTGAATTTTCTTAACCTGGTCATATACATCAAGACCAGCGTCTTTTGTGATTTTCTCAGCTTCTTCGATAGAGCTGATTCCATAGCTATTTAATACAGAATTGATCTGAGCAATTCTTCTCTCATATCCTTCAAATAATGCCATTTCTGTTCGTCTCCTTTCGCTTGTGGCTTACTCTTTTCTTGGGTCAATAATCTTAACAGCATCAGCTACACGGCCATACTGACCTTTTGCCTTCTCCCATGCAGTGTTAGGATCATCACCTTTTTTGATAAAGTCAGTCATTTTTCCAAGAGAAACGAACTGATATCCGATTACTTCGTTGTCTTCGTCAAGAGCAATACCTGTTACATAGCCCTCTGCCATTTCCAGGTAACGAACTCCTTTTTCCTTGGTAGCGTACATTGTACCAACCTGGGAACGAAGGCCTTTACCAAGGTCCTCAAGACCTGCACCAACAGCAAGACCGTCATCAGAGAAAGCACTCTGAGTACGTCCGTAAACGATCTGAAGGAACAGTTCTCTCATTGCTGTATTGATTGCATCACAGACAAGGTCTGTATTTAATGCTTCAAGAATTGTCTTACCCTGAAGAACCTCTGCTGCCATAGCTGCAGAATGTGTCATACCGGAGCATCCGATTGTCTCAATAAGGGCTTCCTCGATTACACCATTCTTAACATTTAAGGACAGTTTACAGGCACCCTGCTGAGGAGCACACCAGCCTACACCATGTGTAAAACCAGAGATATCTTCAATTTTCTTTGCATGGACCCACTGGCCTTCTTCCGGGATCGGAGCTGGCTCATGTTTTGCACCCTTAGCTACTGGGCACATGTTTTCAACTTCAGTAGTGTAAATCATTTTAAGACTCCTTTCAGTGTTGATTACTTAATCGTTGTTAAAGACCTAACAACCTAGTGTTATTTTCTCACAAAATCCTTCATTCGTCTAGTCATATTTTGCAAAATTTACGAAAAAATTGTCAGTACCATTTATTGGATTTGTCTTGTAGAAATTTTATTTTCATGATAAACTACATAAGAACATTCCGATCACAGCTGCCACCTGGAATTTTCATGGCAAAAAACATCCGGAAATACTTTATATTCAAAACAGGAGGACTTACATAGATATGTCATCGCAAACCTCAACTTCTTTTATGCCCGAAAAACTGAGAATCCTAAGCGGAAGTGCCCTGAAGATGCTGGCTATGGCGATTATGCTGATCGACCATACCGCTTCTTTCCTTCTGCGTCACTACCCGCCAGCCATTGCGCCCTGGTTTCAAATAGGCAGCACCACTTATTCCCTATACCGGGTAATGCGTGACGTGGGGCGTGCAGCTTTCCCTATTTTCTGTTTCCTGCTTGTGGAAGGATTTCTTCACACCCATAACCGCTTTAAATATGGAAGAAATCTTCTGATTTTCGCCTGTATTTCAGAAATTCCATGGAATTTTGCACAAAATGGCACTCTGCTGTATCCAGATAAGCAGAACGTTTTTTTCACCTTATTTCTGGGATATCTTGCATTCTGCCTGGTCGAACACTTTGAAAAAAATGCTTCCATGCAGCTTGTCTGCATGTTGTTGCTTCTTGCAGTCTCCTATTTTCTCAAAGCAGATTACGGATATAAAGGCTTTGTATTTCTCCTGATCATGTACTGGCTGCATCAGCACAAACCTGCACAGGCAGTTATTGGAAGCTGCTGGCTGATCTATGAATGGAAGGCTTGCTTTGCTTTTATTCCTTTGAATATGTACAATGAAAAACGGGGATTTATTCAGGGGAAATGGGTAAAATATCTCTTCTATGCTTTTTATCCGGTACATATTGCTATACTGACCGTAATCCGCAAGATGTGGTTTGGAATTTAGAACAGCTATGATATAAAAATTATTTATGGACATGTCCAGAAAAAACGGCTTGACAGAATTCATTTTCTGCCAAGCCATTTTATTATACTAGAGCCTGTTTGAAAAATCATTCCCGCAATCTGCACGCCCCACTTTGCGGGAGATTTCACCCGAATTCGGTTGCCGTAGCCCGCTACGGCGCCCTCATCCGGGCGAAATCTCCCACAAATTGTGACGCACATCTTGCAGAAAGCCTTTTTCAAACACGCTCTAGTTTAATTCTTTGTTACAATCTCGTCTTTATTCTTATAAATGCTGTTTGCCGGAACGCATCCACGTACTGGAGAAAGCGGATAAATGTTAGTGTTTCTTCCAATCACAGTTCCCGGATTCAGAACCGAACCACAGCCAACTTCTACATGATCTGCCAGCATGGCACCAAACTTCTTAAGTCCTGTCTCAATCTTCTCCTCGCCGTCTTTTACAACAACCAGTTTCTTGTCTGACTTTACATTGGAGCAGATGGAACCTGCACCCATATGGGATTTGTAACCCAGTACAGCGTCTCCTACATAATTGTAATGGGGAACCTGCACATTGTTAAAAAGGACTACATTCTTAAGCTCTGTGGAGTTTCCCACTACACAGCCCTCTCCTACAAGAGCTTTGCCGCGGATAAATGCACAGTGGCGCACTTCTGTATTCTTGCCGATGATGGCTGGTCCGTTAATGCAGGCGGTAGGTGCAACCTTGGCAGATTTCGCAATCCAGATATTCCCCTCCAGATAGTCATATTCATCTGGATCCAATGTTTTTCCCAATTTCACAATGAAATCACCAATCTCCGGAAGAACTTCCCACGGATAGGTTTTCCCCTGGAAAAGCTCTCCTGCGATGGTCTGGGTCATATCCAGCATGTTTGCGATGGTAAAATCTTTTAACATAATACATCCTCCTCATATAAATCTAATTTAATGAATGATTTCCTTTATTCCCAAATCTGTATCAGAGCGTGTTCTGCCTTTTTTTCATAGCAGTTTCCCGCTCCGGCTTCTTATAAAACTGCGCAGCTGCATCAAAAAACTGCCTCAGCGCATACTGAAAATGACTGTCCTCCACCTGTTTGGTACGAATCCTTACAAAGTGCTCCAGCTTATCCATATATTCCTGCTCTGTAATAGATCCCTCTGCTACATAGGTAAGTCCCTTCTCCCAGCTGGCAGTCAGTTCCGGGTTCAGAAGCTGACGGATAGAACAGTTTACCACATCATAAATCATTTCCCCCTGAAGGGTAGGTGTGATCACCTGGGTTTTCTTATTCAGAGACAGATATCTGATATTAAACAGCTTCTTCAAAATCTCTGCTCTGGTGGCGCTGGTACCAATTCCGCTTCCCTTGATCTGTGAACGAAGATCCTCATCCTCGATCAGCTGGCCTGCATTCTCCATTGCCAGGATCATAGAACCGGAATTGTATCGTTTCGGTGGAGATGTCTCTCCTTCCTTGATACCAAGACCATTTATGTTTAGTATATCACCCTTTTTCAGTTTCTGCAATGCAGCTAACAAAGCTTCGTCGCAGGAAACCTCACCTTCTCCTTCACTTTCGGGAGTTTTTCCGGAAACTTCTGCCATACTCTTTTTTGCAAAAGAATTTGCAGCAATCTTCAGATACCCTTCACTAAGCAAAACTTTAAAAGAAGAAAAGAAAGATTCATTCTCCATTTTCGTCACAAGGCTTACCTTCTGATAAACAGCCGGTGGATAAAAAATGCTTAAAAATCGTCTCACAATCGTCTCATACACCCGCTGTGCTGTCAGAGAAAGTCCCTTTAGTGCGCCAAGTCCCTGGCCAGTAGGAATAATAGCATAATGGTCTGTAATCTGTTTGTCATTGGTGTAACGTGTCTTCGCGATATTTTTGTATGCGCCAAGCTCTAACGCACCTTGCGCAGCTTCCCCGGCCTGAGGATAATTCCGAAGCCCGGAAATATTCTTATAAATCTCCTTTGCCACAGCTGTCGATAAAACTCTGGCATCTGTTCTGGGATATGTGACCAGTTTCTTTTCATAAAGATCCTGCACAATGGAAAGAGTCTCATCCGGACTGATCTTGAACAGTTTGGAACAGACATTCTGAAGCTCTGCCAGATTAAACAGAAGAGGCGGATTCTTATTTTCCTTCTTTCGCTCAATCTTCTCCACCGTACATATAAGAGGCTGCTGTGTACTTAATTCACAGATCAGCTTCTGGGCATCTTCTTTTTTCTTAAAACCATTTTCTTTATATAAAACAGGGGACTGGAAATAGCGGCTGCCTTCTACAGCTCTCCACTCTCCTTCAAAGCTTTCTCCTTCAAGAGCAATGCTGCTCACAACTCTGTAAAAAGGTGTTTTCACAAATGCGCGGATTTCCCGCTCGCGGCGAACTACCATCCCAAGGACACAGGTCATAACCCGTCCAACGGAAATTGCCTGGTATTTGCCTCCAAGATAATTGGTTACGCTGTTTCCATAACGCAAAGTCAGTACACGTGAGAAATTAATTCCCATCAGATAATCTTCTTTTGCCCGAAGATAGGCGGCTGCGGCAAGGTTATCATATTCTGAGATGTCCTTTGCCTCACGGATTCCCCGAAGAATCTCTTCTTCAGTCTGGGAGTCGATCCACACACGCTTCTGCGTCCTGTCCTTCACTCCCGCCATCTGTGCTACCAGGCGGTAAATATATTCACCTTCACGCCCAGAGTCGGTACACACATAAATGGTATCAATATCAGGTCTGTTTAAAAGCCCTTTCACGATCTGGAACTGTTTTTCCACGCCAGGTATCACTTCGTATTTAAAATCATGCGGCAAAAAAGGCAGGGTATCTAAACTCCACCTTTTGTATTTCATATCATATTTCTCAGGATAGCTCATGGTGACCAGATGTCCCACACACCAGGTCACCACGCAAGTATCAGACTCGATATAGCCATCCCGTCTTTGTCCGCCAGATTTTAAAGCTTTCGCAAATTCCTGAGCCACGCTGGGCTTCTCTGCTATGTATAAAGCTTTTGACATATTATTTATCTGCGCTCATCTTTCTTAATGGCCATGCCAGTAAAAGAGCACCTCCCACCATATTTCCAATGGTTACGATCAGCATACTCTTCAGCATGAGACCAACGGAAAGGCCATCTACCAGACCAAGGCTTACTACAAAAATTCCCATGTTTGCAATGCAGTGCTCAAATCCGCTGAAAACGAATGCAGAGATACACATTACGATCATAAGGAATTTACCGGTTTCACTTTTCAGCTTAATTCCGCAGAGTACACCAAGACATACGAAGAAGTTACACAAAATTGCACGCATGAACATCTGTCCCATAGGGATCGTCAGCTTGTTGTTAATAAAGCCTGCGAAATAATCTGCTGAGCCGGATGCACCTGCTCCTACAAAAAGAAGTGCCATAATTGCACATCCAACGAAATTGCCAAGGTAGCTTACCAGCCATACCTTGCCTGCATCCCCCCAGGATACACTCTTGTCGAAGGCGCCGAATGCCATTACCATGTTATTACCGGTAAACAGCTCGCCGCCAACCAGGCTGATCAGAAGAACAGCAATGGAGAACACTACAGCTCCAAGAAACTTGCCCCAGGCAGGATCTGATCCTGAAAATACACTTCCTATAACATTGCTGTAAATAACTGCCACATCAATAAAGAAACCAGCCATTACAGCCCGAAGAAAGTACTTCAGGAAATTGCCGTTCAGCAGCCCGATTTTGTTTTTGGCTGCGTTTGAAAGTTTTTGCACATCTTCATAGTTCATAAAAAACACCTCCGTATTGTTTTTTACAATTATAACACTTTGATGTATTTTTCACAATAGAAGTTGATAATTTTTTATCAATTAGGAACTATTTCACAAAAACAAGATGTTTCTTTTGTAAATTAATTACCCGTCCAATCACAGCACAGGGAAGCGACAGAGAAGACAGTCGACTAATTGCCTTGCCCGCATCCTGAGAATCTATACTCAGGAGAAGCCCTCCGGAAGTCTGCGGGTCAAATACTATATCCTCACGGGCAGCAAGCTCTGCTTCATTTATGATGGTTTCACTTCTGCCTGTTTCATTTTCCACAGCTTCACACCTGGTCTTTTCCAGCCAGAAATTCTCACTGCTTTCCCCACTGTGATTCTTCCATGAAAACTCGCACTCTCCCCCTGCAAATTCCCGATTGCGGTATGCACCTACAGGAATAAATCCCATAGAAGCATAGTCAAGTGCTCCTTTCATAATCGGCAGGGAACCAAGAGAAATACAAAGGGTCTTCCCACTTCCCTTCGCCATTTCCAGGGCATGTCCGGCAAGACCAAAACCTGTTACATCCGTGCAGGCATGAATCTGCAGATCTGCCACTTTATCTCTGGCATACCTGTTCAAAGTCGCCATCACAGAAGCTGCATAGGCAGTCTCTTCCTCAGATGCCATCTCTCCTTTCACTGCAGTAGAAAGAATTCCGGTTCCAAGAGGCTTGGTAAGGATCAGAACATCTCCGGTCTCTGCTCCAATATTTTTCCACATTGAGGCAGGATTTACAAATCCGGTAACGCACAAGCCATATTTCGGCTCATCGTCCTGAATCGTGTGTCCTCCCGCAAGAGAAGCACCAGCCTCCATTACCTTGTCTGCACCTCCCCGCAGAATCTCGCCCAGAATCTCCGGATCAAGACAATTAGGAAAGGCTGCAATATTCAATGCCAGCTTAGGCTCTCCACCCATAGCATACACATCACTTAACGCATTTGCCGCTGCGATCTGTCCGAAAGTATAAGGATCGTCCACGATCGGTGTAAAAAAATCCACGGTCTGGATCATGGCCAGATCATCAGATATACGATATACAGCAGCATCGTCGGAAGATTCCGTTCCGACCAGTAAATTCGAATCATAAAACTTCGGCAGCTTACCCAGAACCTGGGCAAGGGTCCCCGGACCTACTTTCGCCGCTCAGCCAGATGTATGAGAATACTGGGTAAGGCGGATTCGCTCTCTGTCGCTCATGGACTCACCTCCTGTCAGTTCTAGAGCGTGTTTGAAAAAGGCTTTCTGCAAGATGTGCGTCACAATTTGTGGGAAATTTTGCCCGGATGAGGGCGCCGTAGCGGGCTACGGCAATCGAATTCGGGTGAAATCTCCCGCAAAGTGGGGCGTGCATATTGCGGGAATGATTTTTCAAACAGGCTCTAACGTGCTATCTATTTTAACATGAATCTCCCCTATCGTAAACGGTCAGTTTTTTATTTTAGTTGTTTATCTGCTACTATTCTTGAAAAAGGTGCAAGATGTACGTCACAATTTGCGGTAGATTTCACTCGAATTCGTCTGCCGTAACGGGCTACGGCAGACGAATTCGAGTGAAATCTACCACAAAGTGGGGCGTGCTGATTGCCGGCAATCCCAAAAAGGGAGAATGCCACCACATCCGGCAGCATTCTCCCTGCATTTATTCACTCTTCAATTTATTTCGCCTGGATATATCCCTGCGCCTTCAATGTCTCTGCGCAAAGAACAGCACCACCTGCAGCACCTCTTACAGTGTTGTGGGAAAGTCCAATGAACTTCCAATCGTAAACAGTATCCTCGCGAAGTCTTCCGATTGATACGCCCATTCCGTTCTCGAAGTTCACATCCTCTGTAACCTGTGGACGATTATCCTCCTCAAGATACTGAATGAACTGCTTCGGTGCGCTTGGAAGATTCAGTTCCTGAGGAACTCCCTTGAACTCTACAAGTGCTTTTACAAGCTGCTCTTTCGTAGGTTTCTTTCTGAATTTTACAAATGCAGCTGCAGTGTGTCCATTCAGGATCGGCACACGAACGCACTGACATGTGATAACAGGCTCTTTCGCCGGAACAATCACGCCGTCCTCAACTTTACCCCAGATACGAAGTGGCTCTTTCTCGCTCTTTTCTTCCTCGCCACCAATATATGGAATGATGTTATGCTCCATTTCCGGCCAGTCCTTAAATGTTTTTCCAGCTCCGGAAATTGCCTGATATGTAGTAGCAACTACTTCATATGGCTCAAATTCTTTCCATGCAGTAAGTGCAGGTGCATAGCTCTGAATAGAACAGTTTGGCTTAACAGCGATGAAACCTCTCTTTGTTCCCAGACGCTCTTTCTGATGTTTGATAACTTCGAAATGCTCTGGATTGATTTCCGGAATTACCATCGGCACATCAGGTGTCCATCTATGGGCACTGTTGTTGGAAACAACTGGTGTCTCAGTCTTGGCATATGCTTCCTCGATGGCTTTAATCTCGTCCTTGGACATATCTACAGCAGAGAATACAAAGTCGACAGTTGACGCAACTTTCTCTACCTCATTTACATTCATAACAACAAGCTTTTTCACTGTTTCCGGCATTGGAGTATCCATTTTCCATCTGCCTCCTACAGCGTCCTCGTAAGTCTTTCCAGCACTTCTCGGACTTGCTGCAACAGTTACAACTTCAAACCATGGATGATTCTCTAACAGGGAAATAAATCTCTGACCCACCATTCCGGTAGCACCTAAAATACCAACTCTAAGCTTTTCACTCATAATATTCTCTCCTCATTCTTTCCTCTGCGTACATGTGTATTTCTATGACATACTATACCATGTTCTGAGAAAATGCAAGTACTTTCTTAAATTTTATCATATTAAAGCAATAAATTTATCTGATTTACCAAAAAAATCCTATAAAACAAGATTCTTTCGTTACTTTCCACCGAACTGCCCAGAGCATATTTGAAAAAGGCTTTCTGCAAGATGTGTCCTCTTTTCAGTTCGCTTCCAGATACTTTTTATTTCCGGCAATTACCTGCTCCATCACATCCGGACCGGGAGCTCCAAGAGTCATACGTTTCTCCACACAGGTCTTCATGCTGATAGCCTCATAAATATCCTGCTCAAACACAGGACTGATTTCTTTATACTCTTCAAGGGACAGTTCATCCAGGGAAATTCCCTTTTCAATACATTTCAGGACCAGCTGCCCAACGATTCCATGTGCATCACGGAAAGGCACGCCATGATTTACCAGGTAATCTGCCGCATCAGTAGCATTGGTAAAGCCATTCTTTGCGCTTGCTTCCATGTTCGCCTTGTTAAACTGCATGGTGGATACCATGCCGGTAAAAAGAGCAAGACAACCTTTCACAGTATCAATAGCATCAAACGTAAGTTCCTTATCCTCCTGCATATCCTTATTGTATGCCAGCGGAATTCCCTTCATGGTAGTAAGAATTGATGTTAGTGCTCCATAAACACGTCCTGTTTTTCCTCTTACCAGCTCAGCAATATCCGGGTTCTTCTTCTGAGGCATAATACTGCTTCCGGTACTGTATGCATCATCGATTTCCACAAAACGGTACTCATTGGAATTCCAGAGAATAATCTCCTCGGAAAAACGGCTGAGATGCATCATAACCGTAGAAAGTGCGGACAACAGTTCAATCACATAATCTCTGTCAGATACAGAGTCCATACTGTTTCTGGTTGGCTCATCAAAGTCCAGAAGCTGTGCAGTGTATTCTCTGTCCAGCGGATAGGTAGTTCCTGCAAGAGCTCCCGCGCCAAGAGGACAGGTGTTCATTCTCTTGCGGATATCAAACAGACGGCCTCTGTCACGGCGGAACATTTCAAAATATGCTCCCACATGATGCGCCAGCGTAACTGGCTGGGCTTTCTGGAGATGGGTAAAGCCAGGCATATAAGTATGCACATTCTCTTCCATGATCTTCTGAAGAGCCTCAAGCAGTGATTTTATTTCCTGGTCAATCTCATCGATTTCATCACGCACATAAAGCTTCATGTCCAGTGCAACCTGGTCATTACGGCTTCTTCCCGTGTGAAGCTTCTTACCCGGATCACCAATACGGTCGATCAGGTTTGCCTCTACAAAGCTGTGGATATCCTCATATTCTGATGTGATTGCAAGTCTGCCTGCTTTCACATCTGCCAGGATTCCCTCCAGTCCTTCTAATATCTGATCTCTCTCTTTCTCTGTCAGAATCCCCTGTTTTGCAAGCATCTTTACATGTGCCTTGCTGCCACGGATATCCTGTTCATAAAATTTCTGGTCAAATGAAATGGATGCATTAAAATTATAAACCAGTTTATCGGTTTCCTTAGTGAAGCGTCCGCCCCAAAGCTGTGCCATATATTTCTCCTCATTTCCTGCAAAGTTCCACGAATTTTTCAATATTTTTATTCCAAAAGCAAGATGCTTAAGAATTTTACAGAAATACACTTTGAAGTATCATAGGAACCTTACAAATTCTTTCTAACTTTACTACAATCAAGTGCTAGTTTATCACACTTTCTGCTAATTGCAAAGAGTCTTTCATTATGATTTTCGCTATACATTACTGCATCAAACCGTTTTGCAATGCACAAAATTCATGCAAGTGCATGACTCTGCACTATTGTTTGCAAAATATCAGATGGTTTCACTGACAGTCCATGCAGCTCTGTTGTTTCTGCTTTTCCCGCTCCATGCTCTCCCGCTTAGAAAACACACACCCGCAATAATTCTGCCGATACAGCCCATATTCATGGGAAAGTTCTATAGACCGCTTATATCCGTTCTTTTTCTTGAAATCAGACGGAAGATGCTCCACTTTATAGATTTGTGCAAGTTCCTGGCCTATCTCATTGATCTTTCCCGCATTTTTTAAAGGACTGATGGAAAGTGTGGTGGTAAAATAATCATATCCGCCCTCCTGAGCCAGCTTTGCTGCTGCCTCCATTCGAAGCCGATAACATTTGAAACATCGTTCTCCTCCCTCCGGTACATCCTCCATTCCTTTTGCCATGACATAAAAATCCTCTGGTCTATACTCTCCTTCCACCAGAGCGACTGGATGAAGAAACTTCATCTCGCTGATCAGCCTGCGGATTTCTGCCACCCGCTTCTCATATTCCTCCTTGGGAGAAATATTGGGGTTATAAAAAAATACTGTAACAGAAAAAAACCTGGAAAGATATTCCAGGACATAACTGCTGCATGGCGCACAGCATGCATGAAGAAAAAGTCTGGGAACCTTTCCTTCTTTCTCATGCTGTTTGATTAATTTTTCAAGCTCTTTTTGGTAATTTACATTTGCCAATTCTCTCACCCATTCTTACAATCGTTTCGTATCCATTTTCAGAATTCTCTATCAAATCAGAATCCAGCCTTACCTTTCCATGCTGAAGAAGCAGGACAATAGTAGAACCTCCGAATTCAAAATAGCCCTTCTCCTCACCCTTTTTCACTTCACAGGGGCCAGGTTTCAGATTGGTAATTTTCCCCACCATCATAGCTCCGACTTCCATCATAGCAATGGTTCCAAACTGCTCTGTTTTTAACAGGCAATACTCTCTGGTATTCTCATGATAAATCTGGCATACGTCATTAGCAGCAGGATTTACCGTATGAAAAACACCGGGGATCTTTACATCCGGAGATTTCTCTCCGTCTGCCACATAGCAGTAATGGTGATAATCATCGACTGTCAGCCTGAGGATCACTGCATAACCGCCAAGATACCGCTCTGCCAGCTTTTTATTCTTCAGCAGACGTTCCAGGGTATACAGAGTATCTTTTATATAAAATCTGGAATCACTTCCAATACGGCTCACGGTAACCTTTCCGTCACAAGGGCTGACCAGTACGCTGTCATCCTCCGCCACAGGTCGCTGCCCCTCTTTAAGCCTGCGGGTAAAAAAGTCGTTATAGGAAGCAAACTCCTGTCTGGTGCAGCTGGAAAGATCAATGTGATTGCGCTCCACAAATCCAGAAATCATCCTCGCAGAAAGCCTGGTGTTTAAAAACCAGCCGCCCAGTCTGGTAACAAAAGGCTGTATTATGATCTTCAGGCAAAGGCGTCCGCCCCAGTCATTATACAGATGGCGCAAAAATTTGTCCTGTCCGTTCTCCTCTATTGTGATGTTGCCTTTTCTGTCTATATATTTCATAATACCTCCCCTGCATTTGCTATAAAAGTTCCCGATGGCATCTACAAATGAGCCATGCTTGCATGAGCGAATTCATGGATATCGTCTGGCGACAGCCCGGATTACGAATGCAGCCGGCAGCTGCAGGAGCGCAACAGGCGCCAGACAGCTGAGTTTCAGATATGGTGAATATCCGTTTTATAACAGATGAAACATCATGGAAAGCGCCAGTGCCACAAGGGCAACCAGAAGGATCACCATTGGATTCTGAGGTTTTTTCACCTTAAAATCACTGATAAACAGCACTCCGACTACTACCACTGCCACATGGATCACCAGAAGGAAATTTTTCCCGCATCCTCTTCTCAGCAGATAAAGGAACGGAAGGATGATCGCCATCGAAGTGATTGGCAGACCTTGGTAATAGTGACGAAGCTCGGAGGTCTCGTTCTGTCTCTTCTCTTCCATTACGTTAAAGTAACCCAGACGGATTACAGAAGCTACACAATACAGGCAGAGAATGATCACTCCTGGGATATGGTTCATTCCCAGACAATAACAGATCATTGCCGGAAACACACCAAAACATACCACATCACACAGGGAATCGATCTGAATTCCAAATTTCTTCTCATCCTCTGTACGGTTCTTCTTTGTACGGGCGATTTTCCCGTCAAACATATCACAAAGTCCGGACAGTGCCAGACACAAAATTGCAACTTTGAAGTCTCCCTCCAGTGCTCTTGTCATTCCAAATACGGAAACAGCGAGACTGATGTATGTAAGCACCACCGTATAATCATAAAATCCAAGCATATCCTGTTTCTCCTTTTTCAAACGTTCTTCCTTCATTGCAGTTAATTACATCCTTTGTATCTCTTCGTTTTTTCTTCCAATGGTAAGATGTGCCACACAGGTCATAAGTGCACTGATCAGCATCTGTCCGTAATAGGAAATCCCACGGCTGAGCAGCATAGATGGCAGCAAAAGCGGTCCAAATACGGGCACAAACATCACCATATATAAAGTCTCGCTGATTCCCATGCCTCCCGGAAGAGGAAGCATATCCACAGATACGGAAATCACCGCCTGTAAAATAGTAACGGTCAGGATTCCATACTCATGGAGTCCCAAAGCGCGGTACACCCAGTAAGTGACCGTAAACAGAATACACCTCTGCACAAATGTAATGATAAATACATTCAGTATGATCCGCTTATGGCTGGCCCAGAAGGCTGCCGTTGCGTGATACTGGTCCATGGAAGCCTCCAGCTTCTCAAGCCTTGCTTTTTTTGGCTTCAGAATCCGGACATGCTCAATGATCTTCAGACCTTTTACCATGATCCATTTCGCAAGGCCTGGGGCAAACACCAATATCATCATAAAGGTAACACAGAACACGTTCAGACCCACGCCTAGATAAAACACCCACATATAGTCCCCAAGATAGCCTCTCAGGAAATCACCGCCCAGAAAACAGATCAGAACACCGATCACTACAAGAACTGCCTTGTAGGTGATGGTAACGATCATCAAAACCAGAGTGGTTACCGGAATAGGCAGTTTATCTTTTTTCATGTAAAAGATCTGCATGGGCTGTCCGCCTGATGCAGACGGAGTAATACAGCTGAAAAAAAATCCAACAAAGGAATACAGTGCACAATGAGTCATTTTCACACTGGCTCCAAGTGTTTTCATCATATAAAAAATGATAACCGATTCGCCAAGAATAAAAAATACCACGCACACAAGACTCAGAAGCAGATATCTTCCATCAGCTTCCCTGGCAGTACGGATAATATCCCCGATGTCCTTGCCGCGAAAAACCAGGTACACGGTAAGACCGAAAACGATCACCAGAAATAACAGGTTGAAAACCGTTTGCTTTTTACTCATAATATTATTTTCTTTCTAAAAAATTGTCGGTACAGGAACCGCGAACTCCGCTTCGCTACACTCTGCACATAGATAAATCACTTCATTATAACACACCCCACCCCAAAAGCATATCATAAATTATACGAAAATGGAGGTTTGATTATGAATCCGCTTCTGGAAGTAAAGGATGTGTGCCTTTCTTACCATAGCTTATCCGGGGAAACGGCTGCCCTTTCTCATATATCTTTTCATCTTATGCCAGAAGAGTTTCTGGCTGTCGTAGGGCCTTCCGGTTGTGGAAAGTCCACTTTGCTGAATCTGATCTGCGGGCTTTTACATGCGGAAAGCGGAACCATTCTTATGAATGGAAAGCCACTGAACAAGGACAGCGCCCGTATTGGCTATATGCTTCAAAAAGACCACCTTCTGGAATGGCGCAGCATCTACCGCAATGTTCTCCTTGGACTGGAAATACAAGGCGAACTCACAAAAGACAATCTTTCCTATGTAGATGAACTGTTAAAGCTTTATGAGCTGGACAAATTCCGTAACAGTCGTCCAAGCCAGCTCTCCGGCGGCATGCGGCAGCGAGCGGCACTGATCCGCACTCTTGTATTAAAACCGGATCTTCTGCTTCTCGACGAACCATTCTCCGCACTTGATTACCAGACACGGCTGAATGTAAGTGATGACATTGGAAAAATCCTAAAAAAACAACGAAAGCCGGCTATTCTTGTCACTCACGATATTTCCGAAGCCATCAGCATGGCAGACCGGGTACTGATTCTTTCAAAGCGTCCTGCCACTGTAATAAAGATTGTTCCCATTGATCTGGATATGAAAGACCGCACGCCCCTTTCTTCGAGAAATGCCCCGGCTTTCAAATCCTACTTTAATCTGATCTGGAAGGAGTTGAATCAGAATGCATGAACCTTCCCCCACTCAAAAAGCATATCTTGCCCGTCAGAAAAGGGACCGTCGCCTTGTT
The DNA here is from genome assembly GCF_020554845.1 of Blautia faecis. GTDB lineage: Bacteria > Bacillota > Clostridia > Lachnospirales > Lachnospiraceae > Blautia_A > Blautia_A faecis. The sequence continues at coordinate 49,627 of NZ_JAJCIA010000016.1, read as the reverse complement.
GTAAGCGCAAGGCTTCTGGTCTTTCTTATTTTTCTGGCACAATGGGAAATCCTGGCAAGGGCTGGCTGGATCGACTCTTTTATCTTCAGCAGCCCCTCCATGATCTTCAAAACCTTTGTGGAGATGGCCAAAAACCACTCGCTGTTCATCCACATTGGCGCCACCCTGAAGGAAACTCTTCTTAGTTTCCTCTTCGTAGTAGTCCTGGGTCTTGGCATTTCCATTCTGCTGTGGGGATGCCCCAGACTTGCAAAAGTACTGGAGCCTTATCTGGTAGTGCTGAACAGCCTTCCTAAGTCTGCCCTGGCACCCCTTCTCATTGTATGGCTGGGTGCCCGTCAGCGGACCATCATTGTTGCAGGTATGTCTGTGGCAATTTTTGGATCGATTCTGAACCTGTATACAGGCTTCGGGGAGATCAGCCAGGAAAAGCTGAAGCTGATCCGCACACTTGGAGGCGGTAAAAAAGACGAACTTTTAAAAATTGTTTTGCCCTCCTCCGTGCCCCTTATTCTTGCAAATATGAAAGTAAATATCGGTCTTTGCCTGGTAGGGGTGATCATAGGCGAATTCATCGGTGCAAGACAGGGGCTTGGCTACCTGATCATATATGGCAGTCAGACATTCCAGTGAGTACGCATTCTGACAGTTTCCACAAAATGCTGTCCTCTTCTCTTTCCAATTTTCTATAACGAAGTGCAGTCCCGTATTTCTTCAAAAAAAAAATTTAATTTTATTTTTCAAAGCCACTCTTTTCGACAGTCAAAGGCAATCCTCTCCGCTCCTCTTTCCAGATGGATCACACCGCATTCCCTGAAACCAAATTTCTTCAAAGCGCCCTGCATGGGCTTGTTGTCCTCATGGGTATCAATGCGCACATATCCACTTCTCTCCAACCCATAAGAAAAAGCAGCCTTGGTCACACCCTTCGCCACTCCATTGGAAGCAACTCTGTGAATCACACCGTAGGGCTCCCTGTCACTGTGCCATTTACCATTTTCGATCACACGGTAAGTAGGATCTTCTCCTGTAAAAAATACAAATGTTCCCACAATTTCCCCATTTTCCACGCATACATGGGAAATTCCTGTTTTTATATCATTTTCTACCGTGGAAACTTCCGGGTAGCGATCCTCCCACTGGTTTGGATTGCCGTTGTTTTTCATAAATTCCCGGGCAATTTTATATAAGTTCAGTATCTGTGGCAGATCCTGAAGTGTAGATTTTCTGATATTCATAATACTGTTCCTTTCTACCTGTTCGGACAAAATATACCGCACAGCAAGGCGTGCAGATTGCGGGAATGATTTTTCAAACAGGCTCTAAGTAATGTCTGTAACTGCAGACATGACGGGCAGTTACGATTTTTTCAGTATAGCATATCAAAGGTCTCTGCCGCAATAATGCATTTTCCCTGTTTCTTTACCACTTTCAGATGATCCGGATAAATCAGAATTTTATCCACCATTTTTAACTCACATAATACGCAGGCCTTTAGAACCACACGATGTTCTTTTAAAAACTGCTCTGTCTCCCGAAGCCTTTTTTCCACTTCTTCCTGTTCCTCTGCCAGAAAATCCCTGTTCTTCTGCCTGCACGTTCTGCTGCCGGTGTTGTTCTTTAATTTATTTTGCAGTTCCCTTTCCTTGATCTGGTAAAGAGATTCTTCCACCAGGCCTTCCAGATATTTGTCCAGCAAAAGCTGTTGCTGGTATTTAATCTTTTTTTCCAGCTGTTCGTGCTTTTCCAAATTCTTCTTTTGGTTTTCTTCCAGACTTTCCTTCAAAAGCTGCACAAAAAAATCCGTAATCTCCCATTCCTGATCTGGCAGGATTTCTTTTCCTCCGGACCTTTCCAGAAGAAGAAACAACTTTTCCTCTTCCAGATGGATATTGGCACAGCCGCCTGGCTTTTCCTCCTTTTTTCTCCCCTGTTCCAGATAAATTTTGCATTTCCATTCATGGATTTTATAGTTTTTTCTCTTTCTTGTTGTCCGGTAAAAAGGAGCCCCGCACAAACCACAGACCAATTTTCCGCTAAACACATGCTTTCCCGGATTTACTCCAAAGCACCTGGCCGTTTTCTCCTGATTTCCGACAGGTTTCTTTCTTTTGTCGATTTCTTCATTGGCAGCCTTCCACAGTTCTTCTGACACAATTGCCGGAATCCGGTTTTCATAAATATAAAACTGTTCCTGTGGATTTTTTACCACCTGCCTGGTATCAAAATCATAATGTTTCCGGTTCATGACCACAGTACCTTTATTGACAGGATTTCGGATCATGCGGCGGATATCAGAATCGGTAAAAAAGCTTCCATTTCGTTTCTGCACACCATCCTCCCGCAGGATCCGGGCGATACATCTGCTGCCAAGACCTCCTGCACAAAGCTCATACATTTTTCTTTTCACCTGTGCCTCTTCCTCTATGATTGCCAGGCTTTTATCTGGCAGCTTCCGGTAACCATAAGTATTGGAAGTAAGCATCAGGGCACTTCCAGTCTTTTGCCGGTTCCGGTGGGCGTTATTGATCTTACGGCTTAATTCCCGGCTGTATTCCTCTGCCAGAATTGCCTTGATTCCAGTGATCAGACTGTCATCTGCACTGTAAAAACGGTTTTCCAGATAGAGATACAGCCGTTTGCCACAAGTCACGAGACGGTCCACAAAAACATACCAGTCCTTTGTGTTTCGCATCAGTCTGTCCTGGGATTTTATCACCACAATCTCAAATTTATCTCTAAGAAGGTCAGAAAAAAGCCGCTGGTACTGTTCCCGTCCCCGGGTGCTGGTGCCGGACCTGCTTTCTATATATTCATCCTCTAAGGACCAGTTCAGGCGGCGGACGCATTCTCTTGCCTCCGCCGCCTGTCTTATAAGCGCATCCTTCTGGCACTCCTCTTCTGTACTGCACCGGCAGTAGATCACTGCCCTGGTCATAAAGTGCCACCGTATTTTTCTATTTTTTCCTTCAAAACCAACAATTCAGCTGAGGTAATCCATTTTTCCTCTGCAAGAATATCTGCGATTTTCTTTAATAGTTCCTTTTTCTCTGACAATTTTAAATTTTCCTGATTTTTCCGGCTGGTAACAGACCGTGGAAAAACGGATGTGTACTGCTCTTCTTGCTCCCAATTTAAGGATTCCGCCAGACTCATACTATCAACTCCGGTTTTCATGCCTTATGGTATAATATGCAGTTCTTCCTGTCTCTGCCATATTTTTTTCTATCTTCCAGGCGGATTGTCCAGCATATGCCACTCCCACTCCGGATCAATAACGGCATCCGCACTTTCCATAACTGCACAGTCCTTATCACAGCCATCCACTGCACAGGCGCAGGCCATACCCGCTTTCTCAAAATGCCCTGGCACACCTTCATAACGCACGCACCATAATCCACGATAGTGCATCCGTTTACATAGGCCATATTCATACTCGTATTTCACTATTTTTTCTGACATTTCTCTACCTCTTCCAACTTTTCATTACCGTTTCTTCCGAAAGTAAAGGGACCGAAAGCCACTCTATTTTTCCTTCTGCCATAGTATATTTCTGCCATTCTGGTAAGCGCAGTCCATTGCCAGCCTTACGCCAGGCTTTTCTGTCATGGGATCTTCAATTCCCACAGACAGCGCATATCCCTCCTTCAAAAGTGCCGGAATATCCCGGGTTTCAAATACAGTCCGGGTAATAAGCTGTGTATCCGGTAAAACAGAAGAAAGAAGCATATTGATTTCCGTCTTATCCACTGTATTTCCGGAAGGATCCTCCAGATACAGATATACCGGCCAGTTTTTGTAAAACGGAGCAACGCCGTCATTATTCCAGGTCAGGCACAGGCAATCTTCCTGCCCCTCCCTTTTCCAGGCAGCTTCTGAGATCCACAGGCGGTACCCCATATTCAAAAGCACTTTGTCATAGCCATCTTTATACTGACTGTCTGCATATTTCGGACCTAAAAATGTAGTGTGAGACCTCCGGACCAGTTCTACAGTCTGATCCAGATCTGTCACCAGCATCTGCTCCATGGAAACAGAGCTGGTAAATTCACCGCCCGATGGAGCTGTCTTCCAGAAGTCTGGCATACTGCCAAGCGCATCTTTCTCCTCTGCCTGTCCATAATCTCCACCTTCCTGAATCCAGGTCAGCCATTCCTCTGTGGACTCTTTATGCCCGGTCATATCATTATAAAGCCCCATTCCATAAGCTTCTGCAATATGAAAAGGTCTTCTCATAAGCCTGTTTACGCCGGGAAAAGCTTCCAGCCAGGGCATAATATACTGGTTTCTTACAGCTTCCTCAGGGATTCTCGTAATCCCATCGCTGTAATTTACATGCCACTCTCCCCAATGTCCAAGACTTCCAAGCTCAATATAACTGATCAGCCCGTCTTTTCCAAAATGCTCTCCAAGGGCTTTGATTGCCTTCTCATGCTCTTCTATAAAAACCTTATTGTTGTAATCCGGTGAATATCCTTTTCCATATTCACCGTCATACCAGGTTCCGTCTTCCCCCGTCTTCTCATACAGCCACCGGGGGATATCCATATGTTTCTCATCACCTGGAATGTCACAGACAAAACGAAGGATCAGATGCTTTCCTTCTTTTTTCCACCTGTTTATCTGGTTTTCCTCTTCTATGGAATCCCAGGCATACACCCCTTCTTCCGGCTCTAATTCTGCCCAGGTAATGTCCATATACAAAAGCGAAATATCCTCTGACACATTCTCATACCAGGCACTTGGTGCATATCCCATAAGCGGATTTCCAAAAATCTCCTGGGATTTCTGAAACTGCTTTTTGTTTCCATTTCCGGAAGACCACCATTGATAACCTGCGCCAGCTGCCAGAATGACTATCAGAATCAGCAACATTGCTGCCAGAATCTTTTTCATCCGTGATATTCCCCATTATACTGAATCAGAGTGACATCTTCTACCTCTTCAATGCTGCGGATTTTTTCCATAAAATCCATGTCATTTTGTCGGCAGTACAATTCCACTGCCATCTCTGTTTTTTCTTTGCGCATGGTCTTGGATTTGACAAAATACTTTCTTTTTCCAAAGCAGCGGATTACCTCATCCCCTGCCTGGTCTCCTGCATAGTGGATCACTGCAATATAGATTTTTCCTCTCTGCTGTTTGTGATAAAACAATACAATCATCAGGATCATAATCGCAGCCGCCAGAAGCGCCAGGACATACATTCCCGCTCCAGCCGTAATTCCTGTGGTGATTGCCCAGAACAGATACAAAAGATCCATAGGATCCTTAATTGCTGTACGAAAACGGACAATGGACAACGCTCCTACCATACCAAGTGAAATTACCACATTGGTACTGATAGCCAAGGTTACCATACAGGTAAGCACTGTCATTCCAACCAGAGTAACAGCAAATGTTCTTGAAAAAACAACTCCTGCGTAAAACTTCCGGTATACCAGATAGATCAGCGCCCCTAACAGCAGAGCCGCCGCAAGAGCTGTGAGAATCCCCGGAACATCATAATTGGTAAACGCTCCGGATTCCAGAACTGATTTTTTGATCATGTCCTTTACACTCATAAAAAATTCCTCCACTTATCTCTTTGTGCTTTTTTGTAATTATTCAGAAGGCAGTATTTTGCGAGATATTTTTTTGTGAACATAGTTCACAGTTATACGTTTTCTTTTTATGTCTCATACCAGTACTCGAATCCATTCATATACCTGGTTTTCTCATAACAGAGTACATATTTGGAAACTGCTGTAAATTCCGCTGCTGGCGGTGGCAGAACATCGCGTAAAAGCTGGGGAATCATTTCTGTAAACTTCACTTCCAGAATCAGTTTTCCAGGTTCCAGCACAGACAAAGCAGGCAATCCAGGATCAAAAATATCATAACTGCCAATAGCCGCTCTCACATCTGAATCAAAGGTGATCCTTACCGTTCCGGCATCCAGGATCCAGGGAATCCGTTCGTAATCCACAATGGTCCTTGGCCGCATCATATTGCAGGTACATTCTATGTAAAATTCCCGGCATAGAGAGTGGGGACTGTACAAAAGGAACGCATAGTCCCCCTTCAGGATTTTCTCCACCTCTTCTCTTGTAAGCGGTGCACTCTCTTTGTAAATATAACTTCCAAACTTCTTTTTCCGCTCCAGTTTGATAAATTTGTCATTATTGTTATAAATCCGGATCCTGTATTTTTTTCGCATCAGTACCCCGGCTTCCTTTTCTGCGTATGCACTGTTCCAGTAATCCTCAAAATACAGACTGCGGATATAATATCCCCCTTCCCCGGCATGGGGATCCGGCTGTAGAAATGGCTTCAGCCTGAGCATAAGCATTTCTTTTTCACTGGTACTGATCAGATACTTCCATTCATTTCGAAATGCTTCCCTGCTTTTATTCCTCATAAATATCTTCCTCGATCTGACCATCTTCCGTTACATAGATGCACCTCATGCCATACTGCTTTCCTTCATCTGTAACATAATAGTCAAAAGCATCCTGTGTTTTTCCCTTTTCATTGGTTGCACGCACACGGATAAAATACTGTCCTGCTTCCGGAAGCTCCAGCTCCGTTTCCGGGATCAGAAGACCATCCTGTGTATAGATCACATCCTGAAAAAGATAATCCTTTGCTATCTCTACAGAATAAGTAATATCCTCCGCGTCAAAGGAATAGGAATTATCCCAGTTTATTTTCATTTTATTTCCCTCTGCAACAGGAACACCAATATAAAACGGCATAGGCTTACTAAGACTTTCTACATAGAGCTGATAATTTTTTTCTATTTCTTCCGGAAGTGATGCAGCAAGCTCATCATATTGTTCACTGGTAAGAGGTGCATAAAACACATCCGGCATCTCATAAAGATACGGCTTCACCACAGTCTTGTATTTTTCAATCATAGTGCCCAGTCTCTCTTCACTGAGATATTCTTTCAGATCCAGAATGGCCTCATCCAGCTTTTCCCGGAAACGCTCTGATTTCAGACATCTCTGGAACAGTACATTTCCCCAATAGTTACTAACGCCGGATTCCCAGCTTTTCTGATCACTAAAACCGGTTATCTTATATTCAGGTCTCATCAGACTGCCATCATTATCCCAGGGAATAAAATACCAGGTATCTGAATTTAATGGACTATATAAATACACGTTTCGGCTCTGGGTATCCACATTTCCCATCAAAATCTGAAATCCCATCCAATATGTAATATTTTCCTCATCAAAGTATTCTTCCAGAACCGTGTCAATTGGTATACTGTAGTCATTTACTGCTTCAAGCATCTGAATCAGTTTCCTATGATCGGTACTTCCCTTTATCTCCAGCAATTTTTCAAAAGCAGCACTGTCGTAGGATGGATCATCCTGGAGTTTTATCACATCTTCATATCTGTAAAATTCAAAAGAATTAATTTTATAAAGCTGTCCATTGGAATCCAGTCCATGATTCTTCAATCCAGTCTTATTCAGCTGCTCTACCTGGGTATACAAGCCATAGTCCTCAAATTCAGCGTCAGCAGAACCATCTGTGGTATCTTTTACATACAGATGGACGAACTGTGTTCTCAGACTGATCAGCTGGGGAATGCCCTTCAGCAGGTCATAGGCGAGCTTGTTCCGAAACCGCATTCCTTCTGTCATATGCTTGTTCAGATTAATGGTTCTCTGCCCGCGCCAGGTTCCTTTATTTTTCTTCAGCTCAATCTTATAGTTTTTCTGGGCATTCCGGCTTGAAGTCTGCCCACGGATCTGTACCGTGGCATTGGGAATATTCTCCCCATATCCTACCATTCCCTCTGTCGGACCATTCTCATTCCCTATCTGTAAAAGTGCAGCCGCCTGATATCTGTCTACTCCCATCTCTTCATAATCATAGACAGAATAACTATTGATTTCTTCCCATGTATGATCTGTATTTTCTGAAGAATTCCCCTTTGAAACAGTGAGGTACATGGTAACCACGCTGGTATCGTCATCGTTTTCATAAAGACTGTCCTTATCTCTTAAATGAACCTGGTCAATATCCCGGGATTCTGCTTTTTTTATCTCCTGTGACGTTTCGGATGCTGTCGGTTCTTCTGTATCTGTGCTCTCATTTTTTTCTTCCGGCACTACATCTCCATTTCCTATACAGCCTGCGAATAAAGACATGGTCATACTTCCGGCAAGAATACATGCAATTTTTTTATATTTTTTCACTGTTCTGACTCCTTTCCAGTTTTTTACTGAGGAAAAAACCAAGTCTGGAAAACTTTCCTCTTTTTTCCCTGGCCACCACAGGCTGTACACTCAAAATATAATAGGGCAGCCTCTTTGTATAATAGTCCAGACGAAAGGCTGCAATCAGAAAAAACACTGCGCTGCCTGTGAGAAATCCGAAACCATAATATACTCTTGGGAAAAACAGGGATATTACTGTAAACAGCACAGTTCCTCCTGCAAAACATCCGGAGGCCGCCAGCGCTCCTTTGTAATCTGTAAAATATAAAAGCAGCAGAAGTATGGTATTTGCCACTGCATAAATGCCATATCCCACGCAGAGGGTTCTGAAATACCCTTCCATAAGATCGTTAAATCCAAGCGGCACATACTCCAGGAGCAGTCCGCCAAGAGAAACAGCAAGTGCTGTAGCAAGGAGCTGCTTCAAGGCCGTGTATTTTAATTCCACATTCAATACCTTTAACATTTCCTCACCAGCCTGGGTAATATCTCCTACAGCACCTTTATCATTAAATAAACTGTAGTAGTTTTTATATTTCGGATAAAAATTCACCTCCACAGAAACCACAAAGTTTACTGTTGTTACCAAAATTGTAAGAAATGCCACAAGAGCTGGCACATCATGGTAGGGTGCACCAACAAACAGTCCCTGCACCTGTACCTGAAGCGGTCCGACCCACATGATCACCAAATGGGCAAACAGTCCAATATTGATAAAAAGCCCGGTAAATGCCAGAGGCAGAAACTGATCCACCCATCTTAGGAAAAGGAAGGCACCCTTTTCCCCTTGGGGAAAATACTGATACAAAAGGATCACATCCCACAAAAGCATCACTCCGTATCCCACAGCCACTGCAATCAGAAGAGCTTCCACATGGGGAATCCCCAGCATCAGCAATACCCAGCCGGATATAAATGTGATCACAATAGCAGCTGTAAATGACAGCATGATTGCTCTGTAATCTTTGATTGCAGTGAGATAACTCATTGCATTCCAGGTGACGGTCAGCTCTCCAAAAAGCCACAGACACAGCAAGCTGTCCATAAGTCCTGCTCCGGAAAAGATAAGAAAAATTCCATACAGAATCCCGCCGGCCACCAGCATGATCCCTGTAGAGCCCCAGAAAGAAGGCAATACCATATCATATTTTTCTTCGTACAGCATATCCGCAATAAACCTGGTAACTACCATAGACAAAAAACTGGTAACTGTCAGGGAAAACAAAAGGGTATACGTGATCATACACACCAGAAGTTCCCGGCTGTGTCTGCTGCCTCCTGTTTTATCACAAAGATACATAACACCAAGAAGCAATACAATTCCAAGAAGCATTGGACCGGTACATACGACTCCCGCATATCCGTAAGCTCTGAAGGAAGCAAACAGTCCCCGGCTGTTAAACAGTTTTTTTAGTTCAAATCCGATTCCGGCCATTTTTTTGTATCACCTCCTCATAAAGCTCCCTGTACAGACGGATCATGCGTTCCTGTCTGTAATAAGCCTTTACCCGTTCCTGTCCATTTTTTCCCATACGAAGCCGCCTTCTTCTGGATTCACACATTTTCTCCATGGCAAGAGCCAGTCCGTCACGATACATAGGTGCCACATAATAGCCTGCCTTTCCATATACATCCTCTTCCTTTCCTTCCAGAAGTTCCCGACAGCAGCCGACATCTGTGGTAACACAGGGACGTCTTGCAGCAAAGGATTCCAGCACAGACAGGGGTTGTCCTTCTGAAATGCTGGTAAGGATGGTAAAATCCAGTTTCTCCATATATTTTACAATGTCCACACGCCCTGTAAATATAATGTTTTCCAGCTTCAGCTGTTTCACCAGCTCGTAACATTCCTGTGCATATTCTTCATCATCGACTCCTCCCATAATGTGAAGGCGTACATTTTTTACATGTGCAGACAGTTCAAAAAAAGCGTAGATCATGGTCTTGATATCTTTGATAGGAGCAAGCCTTACTACTGCTCCAATATCCACCCAGCCATCCTCTTCTTTCAGGGGGATTCCAGACAACCTGTCATAGTCGATCCCATTTTCGATAACCCGGCACTTCCCAGGTGCACAACCCATCTGAATCTGAGTGCGCATTGCATTTGTAAAAAGACAGGTCACACGAAATGCCCTCTGATAGATCATATCTGACAGCATATAAAAGAAAGCGATCCACTGTTTCTTAAAGGATGGAACCACCCACTTGGCACGGATGATCTCCTCCTCTCTTTCCCTTGTATAAATTCCATGTTCTGTAAGAAGAACATCCTTTTTGTACACATAGCCGCCCAGACAGGCCAGAAGTCCGCCGTACCCGGTACATATGGCATGATACACATCCGCCTCTGGCACTTCACTTCCCATAAGATACAGAACAGGAAGGAGCATGGAACGCATGGTGTGAAAGGCATCTGCAAAAGCAATATACGGATACTGTTCCTTACAGATTTTTATAAGAAGCTCCAGGAAAGTCTCACTTTTCAAAAAAGCCATAGGGTTTAAATGTTTATCATGATACAGGGAAAACAACGTCTCCCAGTCCGGTCTCCTCATCTGCATCAGCTCGCTCAGACTTTCTAGTTCTTTTTCGGAAAAAATATGGGACATTTTCCCCTTTTCTTTCACCTGGAGCGCATCATCCAGAAAAACCTCATGAACCTCCACAACATTCTCTGGAAGTTCATAGACAAATTTTCCTCTTTTTTCTGCATTTGCCCCAATAACCCAGAGCACAAATTCATGCTCCTGCATCTGATTGATATACTGGTGCATCCATGTGGAAACACCGCCGAACACATAAGGATAACACCCTTCCAAAACCAGACAGATTCTCACTGTTTTCTCCTTTTATCTGCATTTTCAATACATATGTTTATGTTATCAATAGTAAAAGACCTTTTGACACTGCTGTCATTATATTTATTCGAACTCAATGTACACATCTTCCTGTTCTGCGCTCAGCAGATACAGATTCCCAGCAGCCTGAGTCAAGTCTCCACCAGTCACACGCACCGGAGTTCCTTTATTCATTCTCACCATCAGATACGCCTGATCGTAAAAATTTCCCAGATGAAGATGCACTTTCTTGTCTGTAATGTATTTCTCCACGGTCAGGGCACCATATCTTTCAATGGCACCGGATAGCTGGGAGCCTGTAAGATTTCGAAGTGCCGGTGCTGCTTCATTCAGCCAGGTCATGTACTCATCCAGACGGTTTTTCAGCTTTTCCCAGCCAAGGGCAGCGCCTCTGTCCTCATCCAGAAGGTCATCCGGATGCATAAAATGTGTATTTACAAAATGCATATTCAACTCAGACAAAGCAGCCATCTGCATATAATCGTCAATGATCGCACCGGAAATAATACGCGGCTGTTCTACGATTCCATCTTCAGCCACTTCAAACTCCTGCACATAAGCATAGTCGCCGGAAAAATAATTGCTGGCAATAGTACGAATCTTGGGATACAGGGAACCCAGCAGTTTCCTTCCCGCTTCTGACAAAACATTAGAAGGAGGAACATAAACAGACATGGTAGTCTCCGGAAACATTTCCTTTCCAAAATCCATCAGCTCTTTCATTGCTTTTTCCATGGCAGAAAAGCTTGTCCAGGTCTTATAGGGAAGTGCATCTCCATAATCCGTGTCTGACAGGCTGAGCGGCTGATGATTATAACCGTGATAACCCAGTTCCCCGCCCTGATGAAGGATCATATTTCCAAAATACTGGAACCGCTGTACATCATCCTGGCGTTCCGTCTCTCCGTCTGTTTCATCCTCATAATTTTCTATTATAACTCCTGTATATTGCACATTGTGAGTCGTAGCAAGGGCGATCATATCCGGCCACCAGATATTGGTATAGAAATCCGCAATACTGGTGCCATAATCCCTTTTTATATAAGTTCCATCTCCATTTGGAACTGGGGAGGGAAAATCATCCAGATAAAAGACGGATCCGTTAATCACCGGATATACCCCCACATCTGTAAGAAGACTATAGGATGCAGCAAAAAAGCCTCTGAAAGCTTTTTCATAAAACCCAAAATTATCTACTACAAACTTTCCGTTTCCATAATCAGCTTCCCAAATCAAAGGAACGCCTGACGTATCATCTGCCCAGGCGTATACCCTTGCACGCTGACTCAGCTCCACTGCCCAGGCCGATTCGTAGCCGTCTGTGACTTTGTATGCTTTTCCGCCTCCGACGAGAAACTCACTGTCGAAATAAATGCTGTTTACCATGGCATCTGTGTAACCTGAGGATACAATTCCAAGCTTCTGCTCAATAAGGGATACATAAGTATCTTTTTGAAGAGTAAGGGCGAACATGGCACTTCCGCCTTCTTTTACCCAGTCGCTGATCTTCAGCACATTTTCTTTCAGCGGACTTAAATCGCTTAAAAGAACGACCACAGTCTCATAATCAGACAGATCATCCGGTATACTTTCATGATTTACATCAACCAGATCAGTACCCACCTTCATGTCCTTAAAGATCTGCTCGAACTGGATCCACGCCATGGTGCTGTTCGCCTGACTGCTGTCTGTAAGAACAAGGCAGGTTGGCTTTAGTGTCTTTATCGCAGTTTCTTCCATAACCACTTTATCTGCATCCAGATAAGTCAGTTTCTTTGCCTTTTCCCGGTAGGACAGACCGGATCGTTCTGCAAACAGAATGGCTCCTATAAGCAGAAAACAGCCCAGGATCACCAGAATTCCCTTAAATTGAAAAGCTTTCACTTTTTTGATCCATCCAGCCAAAATCCCAGTGCCTCCTTTCCTCTGGAAGAAAGATAGATATGCTCTTCCTTCAATGCCTGTAAGCTCTGTTTCAGTTCTTTCCCCATTTTCCGTTCTGCCAGATACCGAATTTTCCAGATCCAGTATTCTTCACCTCTGTGCCAGTTCTGATCCATGATTTTCAATATTTTTTCTGCCAGAAAAAAATCCCTTTGCACCATAAGATTTTCCATCAGGCAGACACAGGTATGGAGATTCACCTTTTGTTCCAGCTGTTTTAACAAAAGCTGGGTATACTGGTTTCTGTAAATCTGTTCCATCTGCTTCTCCATAAAGCCCTGACTCAGATATTCTTTCAGGAAATCACAGTACTCCTCCAGAATAACAGGATCATCTGGATCATTCGTATATTTTTTCTCAATTTTTTGTAATCTGTAATCATATTCTTTGGACAGTTCCACCATGGCTGTAATCGCATAATGGACTACCTCCACATCCTCATTCATTCGTGCCTGCTTTAATAATTCCACATATTCCCCCGGGTTATCATTCAGAACGTTCATGATCAGTTCCCGGCGCCTGGAAGGATCATTCAGAAGAAGGGCCTCCTCCAGAGGAACCACATCCCTGTCATTTTCCTCCATGGCCGGAAACATGTTCTTATAAATTTCCTCGTTAACCCTGAGCTTTTCAACTCCCACTGTTTTCACCTGATCCGTACCGAAAAAAAGCTGAAAATGTATGAGCAGGACACACACCGGTCCCCAGACTGGTACAAATACGGCAAGAGACAGCATGTACATCTTTACTTTCAGAAAACCTGTGCGTATTCCTGACCAGATCAGTATACAAATGATCAGATGAATCGCCAGTGCCGTGATTCCAATTGCTGTTTTTGTCATGATTCCACTCCTGCTGTCTCTTTTCCTGCCGGAACATCAAGTACCTTTCCCTCAAAGCCATTTCTTTTCAGACGTTCAAGGATGACTGGCAATGCCTTGTCATCTGCCTGGGTCAGGATCAGATATAACTCCCCTTCCGGAGAAATACCACGGATATCGTTTTCTCTGATACAGCTGTCCAATGCCTCATCCGCATCCTCAATGGTCATATTCCCATACTTCAGTTTCAGAAGGATATAGGATGCCATCTTCTGCTCACGCATAGAATGCTGAAGCTCCAGACTTTTTTCAAAGTATTCCGGCTTCAGGATCCTCGTATTCTCTACATATTTCTTGTATTCCGTGGCTTCCTGATATTCAAGAGCACGTAAAAGAGATGTTTCTACAAGACCACATAAAATCTGAAACAGATTCATATAATATAAAGTCAGCTGCCCGTTTCTTACCTCCTGAATACAGATCAGCATCACCAGACTGCCTTCTTTCCTGATACCAGCCATATACATGGGATAACCTTTTACGAAATCCCGATTTGCCCATACCTGCCCTTTTTCCAGGGTATCCATGGCAAGCGTATACTCGCTTAATCTAACAGAAGCAGAGTACATTCCCTGAGACTTGGGAGATGCAGCTTCCAGCCTGCCATATCCGTTTTTCTGACTGAGAGAATAAAACGCAAAGGTTTCATTCTCCAGAACCTCTTCCATAATGTGCATAGTTTCAATAAACAGTTCCTCTGGCTGTACAATATCCAGCTTTCTGGTAATGTCAAAAATCTTTCCGAAGCTGTCCTTACTGCCCAGGATTTGTTTTTTGTATCTTTTTTTGTCCTGAAGGGTCTCCTGGTACAGATCACGCATAAAGAGAAATTTTTCCCGGATCAGCTGATTCTTCTCTGATATAAATTCCAGATTTTCCCTGTTTTTCATTCGCACATAGCCACACACGGCACCTGCAGCAAAATAAAAGATAAATGGTATCCAGTTAGCCGGTTCGTAAAAAAGAGTATACCACTTTGTTCCCTGGCTTTCATATGCCAGAAGCAAGGATACTGCCTGGGCTGCTGCTCCGGCAATCCCATATCCCAGACCGTAAAGACTTCCAAACAAGACAATAAACACAAGACGCAGATCAATCATCTTAAACTGAGCCTGATTTCCCAGAAGACGCTGCAAAAATTCAAACGCCAGAAAGCAGACCACAAACTCACATACCCGCAGCCATCTTTTGTCCTGATTGAAAAGCCTGGTAAGCCAGCTTGCTTTTCCCCCATTGTTTTGTGTGTATTCTTTATATTCTTCATACATTTCCGAAATATGATCTAATACTGAAATCTTTGGAAACCAGTTATAGTTTATTCGGATCTGTCTGTCGTCTTCTTTTATTTTTTCTACAACGGCACTGCTTTTATAGATAATGGAAACCGGGGATAAAACCTTTTTCAGTTCTTCGGTCACATCCTGAAAACAGATGTCAAATACATCTGGCACATTCAACACCTCTTCCTCATCATTCCAGTTATCAAAAAGCTTGTACATCAGTTCTGCCAGATCCATAGAATATAAAAAACAGGCTTTCTGCTCCGGAGCTTCCCGAAAAAACAGCTTCTGGCTCTCTTTCGAAGCCTGGAAAATTTTGTAAAAGAAATCTTTTTTATAGGTTCCGGAATATAAATAGGGTACTCGCAGTATTTTCACCCTCAGACCGTACAGTCCCGCATAGCGTCTGCACACATCCTCTGCATTTTGTACCAGCAGAGTCTTGCCTGTTGGTACATCAAACATTCCCTCCGGTCCTGTCACGTAAAGGAAATGGCTTTGAACCCCTTTCCTGCAGTATTGCAGGATCTTGCGCAAATTCTCTGCTTCCCCTTCCAGTTCTCCATGTAAGGTCAGATAATTGGAAAAATATACCACAGCTTCAAATTCGTATGTTCTGAAAATATCTCCAAGTTCCAGTTCCGTCCTGGGAAATGGTCTGGAAATAAGTTCCCTTCTCCGGACTGTCTTTATCATTTTATTTCCAAGTACCATTACCTGACATTCTGGAAATGCTTCTTCTACAAATTCTTCTGTCACATAGCCGGTATTCCCGGCCAGCAAAACCTTCATATTCTTCTCTCCTGTTATCCTTTAGAATCTCTTCTGTCTGTTTAGGATACCTTATTTCGGTCAAATATCCTATTGACATTTTTACAAAATTTTTTCTGAATTTTATATAGTTTTCTTTCAGATTGCAGACACACTTCTTCAAGCTTACCTGGGTGCTGATGTCCATTGTGGTTTTGTGTCTGATTGCCATGGGGCTATATGGAGTTCTCTCTTTTATTGAAAAACACTATCTGAAAAAGCTTTGATGTGAAATGCACCCAGAAAATCCGGCATATTTTTACAGAAAAAGGAAGGGGGACGCGGCACCTTTCACACGTCTCCCTTCATTATTTACGATAAATCTTCTGCCAGTTTCGTCAGCCATTTCACTGCATTCTCCACATTCTCTGAATTAGCGAGAACTCCGATCTTAACAGGCTCATAGGTCACCTCAAGTTCCTCTTCCAGTTCATCAGAATCAATGGTAATGCTGTATTTGTCATCCTGCTCCCCAAAGGCCTGGTAAACCTCCTCTGGCAAAAGCTTTGTCAGATCCATAAAATACTCATCTTTGAACTCAAAACCGTCCATATAATCTTCAGAACCAATAAGCACATCCACCGCCCTGGCAGATACTTTAGTGGTAAAGGCCATCTGGCTGTAGGATTCCAATGCAACTCCGTCTTCACCGGTGCGCAGGCTTTCGTCTACTGTGACGATTTCATATGGATCATCCTGGATTCCCAGCGCTTCCTGCACCTTTTCTTCGGCTTCCTCCTGCTTCGTTCCGTAGGAGTCAATTACCATAACCGTAAGTGCTGTATGGATCCTGGAATTTTCGTAAAGATCTTTTACAAAAAAGGCTATGGCGATCACCGCCACAATGGCTGCCATCTGAGGCTTATAATAGGCCCAGATATACTGAAGCTTTCCCTTCCAGCCCATACTGGCAAGCTTCATTTTCTCAAGTTCACGCTTCTCTTTCTTCGTCAGATCGGTCTCGTGTTTGTAACGGATGTCGTTCTCGTCAATTTTCTGCGGTTCTTCCTGATTTTCGTCTTTTAATTCGATTCTCATACATTCTCCTGTGTTCTGTAAGAAAATCCAAGGTCTGATTCCTACCTCTCTGATCGATCCAGGACTTGCTGTCTTATGTAGTCCTTACCTCTGATTTTCTCTCTGTGATAGTTTTATATTGTAACACGTTTTATATATTTTGAACAGGTTTTCCGAAAGAAAGTCACAGTTCTTTCACACTCTTTATTCCTGCTCACGATCTGCCCCACAGCAGCAAGACGTTGCCAGGAAATTGCAGCTTTCCGATTGCTGTTCCAATATCATCTTTGAAGGTATTTCATTTTCTCTAACTTCTTCACGCCCTCAGCCAGCTCCCGTCCAGTCTTGCAAGCAGTCTGGCATTGTGATAGGCCATCCGGAGAGTCAGACAGGTTCGTCCCAGATATTTGGCCCCATCCGGAGTTTTCATACAGGCCAGTGCCAGATCGGGAATTCCCGGGTTCTGAAGGCAGATTGGGATTAAAAGCTGAATGGAATGGTTATAATACTGAGGAATGGCAGCCTTGTAGTCTGACTCCAGTATTCGTCTGGTCTGCTGTAAGGCTCCATCAAAAAGCTGTACCCGCATGCCGCTCTCCCTCACTGCGGAAGGAAGCCGCTGCACATTTTCCTCATCATCAAAAATATGCTCATACTGAGGCACCACCGGCAGCTTGGTATCAAACACCAGATCGGAAGGATTTTCCACATAGGAAGCCCTGGGTGGAAGATCCGTAATTTTTATTTTTAAAAGTGAGTAGTCTGTATAAAATCCTTCCAGATACCATTTCTGTCTGTCCGGTACTACATTTGGAACAAAATAAGCATAAATCGGCTGATAATACTGATTAAAGAGTCCTGTATGAAAAAGGGCATATTCTTTCTCTTCCCGTACTTTTCCTTCCTCATACAGTCTGCGGAATGTATTTTCCAGATAGCCTTTCAGGATCCCGTTATCCCCGGACTGCCCAAAGCTCCACTTCTCAGGGGATATTCTGGCCAGGTTCTGGATCTGCCGGTTATAATTACCGCAGTAGGTAAAATCGAATAGGTTCATGTTAACCTCCTGTCCTTTTTTCTTCTCTTCCTTACATTTTATTGTGGAAAAAGACTGACAGAACTGCCAGTTTTAAGATTCATCTTCGGCCCCGCTGACCTTGATTAAAGGGTAGCACACAGATAAAAAAAGCACAAGGAAAAGCGTTCGTCTCTTTGCGACAGGATCTGCCAGTAATATTCCGCGAGCTGTTCTTTTGTAAGTATAACAAACCGTAACCTGCCTCAAATTTCCCATTGCACCCCGGATAAATTTTTCCTATAATAAAATATAATATTTGGCAGTCCAGGAGGTGTTTTTTTGAAAAAAGATGGCTACTATTCTTCCGGTCAGTTTGCCCGGATGGCTGGAGTAACACTGCGGACCATCCGTTATTACGACCAGCACGATATTCTGAAACCTTCTCTTGTATCCGAATCCGGTGCAAGATTTTATACTGACACGGACTTTGCAAGGCTGCAGCAGATCCTGCTGCTAAAATATCTTGGATTTTCCCTGGAGGATATCCGGGAGATGACTATCGAAGACCCGGACAGCCATTTTATGCTCAATGCCCTGAATGTACAGCTGAAGCTTGTACAGGACCGGATTGAACAGATGCAGCTTGTGGAAAAAACACTGAAAGATACTGCCCAGGCCATTTCTGAGGAGCATACCGTGGACTGGAGCCGTATGCTGGACCTGATCCATCTGACTGTTATGGAAAAAAGTCTGAAAAACCAGTACCAGAATGCTTCCAACATTTCTTCCAGGATCAACCTGCACAGTCTTTATTCTGTAAACCAGGAAGGCTGGTTTCCCTGGATCTGCCAGCAGTGCCAGATTCATGAGGGAATGAATATTCTGGAGCTTGGATGCGGTGACGGAGCTCTCTGGACCCAGAACTTATCAAAACTGCCAGGGAACATACACATTACCCTTTCTGATATTTCCGAGGGTATGCTCCGTGACGCCAGGCGTGCCATTGGCGGAGAAGATCCCCGTTTTTCTTTCAAAGCTTTTGACTGTCACAGCATTCCTCCAAGGATTGGCACCTTTGATCTGGTCATTGCCAATCATGTACTTTTTTACTGTGACGACATTGGAAAGGTGTGCAAAAATGTAACAAAAATCCTAAAGCCGGGCGGGCGTTTTCTTTGCAGTACCTACGGTTCCAGACATATGCGGGAGGTCAGCCTTCTGGTCCAGTCCTTCGATGAAAGGATTGCCCTCTCCGCGGATAAACTGTACGAACGCTTTGGCCGGGAAAACGGGACGGATATCCTTTCCCCTTATTTTCAGAAGATCACCTGGAAATCCTATGAAGACGAACTGATCGTTACCGATGCGGAGCCTTTAATCTCCTATATTCTCTCCTGCCACGGCAATCAGAACCAGTATCTGCCAGACCGTTACAAGGATTTTCGCGCCCTTGTTAAGAAAAAAACAGAAAATGGATTCCATATCACCAAGGATGCAGGGGTATTTCTTTGTGAAAAAGTAACAAACTTGAAATAATTGTAAAAAAGGTCTTGAAGGTAACGTAAGGTCACCTTTTATAATGTAGTTACAGACTCAGGTCAGGGCAAACAAATGCTGCCCAAAATCCGGCAGCATTCATGAACGACTACGAAATTATGCACCTGACAGCATAAATCAGATATTGTTCGCAATAGGAACAATATAGCAAATCCAACAAAGGAGAACGAAATTATGAAGGGAATTATTTTAGCCGGTGGATCCGGTACCAGACTTTACCCATTGACTATGGTCACATCCAAGCAGCTGCTTCCAATTTATGATAAACCAATGATCTACTATCCAATGTCCGTTCTTATGAACGCAGGGATCCGTGATATCCTGATCATTTCCACTCCACAGGATACCCCACGTTTCAAGGAGCTTCTTGGTGACGGTCATCAGTTCGGCGTATCTCTTACTTACGCTGTACAGCCAAGCCCGGATGGACTTGCACAGGCATTTATCATTGGCGAAGAGTTCATTGGAAATGACACGGTTGCCATGGTTCTTGGAGACAACATTTTCGCAGGACACGGTCTTAAGAAGCGTCTGAAAGCCGCTGTTGAGAATGCAAGCTCAGGAAAAGGTGCTACTGTATTCGGCTACTATGTAGACGACCCGGAACGATTCGGTATCGTTGAATTCGATCAGGAAGGCAAAGCCATTTCCATCGAAGAAAAGCCAGAGCATCCGAAGAGCAACTATTGTGTAACAGGTCTTTACTTCTATGATAACAAAGTTGTTGAATATGCAAAGAACCTGAAACCAAGCGCCCGCGGTGAGCTGGAGATCACAGACCTGAACCGTATTTACCTGGAAAAGGGTCAGTTAAATGTAGAGCTTCTTGGCCAGGGCTTCACATGGCTTGACACAGGTACACATGAGAGTCTTGTAGACGCAACTAATTTTGTAAAAACAGTAGAAACCCATCAGCACCGTAAGATTGCATGCCTTGAGGAAATTGCTTACTTAAACGGCTGGATTTCCAGGGAAGAAGTTATGGAAGTTTACAACGTGCTGAAGAAGAATCAGTATGGTCAGTATCTGAAGGACGTACTGGATGGTAAATATATGGACGTACTTCACTAATAATAAAAATCAAAGGAGAATTATATCATGAATATTATCGTTACCGGCGGTGCCGGATTTATCGGAAGCAACTTTATTTTCCACATGTTAAAAAAATACCCGGACTACCGCATCATCTGTCTGGACTGCCTTACCTATGCAGGTAATCTTTCTACTCTGGCACCGGTTATGGATAACCCGAATTTCCGTTTTGTAAAAGAGAGCATCACAGACCGTGAAGCAGTTTACAAGCTTTTTGAGGAAGAACATCCGGACATGGTTGTAAACTTCGCGGCTGAGAGCCACGTTGACCGTTCCATCGAGAACCCTGAGGTTTTCCTGAACACAAACATTATCGGTACTGCTGTTCTTATGGATGCCTGCCGCAAATACGGAATCAAACGTTACCATCAGGTTTCCACTGACGAGGTTTACGGGGATCTGCCACTTGACAGACCGGACCTGTTCTTCACAGAGGAAACTCCGATCCACACAAGCAGCCCATACAGCTCTTCCAAGGCTTCTGCTGACCTTCTGGTACTTGCTTACCACAGAACCTATGGACTTCCTGTATCCATCAGCCGCTGCTCTAACAACTACGGCCCATATCATTTCCCGGAAAAACTGATTCCGCTTATGATCGCCAACGCATTAAATGACAAACCACTTCCTGTTTATGGAAAAGGTGAGAATGTTCGTGACTGGCTGTATGTTGAGGATCACTGCCGTGCCATCGACCTGATCATTCACAAAGGACGTGTTGGTGAGGTTTATAATGTAGGCGGACACAACGAAATGAAAAACATCGACATCGTTAAGATCATCTGTAAAGAACTTGGAAAACCAGAGAGCCTGATCACATACGTAACAGACCGTAAGGGTCATGACATGCGTTATGCGATCGACCCAACCAAGATCCACAACGAACTGGGCTGGCTGCCAGAAACCAAATTTGCAGACGGTATCAAGAAGACCATCCAGTGGTATCTTGACAACAAGGAATGGTGGGAGACCATTATTTCCGGAGAGTATCAGAATTACTACGAAAAAATGTACGGCAACCGCTAAGGAGGGCTGTTTTTATGAAGCTGTTTGTAACAGGTGTGGCCGGTCAGCTTGGTCATGATGTAATGAACGAACTTAACAAACGCGGATACGAAGGGGTAGGCTCTGACCTTGCCCCGGAGTACAGCGGAATTCAGGATGGTACTGCTGTCACCACAATGCCTTATGTTTCTGTAGACATTACAGATGCTTCCGCTGTGGAAAAAGCCATTACAGAAGCAGGCGTAGACGGCGTGGTACACTGTGCAGCCTGGACAGCTGTAGATGCAGCTGAAGATGAGGACAAACAGGAAATCGTCCGCAAAGTAAATGTTCTTGGTACTGAAAATATTGCAAAAGTCTGCAAAAAGCTGGGCATCAAAATGATGTATCTTTCCACAGACTATGTATTCGACGGTCAGGGCACCACTCCATGGGAGCCAGACTGTAAAGCCTACAAACCTCTGAATGTTTACGGTCAGACAAAGCTTGACGGAGAGCTTGCAGTTTATAACAATGTTGACAAATTTTTTATCATCCGTATTGCATGGGTATTTGGTAAAAATGGCAAGAACTTTATCAAGACCATGTTAAATGTTGCCAAAACACATGATACCTTAAAGGTTGTCAACGACCAGATCGGTACTCCAACCTACACCTATGACCTTGCCCGCCTGATGATCGACATGATTCTCACTGACAAATACGGTTACTATCACGCAACCAATGAGGGTGGTTATATCAGCTGGTATGATTTCACTAAGGAAATCTTCCGTCAGGCTGTTGAGCTTGGACATACCGAGTATGCTGAGGATAAAGTAACTGTTCTTCCTGTTACCACCGCTGAATACGGAGTTTCCAAGGCTGCACGCCCATTTAACAGCCGCCTGGACAAAAAGAAGCTGGTAGAAAACGGATTCACCCCTCTTCCAACCTGGCAGGATGCTCTGGCAAGATATTTAAAGGAAATTGAATTCTAATTCACAAAACAAAGCGCAGTCAATTTCAAAATCAATTGACTGCGTTTTCTTTATAAGTCAAAATCCTGAAGCATTATTGACTCCAGGATTTCATAGTTTTTATTTACTTTCTTCTTTCCTCTCTGATGTCCCCAAAATAGATTTCATCTATCTGTTCTTCTGATAAGGGCTGGCACTGTTTTTCCGCTTGTTTTTACTTTTCTGTCTTTTCTGCGGCTTTCTCTTGTTCTCGCCATAATAATCTTCCAGATATTCCTCAATCACATCGTCCTCGTCCACACCATACTCATCCAGAATCTCATCAATCTCCTCATCATCCGCATCAGACAGGTCATCATCTAAATCCTCTTCATACTCTTCCGGATACTTTCTGTACTGCTCCCTGGAAGGATTCTTTTTATCATCACGCTCTTTTTTCCCTCTGCGCTTTGTCTCGTTTTCATCTTCCTCCTGATCAGCTTCTTCCCGTTTCTGTCGTCTTTCTGATACTTTCCCCTGATTCTCATCTTCCTCGTCATCGTAATCATCGTCATATTTCGGCTTATTAATGGCAAACTGAATCAGCATTCCCACAAGGGCGAACCCAATGGAAAAAATGATTCCAAAAGGAATTTCCTCCATTTTTGCCAGCTTGGCAGCAGAAAAGCCACTTAAAATACCACCCAGTATACTGGTTCCCACGATGATCACTTCTCTCTCATAGCGAAGCGCCAGCATTCCAAGACCTACTCCCACCAGAAGACAGATGAAAAAGCTGAAAGAAGTAGTCGGATGGATTATATACACAGTAAGCGTCAGCCCGATTCCTGCTCCCATAATAAAAATACCGGCCTTAAACACTGCAAAGGAAAGAATGGCAAGTACCAGTCCTACCCCGATCATTCCCACTGCATAATACACCTTTTCCCCGAATCCGATCTGATGAATGGCAAATAATCCGATTCCTGCTCCAATGAGAAATCCAAAGATCATCATCCAGAATCTTAAAAGACGGTATCCGAGTACACAGTTCATAATTCCAAACACAAGCACTGCTCCAAATAAAACCATGGACAAAGTACCTGCGATCTGCATATCCCGAACTCTGTATGCAATATTCATAATATTTTTTAAAATATCAACCATATCTGTTTATACCTCTTCCTTTTAAAACATATAATAGATCGTTTTCATATTTTCCAGAATTCCATAATGATACTCCACCTGACTCATTCCATATATAGTCATATAATATCTTGCAGCCTCCTGAATGGCATCTCCGTTGATCCAGTCTGCTCTGGCCTGTTCAAAAGCTTCCTGCGATGAGAATTTAAACCTTACTACTGCAGCCCCATTATTCAGCCTCATCTGACAGTATGCCAGGATCTCCTGATAGTCATAACTGTCAAAGCATCCCTGGTTCAGCACATAAAAATTCATATCTGTTGCAGAACACGCCGGAACCGTAAATTCAGCAGAGGGTGTATATGTCGTCTCATACTCCTCCGGGAACGGACACAGATAATCATACAGGATTGTCTTATGTTCTGCAAGCTGGACTGCATCGCCCTCCAGAAATTCCGGCTGGTCACCGTTGGTCGCATCAAAATAGTAATCATTTCCGTTCAAAGTGATAATGTTCCAGGCATGTCCCTCTGTACTTCCGGCAGTACTGCCTTCCACGTAAATACAGGGCACTCCAAGATATTCCAGAAGATACTGGGCAGCCCCTGCATATCCGGCACACACTGCCTGCTTCCTCCAAAAGATTCCTGCCATGCTCTGATCGTCCTCAGACTCCTGATATTCGGCAGTATCGATCAGATAAGTATAAACTGCTTTCGCCTTTTCATAATCATCCGCCCCCTCTGAAACCAATGCACTTACCTCCTGACAGGCATTGTCAGCTGCTGCCTGTATCTCCTGGATTTCCTCATCCGTATAACTGTAGCCGGGAGAAAACATACAATAATTGGCGTTTGAGAAGGTTGTTTTATATACCTGCTTCCGGTTATGCACCCAGAACAGCTCCGGATGATCCATAAGCACCGCATGGTAAACCTTATTTACGGTGTCATCCTCATAGATCGTAAGGTAAAATTCTTTCTCTTTTGCCCGGATTCCTTCTATTATTTCCCGATAGCCCCGCTGTTCTTCTTCATTCAACTGACCAAAATAGTATTCCTGGCGCAGTCCCTGTGTGTCGGTATCTGCCACCTCCTGCTTCCGCAGTTCCCGGACTTCTTTCGGCTCTCCTGAAAAAATCTCCGGAGCGTTATCCAGAATTCCCTCTCCTACCTTCACAAACAAATCGTCCGGCTCATACTGCTGCTGATAAACATAGACTCCCAGGGAAATTGCCACTGCAAACAGAAGAATAAAAATAAATTTCCATGGTTTTCTTTTTCTCATTCAGCCTCCTTATCCAAGCTGCCGGATCCGTTCCAGAATATCTCTGGTGTTTTCCCGGAATAAAAGTTCCTTATTGTAGCGGTAATATCTTTCACAGGAATATTCCTGAAGAAAAGCCACCGCAGGACTGCTGGTATTCAGTTCTGTAATAAACACCACCAGTTCCTGTCCACCCGCAAAAGCACTCTCCATAAAATCAAAAGCATATTCAAGCTGCCTTGCCGCCTTGTCAAAACCATTGTCATATGCTTCTTTTTCCGCATTAAACCAGACTCTGAGAAGGGAAAAAGCAGACTCGCCATCCTGTACATTCTCTTTCTTCAGATCCATCACATATTTTTCCAGGGTATCCAGAACCTGCTGGTCATGATGGATGTCCTCCCTGGACAAAAGCCCTGCTTTCTTCTTTGCCAATGAGTCTGACTGGAAGCGGTTCTTTACATCCTCCAGATAAACCAACGGCTGCTCCTTCTGCGCTCCCATAAGAGGTTCTTTCGCCTCTTTTAGAACATCAAAAATGCTGGCAAGCTTCTCTTCCTCTTCCTGTACATTTCCAAAGACTTTGTTCAGTCTGGAAAGAAGAAGTCCGGTGACACTCAGCTTTTCATCAAAGGAAGCATGTGCGGCTTTTTTTACCAGAATATCATCAATATGGCCGCTTAAAACCTCATCGATCTGATAATCCGTACGGTACTTGTAGAAAAGCTCCAGATAGCTGGCGAAATCTCTTGCAATCTGCGGATGCTGGATATACTGGACTACCACGTCCTTATCCACGGTTTTCTCCAGTTTTTCATATACCTGTATCAGTCTGGACAGATCCTCCCATCCTCTTGGAGTAGCAAAATTTTTGCCATCTACTGTGCTCTCCATCTTATAAAAATTAGCCGGTCTTGTATTCAGATAGGAAATCACTGCAGGGTGAACGCCTTTTGCGTAAGCATACTCTCTCCATGCGTCAAAATCCGGCTCCACCTGGATTTTCTTCACACGGTCCATGGTCACCACATCAAATTCACGGACCGATTTATTGTACTCCGGTGGATTACCGGCAGCTACGATCAGCCAGCCTTCCGGAATCTTGTGGCTTCCAAAGGTTTTACACTGAAGAAACTGCAGCATGGCAGGTGCCAGTGTCTCGGAAACACAGTTGATCTCATCAATAAACAAAATCCCCTCCCGAAGGCCGGAATCCTGGATTTTCTCATAGATGGATGCCACGATCTCGCTCATGGTATATTCTGTAACTGCCATCTCTTTTCCGTCAAAATTCTTTCTGGAAATAAAAGGAAGTCCAATTGCACTCTGTCTGGTATGGTGGGTAATGGTGTAAGAAACCAGTCCCACCTTACATTCCCGGGAAATCTGCTCCATGATCTGTGTCTTGCCGATTCCAGGGGCGCCAATAAGAAAAACAGGGCGCTGGGCCATAACCGGGATCTCATACTCCCCGTATTCATTTTTCAAAAGGTAAGCTTCTATTGTATTGCGTATTTCTTCCTTCGCTCGCTTGATGTTCATAATATTATATTCTCCTCGTCTTTACAGATTGGCTGTACTATTCTAGAGCATGTTTGAAAAAGGCTTTCTGCAAGATGTGCGTCACAATTTGTGGGAGATTTTGTCCGGATGAGGGCGCCGTAGCGGGCTACGGCAACCGAATTCGGGCAAAATATACCGCAAAGTGGGGCGTGCAGATTGCGGGAATGATTTTTCAAACAGGCTCTAATCTACATATCCTGCTTTACAAAAGATCTGACACAGAAAGACTTTTTAAACAGACTCCAGATCCTCTTCATCAAGGATCAGCCTGATCGCCCATGGCGGCACATCAATGTCCTGATAATCCTCCTTCATAAATACAAAAGCTGTCTCATACGGAGGCATTTTTGCCGGATAAATTCCATAACCATCTGTAAAATAAATCAGTCCCCGAAGTTTTGTAAACTTCTTCGCTCTCATAAGCTGTTCCACATAGGCAAAAGCAGGGCGAAAATCTGTGCCGCCCCCTCCTTTCACTGTGAAATGGGACATATATTCCTTCAACTGCATGGCATTTTCAATCACCACATCAGACTGGATTTTCTCGTCACACTGAAGAATGTGTACGTGAATCCGCCTGAAAAAGCTCTCAGATTCACTGAGCACACTGTAGGTTTCCTCCAGAAACTTCCGGACAAGCTCTCCTTTACAGGACATGGAAGTGTCAATAACGATCACAAAATCTTCCACCTTCCGCTCTTCTTTCGTTTCTAAGGGCTCGATCAGCGGCATATTGCCATACAGATTCATTCCATAATTGTAAAATATATAATCGAAAGTGTCCATATCAACTTTCATTTCTTCTTTCAAAACAGAAAATTTCCGCAGAAATTCTTTATAATCATAGCGATTTTGATTCTGGGCACGCAGCTGGTCTACCAGAGTTTCTCCGCCTTCTCCCGCTTCTTTTGAAAAAGTTTCCATCTCTGTCTGCATGCGGTTGCGGATGTCGTCCCAGTTCTTTTTCCGCTGGGACATCTGAGGACTGTTTGGATGGTTTTCATACCACTTACCATGGTCATCCTGAGTAAACTCACGGCGCAGCTCCTGCATTTTATTTTCCGGCAAATGAAGAGTCTGAAGCCTTCGGTAAATTCTCTGAGCCGTCATTACCTTTCCCTCTTCCAGTATCAGCTTCAACGCCTGCCTCTTCACCATAGATGCCGGCTGATGCACACATTTCAGATAAAGCCCGTCAATGATATTTTCCACTGTAATGTCACATGCAAGATTCCAGTACTGGACATCCACAGCAGGATTTCCTTCTTCATCCTTCTCTGGAAAACAGTGGAGAAAAATGCAGTGTAAAAGGCTGTGAAGATAGATTCGATTCACCTTTTCCTGGCTTCTCCTGAACTGTTCCATCAGTTCTTCCGGCTGATAGTACAGGACAGTTCCATCCGTTCCAACAGGATGAACGCCCATATCTCCCTGAAAGAAAAGTGCTGACAATGCGCAGTCCATAAAGCGCATATTCAGGTACAACTGGTTTCTGGCACTGGACAAAATATCCTGGCAGATGCTTTCTGCCGCCAACGCACGATCCCAGGCGTCATGTACCGGATTTACCTTGTACAAAGTATTTTGCCCATATGTCGGACTTATCTGGTAAGCAGCTTTTCCCCCCTGCGCTTTATATAACGAATCTTCCTCATGTAATGAATTCAATTTTTTCTCTTCTGAACCACTCATAGTTCAAAACTTCTCCTTTTCGATGGAAAATGCAGCCTCTGGTACTCCATAAGCATACTTAAAATCTCCGGAGATTTCACTGTGTCTGCCAGATTTACCAGACCTGTAAACAGTTCTTTCTGCCCAGGTTCCAGGGGATACGTGTGAAGAAGCCATTCCAGCTCTTCTCCTCTTTTCTGACGGATAAAATCAGAAGCAATCTGTTCTATATGCTCCTTCAGGTACTGCTCGTACTGTATTTTCGCCTGTTCTGTCAGCCCTGTCGGCCAGTTCAGTCTGCCATATACCATTTCTCTCAGGAAATCTGATGATTCCTGGGCTCTCGCCATCTCAAAACGCTTGTCATACTCCAGAAAATGAAATACTTTTCCCTGAAAGCAGTTTCTGTAATACAGACCGCTTCCATGCACCTCAGTCATCAATATCCTGGCAGGAGTATTTTCCACACCTTCCTCATAATATTCCGGAAACCAAAGCATGGCTTCCACTTTTCCATATAAATGTACCCGCAGCTCCTCCCCAACTTCTGAAAGGATCTCTTTCAGCCCGGATTGTTCATCATTCATCAAAACTTCCATTCTTCGGATCCTGTGGCACCCTGTAAAAGCTCCACTTCCAAGATCAGTAAAATCACTGGAAAACCATAGCTCTTCCAGATTCCGACAGTTATAAAAACCGTAACGGCCTATTTTCTGAACTCCCAAGGGAATCCGTATGACCTGACAGCTTTTCCCGGAAAAAAGATATTCAGCTAGTTCTGTGACTGGCACTCCGTCGATCTGTTCCGGAATTTCCACAATCTGGGGATCCCCATCAATTTCCATTACTGTAGCATGGTCTTCCTTAATATCAAAAGTAAAACCGTTGTCTGTATGCATTTTCATTTCATACACTCCTGTATATGTGCCTGTAAAAAAGGCTTGCTATTTTTTCTCATTAATATTAAACTTAATCTATTGCAGTGTTAAAACAGTACTGATGTTCACACTCTATATAATATCGGAGGAATTTCCATGAGCATTAAAATACCGATTGAAACCTCGGCGCGGCATATTCATGTTTCCCAGAAGGATTTCCACATCCTGTTCGGAGAGGATGCCCAGCTTCATTACATAAAGGAATTAAGCCAGCCTGGACAGTATCTCTGCCAGGAACGCCTTACAGTAAAGGGCCCTAAAGGTGAGTATCAGAATATGGCCATTCTAGGTCCTTTTCGTAAAGAAACCCAGATTGAGCTTTCTCTTACAGATACCCGCAAGATCGGTCTTCCCGGTCTTATCCGCCAGTCTGGTGATACTGTCGGTTCCCCTGGCTGCACGCTCATCGGACCCAAGGGCGAACTTATCCTTGATCACGGTGTCATTGTTGCCAAACGTCACATTCACATGACTCCGGCAGATGCCGTTACTTTGAAGGTCAAAGATAATGACGAAGTTTTTGTCCTGACCAAAAGTTTCGGCCGCGCTCTTATTTATGCAGATGTGGTAGTACGTGTAGACTGGAGTTACCGCCTTGCCATGCACGTAGATACCGACGAAGCCAATGCTTTTTCCAATGAAAAAGAGCCTTATGGAGTAATCGTAAAATTCTTTGATGATAACTATAATACAGATAAATGGATTGAAGACGTATTATCCGGTATTAACCGCTAAACGTCAGGGCATACTCTGTGACTCCATTTTGTTACTGTTCACTGGTGACATTCCACAAGGTGTTTTTTGTGAAACAGTAACTCCATTTTCTTGTAGCAGCATATGCCAGTCACAGCCTCCCGGAGCCTTTCTGAAAATCAATCCTGCAATCTGTCCGCTCAGTCTATGAAAATGAAAAGTGCTTCCTGCCCGAATCCGGGTGTGGAAGCACTTTTGCGTCACTGAATTCCAATTGTCGCCGCCAACAGCTCCTGAAGAGAATTGGTAACCATAATTCTGGAAAAATCTACTGTCTGGTCTTTATTAACTCCCGCAGTACCTGCTGCCTCATTACTGCCAGCTTCCATCTCTGCGGCATCTCCGTATGTCACCTGACTAAATACACTTACATGCTGTCCTGCATCAAACAACTCCTGAAGGCTGTTTGCGACATAGAGACTTCCCGGTGAAACAGTTCCGTCTCCGGAAGCATCTATGGTAACCGTATCCATATCTCCTGTTGTAACAAGGTTCGCCTTGATCAGATCCTGAAGGTTATTGGATACATCAATTCCTGTGATATACTGGGTATTGGCTATAGTTTTACCACTCTGTCTCATTTCTTCTACCTGCTGTGCGTTCGGATAGAAAGATGGCTGACGGATGTAACGAAAGCTTGCACTATAAGCCTCTCCTACTGTAACACCATTCTTGCTGGAAGAACAATGTACGACGATCCAGTCTCCTGCATCAGTTTTTCCACAGATAATACCAACATGGTTGGCACTTCCTGCTTCTGGTCCTCTCTGGAAAACCAGGTCACCTGGCTGGGCATCCGCCTCACTTACCACGTTTGCTCTGCCCCACTGGTCTGAGGTACCGCTTCCTACAGCTGCGATCATAGCCTGATTCTCATATCCATTGATCACTGCCCAGGTAACAAAACCACTGCAGTCAAGGCCATAAGCACGTAAAGTACCGGTACTCTGACTGCCCTCTGCGCTTACCTGCTGTACCGCGCCCCAGCTTGGGTCCATTCCGATCACAGTAGACTTGCCGCCCCAGAAATAGCCTACCTTACCAACCAGTGAATAAGCAGCTGCAATTACGTTTACACGCTCTTCTGAAACGTCATCGCCAACACTCTGTCTTACAAAGCCCTTGGCTGCTGTAACGGTTGCACAAAGAAGCTTGCAGTCTGTTTCAAGATATTTCTTCAAAATCCCCCTCTCATCCTTGGGGATCTTATTCTCTTTAATGTAATGGTTAATATGGTAATTTCCATATGTAACTCTGTTAGAATTACTTTCGTCCTTCACAACAGGATTCATCCTGGCAAAAATAGCTGCCAGATCATCCTTACAGGAAGAATCCAGCGTAAAAGAAGTGGCACCATCAAGGCTCTTCTCATAGACATATATGGCAAGTATATCCTGCCAGTTGCGTACAAGAAGGGTATCTGCGGATGTGGTAACACCACCTTCGGAATCAGATACATCTGTCAGTTGATTGGCAGCTTTATACTCTGTCTCAATCTGCTCCATAACATCTGCAAAATCATCAGAAAATGACAGCTGATAGTTCTCCTGCAGGCTGTTCAGATAAAATTCCTTGCCTGCATGAAGATTAGATGCATAGTAGACTGGGGTTCCATTAAGTGCCTGCGTTGTGGTGCTGTCAATCTTATCTGCATCTTTATCGTCTGCTGCCCCGGACAGCTGGCTGATCGTCTTCTCCATATCGATAAGAAGCTTGTAATTAGTAACAGCAGCCTTCTCCTGGTCTGAAAAGCTGTTATAGGTCTTTCTCAGGGCTTTGACTTTTTTCTTCTTTTTCTTATCTAATTCCTGCTTGAAGGTTTTATCAATGTCTTTGATCAGGGCACTTACCTTCTGCTGGCTCTCTGCTGAAAGTCCAGGGGTCACAGTGGGTGTCACCTCAAGTGCAGCACTAGGCTCTGGTGTCACTGTGGGGGTATCGTCCGGCGTTGCACTAGGTTCTGGTGTCACGCTTGGTTCTGGTGTCAACTCAGGTGTATGATCTGGCGTCACACTTGGAGCCGGTGTCACTGTAGGTGTATGATCTGGTGTTTCACTTGGAGCCGGTGTCTCTGTAGGTATATGATCTGGTGTAGTAGGCTCTGATGGGATCTGTGTAGGCTCAGCTGGTGTTTCTGTGGGCTCTGATGGCGTCTGTACAGACTCTGCTGGTACCTGTGCCGGCTCTGACGTTGTCTCCGGAGGTGCGGAAGGCGTCTCTGCCGATGCCTGCTCTGATGAAATCGGCTCTGCTGCCGCTTCCCGGGCAGCTGTTTCTGTTTCTGACAAGGCTGTCTCTTCTGAGGCAAAAACACTGGCCGTTCCTGTAAAGGATATCGCAGCTGCCATAGTAATACATAAACATTTTGTCAGATATTTATTTTTCATATTCAAAAGATGCTCCCTTCTATTCATGAACATCCCTTTACTCCCCTATATAAAGGTATGCATTCTTACCTTAAAGACAGTTCGCATTAAGTATTAACATGCATTATTGTAGCATACTAACCCTTCTAAATCAACTATCCTCAAAATATACAGACGTATTTTCGTGATTTTTTATTTTTTCTTCACAATTTCTGTACAGATTTAAGTGAAAGCGTTTCCCACTTGCTAAATACCGCTTTTTTTCGCAGCAGCGAAGAATTCATTTTTCCTGCTGTACAAAAAAATACCAGTCCCGGTACTCACAGACAAGCTGCTGTGATCTCCCGGCACTGGCTCTTCCCATTATCAGCATGCAGCCGGAATCAGAATATCCTCTCTGCCAAACTGCTTCGCAGCCAGCTGCAGGATTCCATGAATAACCTGTGAACAGATTCTGAGAATATACTGAACATCCTCTGCAATATTACGCTCCTTAAGAAGATATCTTTCATGGGCATTTCCAATATACTCCACCAGTTCCCTGAAGCTTCCGAAATTCACTGGAAGAATGACCATACGATCTGCTGCCCCACTCTCTATGTAGCGCTTCAGATGGTTCTTAAGATGCTTCTCGTATTTATTATGCTCGTACAGATTCCCGGTAAAGTTCGTATTATGGGGAAAAGTAAAATAATCTGCCATATAATGCATCACTTCGCCAAACCTGCGCCAGTAAACGCGCTCCTTGCTTTCTTTGGGATCATTGTCAATAAGAGCTTTCATCTTACCCTGGATTTCTTCGAAGGTGCCGAAATATTCATGCTTCTTTGTAAGAAAAGATGGCTTAATATCCGGAAGAATGCTTCCAAGGCAGAACGCCTTTCTGTGGGACTGCAGACTCTTAGTGGCAGGCATCTGGTCTGCCAGATATCTGGCTACCAGTATATGGGATTTTTTACGCAACCGCTTCCTCTTCTTTCCTGTTCTTATCCATTGTAACAGATAAAAAACAATAAACTGTAAAAAGCTTTTGTATCTGCTTTTCAAATCATCGTTATCACAACTTAATATAGCAGAATCTCTGTCAAATTTCAAATAAACATTTTCTGATTTTCTGTAAAATATTTTCCAATATATCGTTAAATTGCACAATTATATCCTGCGTGTAAGCCGGTCTTGTTTTTTTTCGTCATATATTGTATTATTAGGTTACTGTACAGCTGAAAATCATGCAGACCCATGATTTCTGTACATTGCAAAGTGTGTTGCTGGTCACAAAGTGAACCGTAACATGATCCAAAAAATGAAATGCTGCCAGCGAACAGTAATGAAATACACTGGCATCATGAAATCGTTACATAAAGGAGGAATTATATGCCTGGCCATAAACCACGGACGAATAAAGGGCTGGCTATAGCTGCTGTTCTTATGTGTCTTGCATGCGGAGTTTCTTTTACCCAGTCTTCCGCTTCGCACTCACCCATTACAGATACCCAGACCCCAGACATGTTCGTAGCTGGAAATACAGATGATTCCCAGATTCAATCTGATGGTGCGGCAGCTGAAAATACCGATGCAGGAGAGGAGAACACACCGGAGGATGTCATTCCCACCGAAGCGCCTGCTGCAGATACCCCGGCACCTGATACCCTTTCAGGTTCAGACACTTCTTTTGAGGTCTCTCCGGAAGCTTCCCAAGGGGCGTGGACACCAGTTGACAGCAACTGGTATTTTCTGGTAAACGGAGAAGGTTATAAAGGCTGGCTCACAGATACAGACGGACACCGCTATTACTTCAATGACAAAGGCGTTATGCAGACCGGATGGCTTGAGCTTGATGGCAAGCGCTACTACCTCAATGCAGATGGAGTTCTTCAGACTGGTGACGTGACAATAGACGGCGAAATTTATCACTTTGGCGCTGACGGTGCACAACAAGGTGAACCGACGACGGCAGATGATAGTTCCAATCAGGATCTTGTATTCTACATGAATACTACATCAGATTCTTCGAATGCTGACAATCTCACAGCTTCTGCGACAGGTGCTTCCACACCGGCTGCAGAAGCTGATATTTCTTCTGATCGAAATGAAGATTCCAGAAAAGCTTCTTCCGAAGTCGATGATCCTTCTGAAGCCTCTTCTGCAGCATCAGAAGTCTCCCCTGTACCGGAAGCCTCCGTTACTTCGGAACCGACTGTCTCTCCGGAGCCAAAGGGGATGATTGCCCTCACCTTTGATGATGGACCCAGTGATTTTACAGACCGTCTTTTGGATTGTCTGGAAGCAAACAATGTAAAAGCTACTTTTTTCCTGGCAGGTCAGGAAGTGGAATATTTTCAGGAACCTGTAAAGCGTATGGAGGAGCTTGGATGCGAGATTGGAAACCACTCTTATGATCACCCGGATCTCACCACGCTTTCCGCCGATGATGCTGCAAATCAGCTTTCCCGCACAGATCAGCTGATCCAGGATCTCACAGGGCACATTGCCACTGTTGTGCGCCCCCCTTATGGTTCTTACAATGACACCGTAGCAGAGACTGCAGCAAGGCCTCTGATTTTGTGGTCTGTGGATACTCTGGACTGGGAAACACAGAATGCAGATTCCACAGTACAGAATGTAATGGACAACGCCAGTGATGGACAGATTATTTTAATGCATGATATTTTCAAAGAATCTGTGGATGCTGCTGAAATTTTTATTCCGCAGCTGCTGCAGGAGGGCTATCAGCTGGTAACAGTAAGCGAGCTGGCTGCTGCAAAGGGAATTACATTGGAAAACGGAACCGCTTATGGATCGTTTTGATTTGGCGTGTCCCAAGTTCAAACGCCTTATCGTGCAAGCACGAACGGCTTTTTGACCTTTTGACACTGGTATCATAATATAGCACTACATAAAAACCAGAGTATCGTTTTCAGGAAATCAGCAACTATACTCTGGTTTATTCTATATATTTTTTCAAACACGCAAAAAAAGGAACTGCCATCATGACAATTCCTCTTTTATACTTATTCAGTTTTCTCTTCCAGAAGGCTGCTGTGAACATACGCCTCAGAGCCTTCATAGTCAATCTGGATCCAGTCTCCGCTCTCACCTTTCTTGACTACTTCTGTCCCAGCGGACAATCCACCAATCACTTCTGCATCACTGCTGGCTGCTGCACGGACATTACAATCCTCTGTCACTACCAGCGTAGTTCCATCGGCTGTCTCTGCAGATCCTGTGACATCCTCACCAAGACCATCAAGGAAAGCAGCAAGTGCAGGATCTGCAGTCTGTGCATCCTCATACTGCTTCTGTACCTTGGCCTTCAGCTCCTTCACGTCGTCATCCTGACGCAAAGAAACTTCATATTTCGTTATCTCGTCGCTGTCATCGTGAGCAGCGCCGTCAATCTTCCAGTTCTCGTCTGTGTCCTTTACCACATAGAACTCAGCAAGCGCAGGTACCTTTGTATCAATCCCCTGACAGATGTAGTAAAAACAGGAATATACTACATAGGAATCGTCATCAAGCCCCTTTTTCGTGTAGATATCACCAGCTTCATACCCTTCAATGTACTTGGCATTGGTAATCTTAGACTCGTCTGCCGGTGCAAGATTATCTACCAAAGTACGCAATGTGGTAATATCTTTATCCCCCAGAGCTGTGTAATAGCTCTTGATCAATGAAGTAATCTCTTCATTAGCTTTTTCCATGGGATTGGCGTCTTTCTTCCCGTCAGTCTCCCCATCATTTGCCGGAGAAGAAGGAACATTTCCCTGGTCGTTGTCTGCTGTTACCTGCTCATCGGCTGTATCCTTGCTGGAATCGCCCTTCCCGCTTCCCATAAATGCACGGATACCGAAAAACAGGACAACCACGATTAACAGAATCGCTCCGCCAAGCATAAAATAGCGAAGGTTATCTGATAACCATTCTCTGAAATTATCCAAGTTCTTGTCCTCCTTAATACAACGCACCGGAACGCCCGATCGTTCCAGGCAACACACCTGAAGGGAATCGAACCCCCGCACATGGTACCGGA
Organism: Blautia faecis; assembly: GCF_020554845.1. Classification (GTDB taxonomy): domain Bacteria; phylum Bacillota; class Clostridia; order Lachnospirales; family Lachnospiraceae; genus Blautia_A; species Blautia_A faecis. The sequence continues at coordinate 13,278 of NZ_JAJCIA010000016.1, read as the reverse complement.
AACCACTGCTCTATCCACTGAGCTACAGGTGCATAAATTCGAAAGCTGCATTATCATTAGTTACTGTCTAACATTTAAACAGCAACCTCATATACAACCACTTCGACTAAAAAATTATAGCACAATATCGACTGGATGTAAAGTTTTTTCTTTTGACGGAATAGTTATGTCAGTTTTGAAAAAGGGGCTGTCGGGAAATAGACAGCCCCGCCCTCATCCGGGCAAAATCTCCCACAAATTGTGACGCACATCTTGCAGAAAGCCTTTTTCAAACACGCTCTAGTACTCCATTTTTACTCCATTTTCGTAATAAATAGCTTGAAATTATAATAATTTACGTGAAATACACCACTCTCTCAACCCTTGGAAATACTGGAAAAATCAGGTGTTCCGTAGAGGTCGTATGGGGTGCTCTGATATACGTAATAATTTAGCCAATTGGTATACAGGTTGTTGGCATGGGCTCTCCACAGCAGAAGCGGACCGTTTTCGGGGTTGTTGTCGCGGTAGTAGTTTTCAGGCATTTCGATGGGGAGACCTTTGCCAAGATCGCGTTTGTACTCGCCGTCCAGGGTGACACGGTCGTATTCCGGGTGACCCATTACAAAAATCTTGCGGCCGTCTTCTGCCATGGCAAGGAAAAGGCCTGCTTCGTCGGATTCTGCAAGGACAGTAAGGTCTTTGCAGGCATGTACATCTTCAATAGGAACTTCTGTATGTCGGGAATGAGGTGCCAGAAATACATCATCGAACCCTCTGACCAGCGGAATTTTGCGGTTCATTACCTTGTGCCAGAAAAGGCCAAACATTTTCTTATCCAACTTACGTTTCTTCAGTCCATAGAAATGGTAAAGCGCAGCCTGAGCAGCCCAGCACAGGAAAATGGTAGATGTCACATGGGTCTCTGACCAGTCCATGATCTGGGTAACTTCCTCCCAGTAATCAACCTCTTCAAACTCCATCTGTTCCACCGGTGCGCCTGTAATGATCATTCCATCAAACTTCTTATCTTTCAGTTCAGAAAAAGTCTGATAAAATTTGTTCAGATGACTCCTGGAAGTATTTTTCGCCTGATGGGACTCCACTGCCATAAAGCTTACGTCAACCTGCAGAGGAGTATTGGAAAGAGAGCGAAGAAGCTGAAGCTCGGTTTCCTCTTTCAGTGGCATTAAATTTAAGATCAGAATATAAATCGGACGGATATCCTGGTGCATAGCACGGTTCTCGTCCATAACAAACAGGTTTTCTTTTTCCAGAATCTCCTTTACCGGGAGATCACTTTGTATTTTAATTGGCATTGCAATTTCCTCCTACTATTATACATACTTTTTGTCATTCCTTTCGCTTCGCTCAAGGCACAAGCAAGTTATGAAAAAGTTACTGTTCACTGGTAACGTTCCGCGAGGTGTTTTTTATAAACAAAGTTCACAGAAAACCCGAAAACCTCGTCGCGAGATCATGGGATTGCATGATTTTTATGCATCGCAAAGGGGATTGCTGTAAACGAAGTAAGCAAAAAACACAGATTACCAAAAGGCATTCTGCAAAATATACCGCAAAGTACAACGTACAGATTACCCAAATTTTCTTTTAAATCCCCGCCAGCTCCAGGAAATCCTCCTCCGACAAAATCGGGATTCCCAGTTCCTGAGCCTTCTTGTTCTTGGAAGAAGCAGATGTTTTATCGTTATTAATCAGATAGTCTGTTTTCTTTGTTACAGAGCCGGTCACCTTACCGCCGCGGGCTTCGATAAATTCCTTTGCCTCAGAACGGTTGGAAAAATGCTCCACACTGCCTGTAATAACAAAGGTTTTCCCTGCAAAAACCTGTTCTGCTGAAGTCTCCTCATGAACCAGATGAAGATGACTGAGCAGATGATCCAGCTTCCGATTGTTCTCTGCGCTCTTAAAATAATCAGCCAGACTTCCGGCGATTACCGGACCGATTCCTTCAATCGAGCTGATCTCTTCTTCATCTGCATGGCGGATTTTCTCTATATCGTCGTCAAAATATTTACAGATCACCTTGGCATTTGCAAGACCGATACCTGTAATCCCAAGACTGTAGATCACCTTGGCAAGAGTGGTCTCTTTCGCCTTCTCCAGACTCACCATCAGATTATCAAAGGACTTCTGACCAAATCCTTCCATTTCTACGATCTGATCTTTATATCTTCCAATTTCAAAAATATCACCAAAATTATGAATAAATCCCATTGCAATAAACTTCTCCAGAGTTGCCTCTGAAAGTCCGTCAATATTCATGGCATCACGGCTGGTAAAAAGGCTGAAGGACTTAATCTTCTTGGCAACACAGTCCGGATTCATGCAGTATAATGTCTCCACATCGTTTTCCTTGCGGATACGCGCCTCCCGGCCGCACACCGGACATTTATCCGGAATTACCAGATTGCCGCTTCTTGTAAGATTCTCCGCAATCTGGGGAATGATCATATTGGCTTTATACACCTTAATGGTATCTCCAATTCCAAGCTGCAATTCCTTCACAATACTGATATTGTGCACGCTGGCACGGCTTACTGTAGTACCTTCCAGCTCCACTGGTTCAAAAATTGCAACCGGATTAATCAGTCCGGTTCTTGACGGACTCCATTCCATATCCACCAGCCTGGTTTCCCGCATTTCATCCGCCCATTTAAAAGCAAAGGAGTTTCGCGGAAATTTCGCAGTACTTCCCAGAGACTCCCCATAGGCGATGTCATCGTAGGTCACAACCAGTCCGTCTGATGGAAAATCGTTGTTTACAATTGCCTTGGAAAAATAATCCATGGCTTCATCCAGACTTTCAGAGGTAACCACCTTATACTCCACCACCTCAAAGCCCTGTTTCTTCAGCCAGATAAACTGCTGCTCCCTGGAATTAGAAAAATCCACATCCTGGGCACTTACCAGGGCAAAGGCATAAAAACGCACATTTCGTTTCGCCGTAATCTCGTTATTCAGCTGACGCACGGAACCACTGCAAAGATTCCGCGGGTTCTTATATTTGGCATCTGCATCGCCTATAGTCTCGTTGATCCGCTCGAACTCAGAATAAGTGATAATCGCCTCACCCCGAAGCACCAGCTGACCTTTATAAGGGATGCGAAGAGGGATATTCTTAAACACCCTGGCATTGTTGGTAATAACCTCACCTACAATTCCATTCCCCCTTGTTACTGCTTTCACAAGCTCACCGTTCTCATAAGTAAGAACAATGGTCAGACCGTCCAGCTTCCAGGATAAAAGGCATTTGTGATTTCCTATAAATCCACGGAGCACTTCCCTGTCTTTTGTCTTATCAAGGGATAGCATGGGGCTTGGATGTTCTTCCTTCGGAAGTTCATTGACTGCCTCGTATCCTACACGGACAGTAGGACTATTTGTGAGTACAGTGCCGGTTTCTTTTTCCAGCTGCTCCAGCTGGTCGTACAGGCTGTCGTACTCCTGATTGCTCATGATTTCCCTGTCTTCCTGGTAATATGTCTTCGCGGCCTGATCCAGCTTTTCTACCAGTTCTTTCATTCGCTGTAGAGAATTTTCCATGATGTCCTCCTGTTTTACTGTTATAATTACTGCAAGCAGACTTCCTCTGTGAGACAGACTGCCGTTTTTCTGAAATAGTGCGGGAAGCAGCTGGCTTATTTTGCCTTTTTACTTCTGGAATTGAAGAAAAGGGAATGCTGTCTCTTCCCTGTTTTTGGGAAAATACAGGCGCACTGTCCTGCCTTCTGGTTGCGGGAAGCTGGGAGGAATCTGTAATTCCACGTTCCAGCTTCTTCCACTCCTCCTGGGTGGCTTCTCTGTACCCGCCCTCTTTCAGGTCATCTATTGTCAGTTCCATGATTCGTACGCGCTTCAAACTAAGCACCTGATATCCCAGATATTCACACATTCGGCGGATCTGCCGGTTCAAGCCCTGGGTGAGAATGATCCGAAAAGAATTTCTCCCTGTTTTTTCCACAAAACACGGACGGGTAATGGTATCCAGAATAGGAATTCCAGATGACATTTTTTTCACAAAATCACCATCAACTGGCTTATTCACAGTCACCAGATATTCTTTCTCATGGTAGTTTCCCGCACGCATGATCTTATTTACCAGGTCTCCCTGGTTTGTTAAAAGCAAAAGCCCTTCGGATTCCTTATCAAGACGTCCTATGGGATAAATTCGAACCGGATAATTCAGATACTCCGTAACTGTAGTCTCCTGGCGCTGTTTTTTTGTGCTGCACACCACACCTCGGGGCTTGTGAAATAAAAGTAGAACTTTTTCTTCTACTTTTTTCACAGGCTTACCATCCACAAATACAACTGTATCTGCTGTAATCCTTTCTCCCGGTTCTGCCTTATGACCTTCCACAGTCACCCGTCCGTTCTGGATCAGGCTGTCAGCCTCACGTCTTGAACAGAATCCCGCTTCGCTTAAGTATTTGTTGATTCTGATTTTTTCGTCCATTTTTCCATTATATAGTTTTTCCCGGGCATATGCAAGGCAAACCTTGCCCCAAGCTCCGGAAGCTCCAGAACACATTTAAAAAAGCTTTCCCGCAAAGTGTAATGCACATCTTGCAAAAAACCTTCTCCACACACGCTCCAAAGCGAATATTAAGCAGCCAATAAAGAAGATAGAAGCATGCAAAAAAGCCAGGACAATTTCCCCGTCAACACTCTGCAGACACTGTAAATTCTTCCACACTGCCGCAGGCATTACACAGGAAAATCCATCCCGGCTTCCACATTCTTTTCTTATTTTTCCAATAAGAAAAACCTCTTTATTCCGTTTTCAGATCTGAGAACTTCATTTTCACAACACACATAGCTCCCATCATCAGTGCTACACCGATGATCAAGCACAGCGGGCTCTGGATAAAGCCGGCGAAAATGTAAGTTACAAAGGATACCACTGCTGCCACAATGGCATAAGGCAGCTGGGTTGACACATGATTTACATGATCACACTGAGCTCCCGCGGAGGCCATAATCGTCGTATCCGAAATCGGAGAACAATGGTCACCGCAAACAGCACCAGCCATACAGGCAGAGATGGAAATGATCATCAGGTCTCCCGGTGTGTTTTCAAATACATGAACCACAATCGGGATCAGAATACCGAAGGTTCCCCATGAAGTACCAGTAGCAAATGCCAGGAAGCAGGCTACCAGGAATATAATAGCCGGAAGCATATTTACCAGCCCCTCTGCTGAAGACTTCACCATTTCCGCAACAAACTCAGCAGCACCCAGACTGTCCGTCATACTCTTTAAGGTCCATGCAAAAGTAAGGATCAGGATTGCCGGTACCATGGACTTAAATCCTTCTGGAATACATGCCATACAATCGCGGAAGGACAGCACTCTGCGCACCATATAAAGAAGAATGGTGATCACCAGACCGAAGAAGCTTCCAAGCACCAGTCCGACAGAAGCATCACTCTGGGAAAAAGCAGTTACAAAATCTGTACCGCTGAAAAATCCACCAGTATAGATCATACCGATTACACAGCAGATAACCAGAGAGATGATAGGGATCAGAAGATCCATAACCTTTCCTCTTGGGTTCACCGGTCCATCACCTTCGCCTGAAGCATAAGGACGGGCTGCTGTGGTAAACAGATCTCCTTTTAACGCATTGGACTCATGCACACCCATAGCACCAAACTCTTCTTTCATCAGAACCATGGATACCATCATTACAATCGTAAGAAGTGCATAATAGTTATAGGGAATAGCTCTTACAAACACGGACATTCCATCCTCACCCGGAACAAAACCGCTGACAGCAGCTGCCCAGGATGAGATTGGTGCAATGATACATACCGGCGCAGCTGTGGCATCGATCAGGTATGCCAGCTTCGCGCGTGATACATTGTGCTGATCTGTGATTGGTCTCATAACACTGCCTACTGTCAGACAGTTGAAATAATCATCAATAAAAATCAACACTCCAAGCAAAATGGTTGCCAGCTCTGCCCCAACTCTTGTCTTGATGTGTTTGCCCGCCCAGCGTCCAAAAGCGGCTGAGCCTCCAGCCCGGTTCATCAGGCAGACCATAGTTCCAAGAATTACCAGGAACACCAGAATACCTACGTTACTGCCGGATGATAACACACTGATCATTCCGCCTGAAAAAATATGGTTAACCGTTCCCTCAAAATTACCGCCAGAGTACAGAAGTGCTCCAACTAAAATTCCAAGAAACAAGGAACTGTAAACCTCTTTTGTGATCAATGCCAGAACGATTGCCACAACTGGCGGTATCAATGACCAGAAAGTAGCGTACACAGCAGGTGTGCCAGCCTCCTCTTCTGCCGCTGCCAGAACAGTCACCGGACATGCCAGGACAAACATCATAACAGTTGCAAAAAGAACAGACAACTTTTTACAATTGTACTTCATTATCGATTTCCTCCCTCTTTTTTCCTGAATACCAGATGACCAGTCACAAACCGGTCAGAGCGTTTTCTTAAAAGCCTCCTCTTCTTTAACGCAAAAAGCCATGAATGCACTCCCATTATGGGGACACATTCATGGCATTTATTCTTCACAGGATCTATACCTTAGATAGCGCTCCACAACAGTGACAGTCTGCCGCATATTCTGCGTCAGCCCAGAACTTCTCTCCTGGCTGAGAAAAAAATCCTTCGGCAGTCTCCCCTTTCATTCCAGCCAGTCTGCCATACGACCCAGAGCCTGTATCTGCGTATGCCCATACTCTGCACACAACCAGTCTCTGCAGCTGAAATTACTGATGAAGCCTGCGCCTCTATCATAACTTCCCGTATTCAGTTTATTCACAAACTAAATGTATCAGCTTTTTCCTGTAAATGCAACCCTTTTATTCACAATATTTGAAAATACCGTACTCATTTACCTGACCGATCAGTAAGAACCCTTTTGTTTCCATATACAGCTGCTTCTTTTTGCTTGGAACAGGGAAAACCAGGTAATTGCATTTCAGTCTTTTTGCATTTTTTACTACCTTTTTGATCACCGGTACTTCTGCCACAAGCTGTTTATGGAGCCATCTTGCAGCTTTTTTTCCAGAGGCTCCTTTACCGCCTCTTCCGTAAGGCATTTTGATAGATGGATCATAAACTCTCACGTAGGAAGCTATTTTGTCATCTGTTGCCAGGTAGATTTCTTCATTTTCTTCCTTCTGCTCATTGATCAGATTGCAGATGCTTACTACCTCATCAGGAATCTTCTGTACATTCTGAACCTTTTTGTAAAAACCATCTCTATTCAGGCCAGTTCCGCAAAAAGCCAGCACTGCCGCAATAAAAATCAGAAGTATGTACTGCCGTGGTCTGGAAGCTCCCGCCTTTTTTATCAGGCAGGTTCCTGCATAAGCTATAAGCGGCATTGCCGGAAGAATCCATAATACTCTCCAGTAAACCGACCGTCCTATACATTTCTGTATAATATAAGCAGTCACCGGACAGAAAAACACAGCAAGAAAAACTACAATATAGCCGGATAAAATTCTGGATCGTTCTTTTTTTCTTCCGAATACCAGGAAATACAAACATGCAGCCAGCAGTAAATAGACATAAAATCCGTTCCCCCAGTATTTCTGCCAGGCATCCAGTGAAGCCAAAAGTGCTCGTTTCATCTCTCCACCTCCTAAAATACCAGAATGTATACCACGCCAAGTATCAAGGATGGCAGACAGCAGACTACACTCTTTAAGAATCTTCTTCCGTCTCTGAATTTCACCAGACTAAGCAGAGCAAATACTCCCATCAGAAGAGGGGCAAGCATGATTCCCATTGAGGAAAACAGACAGCAGGCTCCATTTGCCAGAAAAGCCAGGCTCCATGGATATTCCGGTTTTTCCTGCATAAAAATCTCCATACAGAGCAGAAATAAAAATGGTAAAAATACCCCTGCCAGCACAGCTTTTCCCTGCCAGATCCTGCCCATTGTAAAAATTTCTGAATTGTATACCGAATATCCGCAAAACCACAGGATCACGGCACAAAGGATCATAAAAATCCCCTGTTCTCCAGCCTTTCCCTTGAAGAATATGCGGCTGTACTGAAAAAGCACCACATATGCCAGAAAAACAAATACCGCCGGAAAAACAGTATGTGCCACAATGGCTGGATGAAGTCCTCCGCATAACCGGCTGGTCACGGCAAGAAATGCAGGAAACGGAGAAAGAATGTAACGGCTTGGCAATACATTGTAAGCGGCTCCGGTGTAGGGGTTATATGCATAAAGAGAATCGGTTTCCACCGCGGTAGTGGCTGTTCCTACATAAAAAGCATCATCTTCATCCATATGGGCATAAAGCACCACAACGACAAGCTGGAACAGAATCAGAATTCCTGCCACCACAAGCTCCGGGGAAATTCCAGTCGCTTCTGTCCTTCTGCCGCAATATGTGCCAGCGCCTTCACCGGTTTCCTTCTGCCTCTTCTTATAAAGACTCCGGGCACCCAGAAATGCCAGTACACCAGCCACCACGCCATATGTAATGGTCAGCACATGAAGCGGCTGTTTGGTAAAAATCATGGTAAGAGAAAGCAGCTCTGTAATGGCAAACAGCAGTGTATAACCGGCCAGAAGATATTCACCGCAGGTTCTTTTTTCTCTGCGGAAATAGAATCCCCCTGCCAGGCAGGGAACTACCAGCAGCCAGATCACTGCCAGTATCCCCTTAAAAATAAATCCCATATATTATTTCTCCAGTTCTTTTTTCAGAATTCCCATGGCAATCTTCTCCGATGTGATCGGCAGCTCTCTTACCCGGACACCGGAAGCATTGTAAACCGCATCTGCAATTGCAGGACAAGGGGTATCGATTACCAGCTCACCGATGGACTTGGCACCAAAAGGACCGCTCTTTTCATAGCTGCTCTCAAACTCAACCCGGATATTTCCAATATCCTCACGGCTTGGGATCTTGTACTGCATGAAAGAATTCTCACGAATCTTACCTTCTTTGGAATACTGCACATTCTCCATAAGTGCCATACCGATTCCCTGGGCAACTCCTCCCTCAGTCTGCACACGGGCAAGATTGGGATTAATAGGAGTTCCGCAGTCTACAACTGCCACATAATCGATCAGGTCAATATTTCCTGTCTCTTTGTCTACTTCCACCTCTGCTGCCCCAACCATATAAGGCGGCGGAGAAATCTGGGAAGAATAGGAGGCAGTCACCTGCATTTCCAGGGTATTTCCGCAGGTTCCCTTATAAGCAATCTCCTGAAGACTGACCTCTTTTTCCCTTGCGTAGACTTTCTTTCCATCAAAGTCTGCTTCCTCAGGACTTACACCCAGCATTTCAGCACCCAGCCGAATAATCCTCTTTTTCAGCTCATTGCAGGCGTTAATAACTGCATTGCCTGTAGCGTAAGTAGTGGCAGATGCATAAGAACCGGAGTCATATGGAGAAACATCCGTATCCACACCAAATGCAACAATATTCTCAAATTCTGTTTCCAGACAGTCGGCTGCCATCTGGGAAAGAATGGTATCACAGCCCGTACCCATATCTGCACATCCAAGGGAAAGTGTATAGGATGCGTCCTCATTCAGCTTCAGGGTTGCGCCTCCCACGTCTACATTGGCAATAGAGGAGCCCTGCATCGCCATGGCAAGACCTACGCCGCGGACTTTTCCATTTCCCATATCACGGCATGGATATTTCTCATCCCAGCCGATCATCTCCTTGGCCCGGGCAAGGCAGCGATCCATCGTACAGCTTGCTGTATGAGTCAGGTTTCCATCATAGTCATACATTGGCTCGCCTTCAATTGGCATATTCAACTCACGGATCCTTGCAGGATCCATATTCATCTTATGGGCCAGCTCATTGACAGCGGATTCCACTGCATAAATTCCCTGTGTGGCACCATATCCACGATATGCACCGGATGCCTGCACGTTGGTGTAAACAACCTCATAGTCAAAAGCATAGGCTTCCAAATTCCGGTACAGGGCAATTGCCTTATGACCTGTAAGTCCGATGGTTGTAGGACTGTGATCTCCGTATGCACCAGCATTGGAAAGCGCCTCTACTTTAATTCCTTTTACGATTCCGTTCTCATCTGCACCAACTTTTACGTGTACTTCCATCTCATGACGGGGAGAAGCGCAGATTAAAGATTCATAACGGCTGTAAACGATTTTGGATGGACGTCCTGTCATCCAGGTAACAATTGCCGGATAAATTTCACAGACCTCTGTCTGCTTGGCTCCAAAGCCGCCGCCAATACGAGGCTTGATCACGCGGATCCTGGAGGATGGGATTCCAAGGGCATTTCCAAGGATTCGGCGAAGGTGGAATGGTACCTGTGTGGAGGAAATCACATTCAGTCTGCCGAAATAGTCCTTGGTACAATATGTGCGGAAGGTCTCCATCATACACTGCTGATCAGCCTTTGTGTGATAAACTTCATCTACTGTGTATTTGCATTCTGATAAAACCTTGTCGATATCTCCCATTTCCTCATGGCCTTTTGCTGCAAGATTCCGCTTGTTATCTGCACCAACCGGGAACTTGGATTCCCAGTCTTCTTCCGGGTGGACCAGAACCGGATTATCCTTGGCTGTATGCATATCCAGAACCGGTGTTTCCACGCGGTATTTCACTTTAATGCGCTTCATGGCAAGATCTACGGCAGCTTCTGTTTCTCCTGCCACAATTGCCACTGCATCACCTACGAAACGAAGATGCTGATCCAGGATCATTCTGTCATAAGGACTGAACTCCGGATAGGTCTGTCCGGCAGAGGCGAAACGTCTCTTTGGAACGTCTTTCCAGGTAAGGATCAGTGCCATTCCTTCTACTTTCATGGCTGTGTCCGTCTTGATCTCTTCCACCCAGGCATTGGCATAGGGACTCCTTAAGATCTTGATGATCAGGCAGTCCTTTGGTGCCAAATCGTCTGTGTAAACTGGCTTTCCGGTCACCAGAGCCATGGCATCCTTTTTCTGCAAAGATTTATTTACATAGCTCATGCCTGCACCTCCTTCTCCTGGCTGTTTTCGTTCTTCTTATATTTCAGATATTTCAGGATACTTCTGGTCTGTCCAACAAAACCGGAACAGCGGCAAAGATTGCCGGCCAGATATTCCTTAATCTCTTCTTCAGTCGGATCTTCCAGTTCTTTTGTCATCGCAAGTACATTCATGATAAATCCCGGATTACAGAATCCGCACTGCTCTGCACCTTCATTGGCAAGAAAAGTTCCAAATTCTTCTGCTTCTGCCTGAAGTCCCTCCATAGTGATGACCTTTTTGCCGTCAATACGTGCTGCAAGGACACTGCAGGACAGCATTGGTTTGTCATTTACCAAAACAGTGCAAAGACCGCAGTTGGCAGTTTCACAGCCTCTTTTTACACTGTAGCAGCCAAGGCTTCGAAGAAACTCCAGAAGCATGGTGTCAGGACTGATTTCCGCTTCCTTTTTTGCTCCGTTCAGCCAGAAATTAATTTTCATCTGTCATACCTCCCACTGCTTCTAATGCTCTTCTTGTGAGAACCTTCACAAGAAGAGTTCTGTACTCTGCGCTGCCTCGCATGTTTCCAAAGGTAGGAACCTTCCGGGCTGCATAGTCTGCAAATTTCTGAACCGCTATCTTCTTCTCTTCCGAAGACATGGTTTCCATGCCTGCAAGGAGACCTTCTTCGTCTTCCAGAAGAAATGCCTTCGCCGGACGGGCGCCGTAAACTGCTCTCACACCATTCTCAGACAGCCTGATACAGCATGCCAGTACCGGGAAATCGGTCTTGGTATTACGCTGGCTTAAATAGGCAACCTTCAACGGAGTTTTCTTTATGATAATGCGTACCAGAATATCTCTGTCTTTTGGCATTTTCACAAAATCAGAAAGACAGACTCTGCCGCCTTTAAAAAGTTCTACCTCTGTATCAAGTGCCAGAAGCATGGTGAGTACATCGGAAAAGCCGAAGCGTCCCCAGATACTTCCGCCTACAGTAGCGCAGTTGCGGAACTGTACGCCTACAATATGGCGCAGGCTTTCTCTTATGGCACCTTTCGTATATGTATGAAGTCCCTGATGGAGTTCCAGGTCCCGCAATGGGGTCATACAGCCGATCACAAATTCACTTTCTGTTTCTGTGATGGTATCCAGACCAAGCCCGGAAAGATCAATGGCTGTGGTTACAACACGGTTACCCATTTTCAGCCACACCATGCCGCCAAGCACACAGGCAGTCCGCTTCTGGTTCAGCTCATAAGCCTGTTCCAGAGATTCTGCTTTCACATAATTTTTTATTTTGAGCATGTTAAATTCCTTTCTCATATTGTATCACTGTTCATCGTTTTCCAAATACGCTTTTCCAGAGCGTGTTTGAAAAAGGCTTTCTGCAATCTGTACCTTCAGTGAACAGCAATCGTATTGCTATTTTTAGTATAACAAGAAAGGGTTCAAATTTCCAGCGAAATGACGTATTCAGAATATTTTTTTATTTTGATTTTATGCAAATTATATAGATATTTTCGTACAATTGTGTTATAATGCGAAAAAGAACAGAAAATAGTTCTCATAAACTATTTTATAACAAAATTTTTTACAAATCCACCACAAAAGGAGGCGCCGTTTATGAGTAACCGTGTTATAACAATCAATCGTATGTTTGGAAGTAACGGACGTATTATTGGAAAGGCTCTTGCGGAGGAACTGGGATTTAAGTTCTATGATAAGGAGCTGATCGAAATGGCCAGCAAGGAGAAGAATATTCCTTTCGATGAGTTTGCCAGAGTAGATGAGAGAAAAGCCAGCCAGTGGCTGTATCCGGTGGATTACGAGCTGCAGATGAATCCGGAGTACCATTTCGTTCCCATGAATGATGTGCTTTACGATCTGCAGAAGAAGATCATTTTGGAGGCAGCCGAAAAAGAGAATTGCGTGATTGTTGGACGCTGCGGCAATTATATCTTACAGGATAATAAGGATAAGCATCTGAGTCTGTTTATCTATGCTCCGTTTGAAGACCGTGTGAAGACGGTGATTGCACGTACCGGCCGGGAGGAAAAAAGTGTAAGGAAGCTGGTGAAACGTACGGATAAGGAACGCCGGGCTTATTATGAGTATTTTACGGATACTAACTGGCTGGATATGCTGCAGTATGATCTGTGTATTAACAGTAGCAGGGTGACGAAGGAAGAGATTGTGGAGATGGTGAAGAAGTTGATCTAAAGTGTATATTAAAGACAGCCCCGTTTTTGGCGGGGCTGTGATTTTTTGCTATTTAATTGGTTGGTCGTTATCCCGGACGCGATTTCACAATGTATATTCA
>NZ_JAJCIA010000015.1 GCF_020554845.1 Blautia faecis | reverse complement strand
CGCAATTCTCGGGTTTTCTGTGAACTTTGTTCACAAAAAACGCCTCGCGGAACGTGACCAGTGAACAGTAACAATCATATTCAGCAAGGTTTCTTCTGAGCAGGAACGAGTTACAGTTTTGTTGAGATCGTGATATAAAGTATGGACATTATAGAATATATTCAGGGAAGGATTTAAATGAGCAGTATAACAATAGAAGAATTAAAAAAGTTACCAGCGGAGTCCTATCAGATCATTGATGTCCGCGACGAGATTGAGATTTCCCATGGCGCTGTTAAGGGGGCTTTGGCCTGTAAGCCAGAGGAAATCATGGAGAATCCGGAAGTGGATAAGACCAGAAAACTGGTTATTTGCTGCAGCCGCGGAATCAATAGTAAAGAAATCGCTAAGAAGCTCGAGGAAGAGGGGCTGGATGCAGTAAGCCTTGAGAAAGGGTACATTGCCTGGCTTATGGATGCCATGAAGAGTTCACAGGACGAAGATTTTGTGAAAAATGTGGAGATCAGTCTTCGCAAGAAATTTAAGAAAAAAATCTGGTCCAGGTTTACCAAGGCAATCAATACTTACGAGCTTGTGAAGCCGGGAGATAGGATTGCAGTCTGTATTTCCGGCGGCAAGGACTCTATGCTGATGGCAAAGTGCTTCCAGGAACTGAAGCTTCATAATAAATTTGATTTCGAGGTGAAATTTCTGGTTATGGATCCGGGCTACAGTCCGGCCAACCGTCAGGTAATCGAGGAAAACGCCAGAAGGTTAAATATTCCTATTCGTATTTTTGAGTCTGATATTTTTGAGTCTGTATTTAATGTGGAGAAATCTCCTTGTTATCTTTGCGCAAGAATGCGCCGCGGGCATCTCTATGCTTTTTCAAAAGAAATGGGTTGCAACAAGATTGCACTGGGTCACCACTATGATGATGTGATTGAGACCATTCTTATGGGCATGCTTTACGGTGCCCAGGTACAGACTATGATGCCCAAGCTTCACAGCACCAACTTTGAGGGAATGGAATTGATCCGTCCATTGTATCTGGTGCGGGAGGATGATATTAAGGCATGGCGTGACTACAATGATCTCCATTTTATTCAGTGTGCATGTAAATTTACAGATACCTGCACTACCTGCAATAACGAAAATCGCTCCAAACGTGTAGAAATCAAGGAACTGATCCGTGACCTGAAAAAGGTGAATCCGTTTGTAGAGGGCAACATTTTCAAGAGCGTAGAGAATGTAAATATTGATACAGTTGTGGGATATAAACAATATGGTGTGAGACATTCTTTCCTGGAAAATTATGATGGGGAGCCCGGTTCTGCCTCTGAGAATGCTGCTGATGCAGTAGAGTAACAGAGAGAAAATGTGGATTTTAGACCTGCACACTCGGATCTACATCCTACGCGATTGGTATAGTTATTTACGAAACGATGTATTAGTAAAAATATTGAGCCAAGGTCAATGCTGCATGTGACCTTGGCTCGTTTTTTGTCGGGGATGAAAAGAGAAGCGCTATAGATATATTGGAGTATTTATTTTCCGATTTTTCCGAGAAGCCATACACAAAGAATGATGAACAGAATGGCAGTAAAGATTCCTGCCATTCCTTTTGCCATGATTTCAAGTGCAATAATGATATTGGATGTATTCATAGATAAGACCCTCCTCATTATAAAAATTTTTTTATAAAAATTTTGTGACCAGGTTGATAACCATGCCGCCTGCGATTACAGAAGCAATCTGTCCGGACACGTTGGCACCGGCGGCCTGCATGAGAATTACATTTGTGGGATCTTCTTCCATGGCCATTTTCTGAACAACTCGGGAGGACATTGGAAATGCAGAAATTCCGGCACCGCCAATCATTGGGTTGATCTTTTTTTTCAGGAAAAGATTCATAAATTTTGCCAGGAGAACGCCGCCGATGGTGTCCATGACAAAAGCAAAAAGTCCAATCACCAGGATCAGTAAAGTCTCTTTTGTTACAAACTGGTCTGCACGCATGCTGAAGGAAATGGTGATTCCAAGAAGCAGGGTGATCAGATTTGCCAGAATATTCTGGGCTGTGTCGGACAGGGTGCCCAGGACGCCGCATTCCCGGATCAGGTTGCCGAACATGAGAAATCCAACCAGCGCAACAGATTGAGGTGCTACCAGCCCAACGATTACAGTAACTATAATGGGAAAAGCAATTTTCATGGTTTTGGAAACGGATTTCGGATTATATTCCATGTGAATGCAGCGTTCCTTCTTTGTAGTGACAAGCCGGATGGCAAAGGGCTGTACAATTGGGACAAGTGCCATGTAGGAATAGGCGGCAACTGCAATGGCGCCGATATATTTGGAATTCAGGACCTGGGATACCAGAATGGAAGTAGGTCCGTCGGCAGCACCGATGATTCCGATAGAAGCAGCGTCTTTTAGGTCAAATCCAAGGATGGTGGACAGTAAAATTGCAGCAAAAATTCCAAGCTGTGCACCTGCGCCAAACAGGAACAAAGAGGGATTGGAAAGCAGGGGACCGAAGTCGATCATAGCGCCAATTCCGATGAAAAGTAAAATCGGCATGACTTCTGAGGCTTCAATTCCCACATGGAACAGCCATTCAATGACTCCGTTTGCCTGGATCCCGCCAGCCAGAGTCTGGTTTAAAACTCCGGAAAAAGGCAGGTTCACAAGTATGGCACCAAAGCCCATTGGCAGAAGCAGGGCTGGTTCAAATCCCTTTTTGATAGCCAGCCAGATCAGGGTGATTCCGACGGCAAACATCACAATTTGCTGCCAGGTTAATGCAAGGATTCCGTCTGTTAAAAATTCCATTTCTTTTTCCTCCTTTTGGGTGTTTGAATGTAAGTGCTTAAATAGATAAAAATACTTGCATAATGTTAATATTGTTATAAAAATGAAAGCTTTGTAGGGAAGGAATTTTATAACCTGTTTTTGGGGTATAAAAAAGACTTTTATTACAATACTGCATATCTGAAGATATGCGACTATTGTAATAAAAGTCTTGCCATTTCAATTTTCTGCGGGCGACAGATTCATGGAACTGTCTACCGTTCTGACGCATGAAAATCCATATACAAAAATGCACTAAAACAGAAACAATGCATTTGATATGCCAGCTACTCCCTTTTATTGAAGCGTGACTGCAAATGTATTTTGTTGTGGTAATTATAATTCGGCAAAGGTGGGAATGTCAACCCTGAATTATATAAAAGAAAGAATTTATTGGCCATTTGGTTACGGAACTGTTATCCGGAAACATTTTTCTTGTAAAAAATTCAGGGCAGGTATATGATTAAAAAACGAAATCAAAGTAAAATATACCTGTATGGTACAAGTGAAAAATATGAAACAAAGGAGTTACATCATGTTGTATTTTGAAAATGATTATTGTGAAGGTGCTCATGAGGCAATCTTAAAAAGATTAATGGAAACCAATATGGAAAAGGTTCCGGGATATGGACAGGATCCTTTCTGTGACAAAGCGAAGGAAAAAATAAAAGAGGCATGTGGCTGTCCAGATGGGGAGGTCTATTTCCTGGTAGGGGGTACCCAGACAAATGCAGTGGTGATCGCGTCCGTGTTGAACCGGTATGAAGGAGTGCTTTCCGCAGTTACCGGTCATGTAAATGCGCACGAAGCCGGAGCAATTGAATTTACCGGACATAAAGTTCTTCCACTTCCCCAGGACAATGGTAAAATTTCTGCCGCAAATCTGAAAGATTATCTTCAGACCTACTATGCAGACGGAAGCTATGACCACATGGTTTTTCCGGGCATGGTTTATATTTCACATCCGACAGAGTACGGAACTCTTTACACAAAGCAGGAACTGGCAGATATTTCCAGTGTATGCAGGGAATATGAGATCCCGTTATTTCTGGACGGAGCCAGACTGGGCTATGGACTGGTGGCAGAGACAGATGTGACTTTGAAAGATATTGCAAATTATACAGACGTATTTTATATCGGAGGAACCAAGGTTGGTGCCCTGTGCGGTGAAGCAGTCGTTTTTCCGAAGAAAGCACCGAAACATTTCTTTACTATGATCAAACAGCAGGGAGCGCTTCTTGCGAAAGGCAGACTGCTTGGAATTCAGTTTGATACTCTTTTCACAGGAAATCTGTATCTGGAAATCAGCAAAAATGCTATCGAAACCGCTGCAAAACTGAAAGCTGCATTAAAAGAGAAGGGCTATGAATTTTTCATTAATTCCCCAACCAATCAGATTTTTGTTATCCTGGAAAATAAGAAAATGGAGGAATTGGGCGAAAAAGTGAAGTTCAGCTTCTGGGAAAAATATGATGATAGTCATACAGTAGTCCGCTTTGCAACAAGTTGGGCAACGAAAATGGAAGACATTGACTCGCTGATTGAGACATTGTAATAAAACAAGAAAAAGTTATGTTTCGCGAGTGTTGTTTGTTATCGTGCAGGCGGTAAGGTCCTGTGAAAGCATGAATTTCGGATGCCCATTGTGTAAATGAGATAACACTTGTGTAAAACAGATGGCTATGTAAGCGTTGATTTACATAGCCATTCTGTAAATAAAATCTTATGTTTTCACTTCTTTCATTTTAGAATCCCCAACATTTGTTAAAAAAGCATAAAATATAGCTGATTATTTTGTATACAATATCCAAACACAACAACTTGTCCGTATGTGCGTACAAGTTGTAAGATGGAAACAGGAGGAAGGAAGAATGACTGAAAATGGCAAGCCAAAATATTTTACTCTGATGGAAGAACTAAAAGAGAAGATCATTTCCGGCAGGATTCAGCCAGGAGAGAAGCTGCCATCAGAGAATCAGTTTACAGTACAATATTCCCTCAGCCGGCATACGGTGCGAAAGGCACTTAGTCTTCTGGAACAGGAAGGCTATATAGAAGCCTGCCATGGAAAAGGAACTTTTTGTTCCGAGAAAATGCGCCATATGAAAAAGTCCAGAAATATTGCGGTAGTGACAACTTATATTTCTGACTACATTTTCCCAAGGCTGATTCAGGGAATGGATAATGTACTGTCTGAACAGGGCTACAGCATCATTTTGAAAAATACAGGTAACAGCCGTCAGAAAGAGGCAAAATGTCTAGAAGAGCTTTTGCAGAAAGATATTGATGGTCTGATCATAGAGCCAAGTAAAAGCCAGCTTAGCTGTCGGCATCCTGGCCTTTACGAAAATCTAGAGAAATATCAGATTCCATACATTTTTATCCAGGGAATTTACACGGAAATGAAGGACAAGCCCCACATTCTTATGGATGATGCCAGGGGCGGCTATCTGGTGACAAAGTACCTTCTGGAGCAGGGACACCGCAGGATTACCGGTTTTTTCAAGGCAGATGACATTCAGGGTATCCAGAGACATAAAGGGTATGTGAGGGCATTGCAGGAGGCTGGTATTCCTTATGATCCAGATCTGGTAGTATGGTTCCACACCGAAGATCGGCGGAGTAAACCATCTATGATGGTAAAAGAAATGGTAAAAACCGGATCGCTTCCTCATGGAATCGTCTGCTACAATGATCAGATTGCTGTACAGGTGATTGAATCTCTTGAAGATTGTGGTCTTCAAGTACCAAAGGATATTTCCGTCACAGGCTATGACAATTCCCTCTATGCCCAGCGCGGAACCGGAATCACAACCATTGCCCATCCACAGGAGCGGCTTGGAGAGATGGCAGCAGAATTGATATTAGAAAAAATCAATGGAGTGTCAGAAGAGGATAGCAAAGTAGAACGTCTGATTCAGCCGGAATTAATTGTTCGTGGTTCCTGCAGAAGGCTTAAATGATATTTTCTGCAAAGAATTACTGATAATTGTTTCCTTACAATTGGAAATATACATTGCAAACCATCACCTGAAAAATTGAATCAATAACAATATTTACAAAAATATAATAAACAGGAGGATTTTTACAATGAAAACAGGAAGAAATTACAAATTCTGGTTTTGTACAGGTTCACAGGATCTTTATGGGGATGAGTGTCTCCGTAAAGTAGCTGAGCATTCCTGTATTATTGTGGAAGAGCTGAACAAATCCGGTATGTTTCCATACGAGATTATATGGAAACCAACCTTGATTACCAATGAACTTATCCGTAAGACTTTCAATGAGGCAAATGCTGATGAAGACTGTGCTGGTGTGATCACCTGGATGCATACTTTTTCCCCGGCAAAATCCTGGATACTTGGTCTGAAAGAATATAGAAAGCCTCTTTGCCACCTTCACACACAGTTCAACCAGGAAATCCCTTACGACACCATTGACATGGACTTTAT
The DNA here is from genome assembly GCF_020554845.1 of Blautia faecis. GTDB lineage: Bacteria > Bacillota > Clostridia > Lachnospirales > Lachnospiraceae > Blautia_A > Blautia_A faecis. Next base: position 87,168 of record NZ_JAJCIA010000015.1, on the reverse strand, counting down.
GAACGAGAATCAGTCCGCACACGGTGGCCGCGAGTATGGTCACATGGTAACCCGCATGGGAATCGAGCGAAAGGTAATTGTGGGCCACTGGGCTGACAAAAAGGTTCAGGAGCGTCTGGCTTCCTGGATGCGAACTGCTGTTGGCATTATGGAGAGCAGCCACATCCGAGTTTGCCGTGTGGCCGACAATATGCGAAATGTTGCCGTTACAGAGGGGGATAAGGTAGAAGCTCAAATTAAATTTGGCTGGGAAGTTGATGCCTATCCGGTAAATGAAATCGCAGAATATGTGAACGCTGTTTCCAAGGGAGATATTGACGCTCTTGTGGAAGAATATTATAATAAATATGACATTCTTTCTGAGGGAAGAGACCCGGAAGAATTCAAACGTCATGTAGCAGTACAAGCAGGAATTGAGATAGGCTTTGAGAAATTCCTGGAAGAGAAAAACTATCAGGCAATCGTAACTCATTTCGGTGATCTTGGAGCACTGAAGCAGCTTCCGGGACTGGCAATCCAGAGACTTATGGAGAAGGGCTATGGATTTGGCGCAGAAGGTGACTGGAAAACAGCTGCAATGGTTCGTCTGATGAAGATTATGACAGCAGGCATGAAGGACGCTAAGGGAACCTCCATGATGGAAGATTACACCTACAATCTTGTTCCTGGAAAAGAGGGAATCCTGCAGTCACATATGCTGGAGGTTTGCCCATCCGTAGCAGATGGCAAGCCGGCTATTAAAGTCTGCCCGCTTAGCATGGGTGAGAGAGAGGATCCTGCGAGACTTGTATTTACATCCAAGACAGGCCCTGCAATCGCAACATCCCTTGTTGATCTGGGGGATAGATTCCGTCTGATCATCAATGATGTAGATTGCAAGAAGGTTGAGAAACCTATGCCGAAGCTTCCTGTAGGAAGTGCATTCTGGACACCACAGCCAGATCTGGCTACCGGCGCAGAAGCATGGATCCTTGCAGGTGGAGCACATCATACTGCCTTTACTTATGATCTTACAGCAGAGCAGATGGGTGACTGGGCTGCAGCAATGGGAATTGAAGCTGTATACATTGACAAAGATACTACAATCCGTAACTTCAAGAATGAGCTTCGCTGGAATGAAATTGCGTTTCGAAGGTAAAAACGCATAGAATGGCAAACACGCTCTGGAGCCTGTTTACGGCGTTGGGTTGAACAGTGAAGAATGTTACACATTATAAAAAGACAACGGGAGGATTTTACACATGGGAGCAGCAGAAGCAAAGCAGGCAATCCTGGATAACAGGACAGCACTTGGAATCGAGTTCGGTTCCACAAGAATCAAGGCAGTTCTGGTAGATGGAAATAATGCACCAATCGCATCCGGCGGACACGAGTGGGAGAACCGCTATGAGAATGGGGTATGGACATACAGTCTGGAAGATATCTGGTCCGGTCTGCAGGACTGTTATCAGCAGATGGCAAAGGACGTAGAGGAGAAATATGGTGTAGAGCTGACAAGCGTTGGTGCTATTGGAATCAGCGCCATGATGCACGGCTACATGCCATTTGACAAAGAAGGAAATCTTCTGGTTCCGTTCAGAACCTGGAGAAATAATATTACGGGAGAGGCAAGCAGAAAACTGTCCGAACTTTTTCAGTATAATATTCCTCAGAGATGGAGTATCGCACATCTGTATCAGGCAATTTTAAAAGGCGAGCCTCACGTAAAAGATATTGATTACATTGCCACTCTGGAGGCATATGTACATTGGAAACTGACTGGAAAAAGAGTTCTTGGAATTGGCGATGTTGCAGGAATGTTCCCGGTGGACAGCACTACCAGGGATTACAATGAAAAAATGGTTCAGCAGTTCGATGAGCAGGTTGCTTCTTATGGATTCCCATGGAAGCTTCGCGGCATTCTGCCGAAATGTCTTGTTGCGGGACAGGACGCTGGCTGCCTGACAGAAGAAGGAGCAAAGCTTCTTGATGTAACAGGCAGGCTGAAAGCCGGAATTCCTATGTGCCCGCCGGAAGGTGATGCTGGCACTGGAATGGTAGCTACCAACAGCGTTGCAAAGCGTACCGGAAATGTTTCCGCAGGTACTTCCGTATTTGCCTCTATTGTTTTGGAAAAGGAGTTATCTGCACCATATTCTGAAATTGATATGGTTGCGACTCCATCCGGACATCCGGTTGCAATGGCACACTCTAATAACTGTACTTCTGATCTGAATGCATGGGTAAATATTTTCCGTGAGTTTGCAGAAGCAATGGGTATGGAAGCTGATATGAACAAGCTTTTCGGAACCTTATACAACAAGGCTCTGGAGGGAGATGTGGACTGCGGCGGACTTTTGTCCTACTGCTATTTCTCCGGTGAGCATATGACTGGATTTACAGAAGGAAGACCACTGTTTGTACGTTCTCCAGAGAGCAAATTCAATCTTGCCAACTTTATGAGAACCAATCTTTATACCTGCCTTGGCGCTATGAGAGTTGGTCTTGACATCCTGTTTAAGAAAGAGGGGGTAAAGGTTGACCGTCTTCTTGGTCATGGCGGACTGTTTAAGACAAAAGGTGTTGGACAGCAGATCCTTGCAGATGCTGTAAATGCCCCGGTTTCTGTTATGGAGACTGCCGGTGAAGGCGGTGCATGGGGAATTGCAGTGCTCGCTTCCTATCTTGTAAACAAAGAGGAGAATGAGACCCTGGAAGACTTCCTGGATACCAAGGTATTTGCAGGAAATCAGGGAAGCACCCTGAATCCGGATCCGGAGGGTGTAGAAGGCTTTAATATGTTCATGGAAAGATATATGAAAGGCCTGCCGATCGAGCGCGCAGCTGTGGACTCCAAAATCTGGTAAGTGGCTTGAAATGAGGCGGAGATGCCTCAGATCATTCCTGCAATCTGCACGCGAAAAAAGTTCTGTGTAGTTATAAAACGAAATAAGTGAGAACGGATGGATTTTTCTCTCAGTTAAAAACGGAGACCTTTCTCATACCAGAATGTGAATTTTTTCAGGATACTGGTATGGGGAGGGTCTTTTATGTTATAATACTGAGCATTGACAGACAAACATGCTCCAGAGCCTGTTTGAAAAATAAAGGAGATACACATGGTTTTCAGCTCGATGCTCTTTCTATGGATCTTTCTGCCCTTAGTACTGGCAGCATATTATATAAGTCCCGGAAAAATCCGAAATGGAATCCTGGTATTTTTCAGTCTGCTTTTTTATGCATGGGGAGAGCCGCTTTATGTTTTCCTTATGCTGTTTTCCGTGGCGGTGAATTTTACCGGCGGAATTCTGATTGAAAAATATCAGACCAGGAAAAAAAAGATTCTTGTGGCAACTTTGATTATTAATCTGGGGTTGCTGGGATATTTCAAGTATTTTGGCACTCTGACAGAAGCCATAACCGGACTTTTTTCAGCAGATGGAACAGGAACCACTCTTTTTCAGGTGGCGCTTCCAATTGGAATTTCTTTTTATACTTTCCAGGCGTTGTCCTATGTGATCGATGTGTACAGGGGAGAGGTGCCGGCACAGCACAATTTCTGGCATATGCTTTTGTATATTTCCTTTTTTCCACAGCTGATCGCAGGACCTATTGTAAAATATCGCGACATTGCAGCTCAGATTACAGGAAGAAAAGAGACTATCCGAAAATTTGCAGCCGGGATAATGCGTTTTTGCTGGGGACTTGGGAAAAAGGTTCTCCTTGCCAATTCCTTTGCCCGTGTGGTGGATGAAATTTTTAAATATGGTCCATATGCGGTATCCAGGAAGGCTCTGTGGCTGGGCGCAATTCTTTACATGATGCAGATTTATTACGATTTTTCAGGATATTCCGATATGGCCATTGGTCTTGGAAAAATGTTCGGATTTGAATTCCAGGAGAATTTCAATTATCCCTATACAGCTGGTTCCGTGCAGGAATTCTGGCACAGATGGCATATTTCCCTGTCTTCCTGGTTTCGTGATTATGTCTATATTCCTTTGGGAGGAAATCGTAAAGGCGCGGCATGCACCTATCGAAACCTGCTTATCGTATTTTTCCTTACCGGAATGTGGCATGGGGCTGGAATGGCATTTATCCTCTGGGGGCTTTATCATGGCCTTTTTCTTATACTGGAACGTGTGTGGCTTGGAAAAAAACTGGAAAAACTGCCTGGAATTGTGGGCTGGGGCTACACGGTGACCGCGGTGTTTTTTGGATGGATTCTGTTCCGTGCAGAAAATATTTCCCTGTTTTTTACTTATGTGAGAAATATGTTTGTGGCACATGGAGGAACCATTCTTCTTTCTGCATATCTTGACAGCAAAATGATCTTTCTGATCGTTATGGGTGTTTTATTTGCAGGAGTTTTGCAGAAGATATATGAGAAGGTCCGGGTACATTCAGATGGAAAAATCCCTGCCAATGGAATGGTGACAGTTCCGAGAATGATCGCCTGTCTGGTGATTTTCTGGCTGAGTGTAGCGGCACTTGTAAATAACAGCTATAACCCGTTTATTTATTTCAGATTTTAACAGGAAGCATATGAGAAAACAGAAAATTCTGATCGTATTATTTGCAGGAAGTCTGGTTCTGCCAGGAGTGGTGTGGACTGGATTTTCCGGCAGATTTGATACGGAAAACAATGAAAACAGAAAACTGGCTGAATTTCCGGAGGTGAATCTGGAATCTCTGGGAGACTTCCCGGAGCAGTTTGAGGCGTATTATAAGGATCATGTGCCCTTCAAAAATGACCTGGTGAAGTTCTGCAACTTTATTGATACGGAAGTTTTCCGCAATACAAAGATCGGGGATGTGGTGATCGGAGAAGATAACTGGCTGTTTTACCTGCCGGAAAGGGAGGGAGAAAATGCCATGGCAGATTACCAGAAAACCAATGTGTATACACTGGAACAAAGTGCGGAAATTGCATCCGGAATTGCAAAAGTGCGGGACTGGTTTCTGGACAGGGGTGTGGAACAATTCCATTACTACGTGGCTCCCAACAAAGAGACACTTTATTCGAAGTATATGCCGGAGAAGCCAAAGGTGATTGGAATCGGGGATTCCAGAATGGAGACTTTTGCAAAATATATGAAAGAAAATTCCGACGTGGAATTTGATTTTCTGGCAGATTATCTGAGGGAGTTTACTGAAAAATACCAGCTGTTCCGAAAATATGATACTCACATGAACAATTTAGGCGGATATATTACCAACGAGAAAATTGTACAGGATATGACAGGTGAAAGTCTGCCCATCGAAGATATTCAGGTTATGATCGGGACTAAGCCTTGCAGGGGGGATCTGTCCAGGATGATCGGGCGATATAAAGAGCTGGATGATGACAGGGAATATGGGTTGAAGTATTTTCACGATGGTATCCGTTACAAGGTGAAAAAAGAGGAGAGCGAAGGCGGCGAGGAGATCCTGAAAGTGTTTAAATCCAATTCGGATAATGAGAAAACTTTAATGGTGATCGGGGATTCTTTTCGCCTCCGCCTTGAAAAATACATGCCCTATCGCTATCAGAAAACCTTATTTGTGAGAATTGATGACTTTGACCAGGAGCTTTTGGATAAATATGAACCGGACGACGTGATTGTGATTACTGTTGAGCGTGATCAGAGGTATATGGAAAAGCTGGATAGTTATATTATACAGGACAGCGGAGAGTAAATGGTACAATATAACATATCAGAGCCTGTCCGGAATTATAGGATTTGTTTGTGGGAAAAATTTTTGTTTTATTGGTCACAGATGGAACAGTAACCTTTTTTGTCACGGGAATCGTCAGAATATTTATGGGTTATTGACAATAAGTTCGGCAAATGCTATTCTGATATTAACTTGTTTTGTCAGATATGTCTATTATGGATCATTGTATGGTCTGTAGCGGATCATTGACAGAAACCGGCTGTTTTACTGGTAATGAGAGCAGTTGGGAATGTTACTAGAGCCTGTTTGAAAAATCATTCCCGCAATCTGCACGCCCCACTTTGCGGTATATTTTGCCCGAATTCGGTTGCCGTAGCCCGCTACGGCGCCCTCATCCGGACAAAATCTCCCACAAATTGTGACGCACATCTTGCAGAAAGCCTTTTTCAAACACGCTCTAGTGAACAGCAACGGAAAGATTGCAGAATCCGTAAGGATTTATACCAAAGGAGGATCTTATGAAGAGAAAGAAAATTACCGCAATTTTGTTAGCATCCCTTATGGGAATCAGTGCAGTACCGGCTACCACATGGGCAGCAGATTCTTACAAGGAAACTGAGAAAGCAGCCTTTGCCAAAATGATCGAGGAATTTGGTGCAGATTACGCAAAGAGCCTTTCTGAAATGGATACAGAAGAAGTTAAGGGAAATGCGGAAATAAAGGTCAGTCTGGAAGATGGTGGAAAAGCAATTCTGGGAATGCTTTCTCCTGTGGATATCTCCTGGCTGGCGGATGCTTCCATCAGTGGAAATGTAAGCATGTCTGATAAGTCCATGACTGAGTTTATGGATGTGAATGTAAATGGAACCAAGATCTGTACAATAGAATATTATTTTGATACAGAGAATTCTGAAATTTATATGAGAATTCCGGAGCTGAGTGATGGCTATATTAAAATGAACATGGAGCAGATGACTCAGGAAGCTGTGGAAGAGGCAGATCAGGAACTGGATTCTTCCTTTACCACGAGTCTTGATCTGGCAGATAGCATGAACAGTTATTTTTCCACTCTGGAGAACCTTCCGGAAGCAGACTTAGTGACATCTATTCTTACAAGATACACAGATATTATTTTTGATAATGTTGCAGATGCTGAGAATCCTGGAGCACAGGAAGCTGTTGCAGGAGATGTAAGTCAGGAGCTTAGCGTTCTGGAAGGACATGTTACACAGGCAGAGGCACTTCCAATGTTCCAGCAGATTCTGGATACAGCCAAGTCTGATGAAGAACTGAAGGGGCTTATTGAGACCTGGACAGAAGCCATGAATGATCCGGATTATACTTATGAGACTTTCCTGGAAGCAATCGAGGATATGGAGAAAGATCTGGATACAGAAGCTGATGAGACTGACGAGTCCGGATTTATTTTAAGGGCATGGGTTGACAGTGATGGAGAGGTTGTTGGACGCCAGTTCCTTCTGAATGATGATGAGCAGGAGGAAGAGCTTTTCGGATATCTGTGTACAGCGGATGGAGAGAAGAGAGGATTTTCCATGCAGCTGGGTTCCGGAGATGACAAGGTTGCCATTGAAGGAAGCGGTGAGCTGAATGGTGATCTGTTAAGCGGAACTTACACGCTTTCTTCCGGTGACGCAGATGCTGCTGTTATTGATGTTGCAGACTATGATACCAAGGCAGTACAGGACGGAATCTGGAAGGGAACTTACACAATTTCCGGAGCACCTGTGGAAGATGAAGATGGAAATTCCTATGATCCATTTGGTGGAATGCAGCTGATCTTTACAGCCGATGGTGCAGATGAGGACAGCATTGACTGGAATCTTGCTATTGCAGCAGGTGGTGCGACTCTTGGTTCAGTTTCTCTGACCGGCGGCAATGGCGGTGAGACACTTGCCGCAGTTGATGTTGCTTCTCTGACAGATGTTTATGATTTCAGTAATGATGATGAAGTTGAGGCTTATACAGCTTCCATGAATATGGATGCAATCACAGAGAATCTGACCAACGCAGGCATGCCTGAGGGATGGCTGGACGATGTGATCGCTGCTACAGGCGACAGTGATATTGAGAGTGCGGAGACAGATGGTGTTGCTGAGTCCGAAGAGCAGACAGATATGGCTGGAGATACACTGGATGACAGTGAGACACCGGCAGCTTAATCAGTAATTTATGCGAGCAGGCGACCGCATAATAATTACCTGCAGCAAGGCAAATACAGCGGGGCAGACGAAGTAATTTGTCTGCCCCGTAATTTTTTATAACCAGAAAGTAAAGGTTTAGTGAGTTCGGTGCATTACGGAGCGTGTAACTGTGAAGGTACTGAACCGTTACGATTTTCTTATTGAAATGAGGGGGAGAAGGAATTGAAAAAAAGAAGCTTTGGGATTATCTGTTTTTTGTTTTTGATATTTACCATGTGTTCCTCTTCGGTGTGGGCCGCTTCTTATGTGAAGGCTTCCAATACGACTGTGAGTATCACTTCGAAAAAGCATGGATGGGTGAAGCGGGGGAAAGACTATTATTTTTATAATTCCAAGGGAAAACTGCTTTGGGGAAAAATTACCTACAAAGGTCAGCGTTATTACAGCACAAAGAATGGCAAACGCTATACAGGCTGGCTGAAATCAGGCGGAAAACGGTATTATTATAACCGGAAGAATGGCATTATGTTCCGTAACCGCTGGGCTACTGGAACAAAATACTCTTATTATTTTAATAAGTCAGGTGTTGCAATTGCCAACCGCTGGCTAAGCTACGGAGGAAAGCGATATTATTTCCTTCCTAATTCCAGAATGGCAACAGGATGGCAGAAAATTGGTGAATATCGTTATTATTTTGATAAGAAAACAGGTGCTTTGTATACAAATGTGTGGGTGGGGAAATATTATGTAAATGATAGCGGGAGAAGAACAGGACAAACCAGACCGGATGTGAAGGTGAATGATAACCGCTATACATATAAAAGCAGCTCTCTTAATATTGATCTGCGCAGAAAATTCACACATAATGTTCCTTACTGGGTAGCGCTGATAAAGATCAAAAATTCCAGACAGCTGAAATCTGCTCTGTCTTATGGAAGCTATGGTGGTGCCAGACAGACTACCTCCGGTGCAGTTTCTGGTAATGGGGGTATTATCGGAGTGAATGGAAGTGCGTTTAGTTACCAGACAGGGCGGCCGTCACCTCTTGGAATGTGCATCAAGAATGGTGTGATTTATGGAAATTATGAGACCAGTTACAGTGTAATGGCTGTAAGGTATGATGGCACTATTTATACACCAAAGCAGGGATTGAAAGGCGAAGCTCTTCTGGAAGAGGGGGTAAAAGATACCTATAATTTTGGCCCAATCCTGATCAAAGATGGCCAGGCCCAGCCGGCCTGGTCAGAAACAGCCAAATATTATCCGAGAACTGCTGTGGGAATGGTGAAACCTGGCATTTATGTGCTTCTTGTCACCGACACTGGCAGTTACGCCGGCCTGAACCACTGGGATCTTGTTAATATCTTCAACAGCTATGGCTGTCAGTACGCTTACAACCTGGACGGCGGCGGCTCCGCCACATTGTATTACAATGGTCAGGTCATGAATAAGCTGATTAATAATTACGAGAGACCATGTGGGGATTTTCTTTATTTTACGAATTGATGTGTTGACAATGAAAAGCATTTAAGGATCATGTTGTTTGAACGACGGTAGTGTAAAACGAATTAAGAAAAAATTATCTCTTTTTTCCTTGGTGCTGACCAAGTATATTTTACTTACGGAAACCCCGTCAAGGCTGAATTTTACGGGCTTTCAGCCCGGCCTTGACAGGTTTTCCAACGTAAAATTAAGGTCACCTAAACCAAAGAAAGGGGAGGTAAAGGCTATATAGCCCAGAATCGTTGATTTTACTGGGGGTGAGCCGATTTTGGAGGTATGAAGTTGACACTACCTCATGCATTTTTGAGGTATAAATATGATATACACATACAAATATAAATCGCCGTTAGGGCGTATTTTACTGGCGGCAGATGAAGTGGGAATTACTGGTCTATGGTTTGAAGGACAGAAATATTTTGGGAATACACTTCCAGACAAGCATATTCCACAGGAAACAGAGATTCTCACGGAAGCAAAAAAATGGCTGGATGTGTATTTCTCCGGTGAAGAACCGAAATTTACGCCGCCACTCCATCCGGACGGCTCAACATTCAGACAGGCAGTGTGGAAGATTTTATTGCAGATTCCCTATGGACAGACGATCACATACGGAGAAATTGCCCGCAAAATGGCAGAGCTGAAAAATGTATCCCGCATGTCTGCCCAGGCAGTTGGAGGTGCGGTTGGACACAATGAAATTTCTATTATCATTCCCTGCCATCGTGTGATAGGCACAAATGGAAGTCTGACAGGGTATGCCGGAGGAATTGATAGAAAGCTTTCGCTGCTTGAACTGGAACACGCGGATATGAGTTATTTATTTGTTCCAAAGAAAGGGACAGCATTGTAGGAGGCAGTGATAAAACTGTCCTCATTTTGGGTTATTTTGGAGAGCCAAGATTGGACGGAAAATAGAATTTTGGACATATTTTGGACATATCTATTAAATATTACAGAAATATTACAAGAATGGTGAACCCCAAAATCCCGCAAACCCTTATAAATCCAAAGAGAAACACCCGGTAGGGGAGCTACCGGGTGTTTCGAGGGGAGTATAAATAATTAAATAAGGGGTTATAAACGGCATAGTTTGATAGGGTATGAAATGGCGTAAATACGCGGAAAATCGGGTGTTGAAGTTTACGAAAGTTTATAGGTGAGGAAGAAATCTTGGGTATATTTTGGGTACGGAAACAGAATGAAAAGGCAAATTCTTATCCTATTTTATGGCGCTTATTATAAAAAAATGGTACACTATAAAAAAGCATTGAAAAGGAGATGTTGTATATGCCAGAGATATCATTATTTTATGGGATTCGGGTAACGATGTATTATAATGACCATATGCCACCGCATTTCCATGCAGAGTACAATGGACATAAAGCATTAGTTGATATCAACAATATACAGGTAATAAAGGGATCATTACCAAATAAGCAATTACGATTGATACTGGCGTGGTGTACAATTCACCAGGACGAATTGATGCAGAACTGGGAGCTGTCAAAGGACATGAAGCCGTTGAACAGAATTAATCCGCTTATATAATATGTGGAGGTGAACGTTTATGAATGAGTATTTTCCTACAGTTGTACAGGTGATTCCTTTGGATAATTTTCATGTACAGGTCTTTTTTGATGATGGAAAAATAGTTGATTATGATGCTACAAACGATTTAAAGGCTGAGATTATGGCACCAATGAGGGATATTGAGAACTTCAAAAATGCTTGTACGGTAATGAATGGAACGCTTGCCTGGGATATTTCTGGCAAATGGGACGAAGCTGATTGCGTAGATATTGATCCATTTACGTTATATGAACTCGAGGAAATCAATGGTATGATAGCGTGAAATGCTGTCAGTCAGAAGTAAAGTATTGAATGACGATTACGTGACACGTAGAGAAGGGACGTGAGAGATGAGTAAGGAATCAAATTTCTTAATTTACTGCATGGAACGATACCGCCATTTTAAAGGACTTTCTAGAGCTGATGTGACAAAAACTTTTGAAAAATACGGTATCTGTGGGGATATTACAAAGTATTTTGAATCGCTGCATACAATGGGAGATCATTGCATTGTACAGGACATTGACGATTATATCAGCAGTATTACAGGCAATGGTTTGGGAAAGGCATAATTTAGCTGATATTCCAAAAGGTGATGAAGGATTGTAATTTTATATAGAAGATTGATTAGAGACTGGAAATTTGAATTCTGGTCTCTTTTTTTATATCTTCAAATCTGTAGCAAGGTGTAAATATTTAGATATGCTCATAGAAGGGAGAATTGGAACCAGAGCAGGTTCAGAACATTATGGACAGTATGATAAAAAAATTGTATGACATGGAACTGGAAGAACTGGGACGGAGCGGCTGGCAGGATGAAAAATTACTGTCAGAAGTCAGAAAACTTCTGGAAAATAACAAGGCTTCTATCCAGGTTGAAGATAAAACTGGACGAGAAGGCGTTGATCTGGCATTTGCGATTGCTGAGATAGGAGAAGAAATTGGGTTTACACAAGGCTTCAAGTGTGCCTTTCAGCTTTTTATGGAATGCAAAAGGGAATAGGTTCAAATGATACAAGGTGTTAAAGAGAAGGCTATGCGTGGGGAATACGCATAGCCTTTTAAAGAGTCTTTATAAATTCGATTAATGCAAGCTGTTGTTCTTCTGAGAGGGCTGCTGATGCTTCAAGTAAATTTCTCTGCGTTTTGGTAAGCACATAGGGTTCCTCGTTTTCAGAAAAGAATTGTGAGAGGGTAATCCCGAAAGCACTACATATTTTTTCAAGAGAAGGAATTGAAGGCACTAAATCTTTCCGATACCAGGAAGAGATGGTTGATTGAGTCAGACCAGATTTTGTAGCAAGCTGGTATTCTGTCCAGCCTTTTTGATTACGATAAGATGTAATTCTATCAAGCACAGGCACCATAATATCACCGTCTTTCTGTTAGTATATGGTTTATAGTAGAGGAAAAACAGTGATAAAATAATATGCTATATCGTATTTAAATAACGAATATTAGTTGAATAACGAAAAAAAGCTGTTATAATAGTAAGTACATAAGAGAAAAGAAGGGGGACTGCTTTATGTCAATTGGAATTGCAGCAACAATAGGAATGATCGCAACAGTAGCAGCAATCGTGCTGTTATATGTGAAGGTATTGCCAAAGAAATATGATGGCAAACTGGACAACAAATATTTACAGTGGTTACATAATTATTTTAATTTTAAGAGGTTGTATATAGAGGACATCTTAAAGTTCTTATTTGTAGTGGGAACAGTTATGTGCGTATGTTTTGGATTTTTTATGATGTTCTCAGTTACTGAAACGTATTTCGGGGATCAGAGTAACTTTACAACTGGATTGGTACTTTTAATCGTTGGACCAATAACAATGCGCTTCATTTTTGAATTACAGATGATGGGCGTCATGCTGGTTCGTAATGTTATGGATATCAATAAAAAAATGAATAAATCATTATCAGAAAATGAGGATTCAATTAGAAAGGAAGATTCTATCAATCCGGTTAATTCACAGCCAAAGATTAAAGAATAATAAGGAAAAGACATTGAACTATAGAAAAAAAGCTATATTCAATGTCTTTTTTTATTGAGATTAAACAAAATATATTGTAAAATAATACGTATAAACGTATAAAAATAACGATAAAAACAAATGCTAGGAAAGGGTGGGAGAATATGTATTGTGAAAATTGTGGTAAGTTAATTGAGGAAGGTAATAAGTTCTGTCCATATTGTGGAACCAAGTTGGTAGGAACAGAAGAAAAAGTTGAGGAAGAGATTTCGCATGAAATACGAACTGACGAAATACCCGAACAGGAAATACCCAAAAGAAGTACCATGCAAGATAATATGGAAGAAAAACAGGTAAATCAGAGAGAAAGCACAGAAGAAAAGACTGTGCAGAAAAATAGTGGAAACCCAAAGGGGGCAGTTATTGAAAATCCAGGTGTTCCTAAAAAGCAATCTCATTTGATAAGAAATGTTGTTATTGCTGTAGCTGCATTATGTGTTGTTGGTTATGCTGTTTCCAGAAGTCAGAATAAAAATAAGCTCAGTCAGGAAAAGATTGATATAATCACCGAGCTCAAGGAAAATGCACCATTGCAATCTGAATATTTTGAGCAGTGGGATGGCACAATATATAGTTTTTGCAACGGAGACAAATGGAAAATTAAATATTCGGATGAAAATGTTTCGGTACGAATTACAGAGCCAGAAATACAAGAATGTCTTTCAGGCTGGTTTGATACGGATAATCTCGGAAATGATGGAACATTTGCATATATTTTTAATAAAAATCAGATAAATATATATCTTGACGTCGATACTTCGGAAGGCAATATATCTATTTTAATGTATGATGTTGGAAAGGATGAATATACTCTTATGTCTGATGGAGATACATATTACATATCAGATGAGTTGAAAGATTATCTGAATACATATGGACTAAGTGAAATTTTGTTAGACGATGTGGATAAATTCAGAACTGATATATCGTCTATGGATTTAACTGTTCAAGATATATTGAAATTGGATAACACAGATATTGAAAAATATTTGGCAAAGGATAAGTAAAATATGAAGTATTGTGAAAAATGTAATAAATATTATTCTGAAGATAAACGCTATTGTTCTGAATGTGGGTGCATATTGATTAATAAGGATAAATCGCAAAATAGTAGTAAAGCAGGGAATGTGCATTGCGATATTGAAAATTTAGAGATACCACCATATGAACATTTTCTAATGCAATTTTTGATTCCTACTGTAATTGGGCTAAGTATTGCAGAACTAATTTTTACATGGCAAATGCTTGCAACTGGTATTCCGAAGATATTGGATGGATTCTGGGGAAGTTTTGTATTTTATGTTGTTATATGTGCAGGGCTAACGAAAGCTCGAGAATGGCTTATAGAAAAATACGCTGGGAACACTGAAATGCGAACATTTGGTATTAGTAGAACAATTTTGAGCGATTTAGAGAATGCATTAAGCTGGCTGTATCCGGTTGTTGAAATTTTATGTGGGATTCTTTGTTTAAGATATGCAGGAGAAGTTCTTGAACTTTTCGAGGGGGCTCCAGATTGGACGAGTGTCGAGTTTTATGTAGACTTTTTGTTGGTTTGCTTACGTTGGGCGTATAAAGTGAAAGATTGGGTGATGATACCTAAGGGAGTGGAATTACTATGGAATATTTCAACTGTACATAGAAAATTTGATAAGGATATAAAGATTGGGGGTGTATGGAAGAAGATTAAGGAGCGAATACTTAATTGTTTGCCATAAAAAAATGATGTAAATGGTTGAAAAATGGAGGGAATAAATGAAAAGATTTCTTATATGGGGAATAAAGTGGACTTGTCTTAGTCTGTGTGGTTTTGCGTTATGTGGAAATATGGCATATGTAGCTGTTAGTGCTAATAGTTTGGCTTATGATGAGGATAGCTCAAGTGATGAATCGTATACGAATAGTAACGATTATACAGAAAACAGTTTTGCAGAATCAGATACCAGTGTGAAAAATTTTGCAGAATCAAATGATAATGATGATGAAAGTTATTCAGAACCCAATGATTATGAACAGCCAGATGAAATACAGGAGGCACAGGACAATGAACCAGAAACAGGATTAAAGGCTATACAGGGATTTGGGAAAAAATCTGAAGAGAATATAGCGGAGAAAATCTCTAATCCTTACGGTGTATACTATACAACACCTAAATGCGAGGATATGGATGATTACTGGGGAGAAAAACATCACGACAGCATTATATTTGTAATATCAAAATCTTTGGATAACAAGGAAAATTATGCGATTATTGATATTACAGCAGCTATAAATGATAGCTTAGACGATACGATACAAGTAAAATATAATTCAGAAAAAGAAAGATGGGAAGGCAAAGGCAATATTTTGTTGGAATACGATTCTGCTTTAGGTAAGTATGTTTTTACGAACGACAAAATTAGAGTTTGCTTAGAAGAAATTACATCAGAAAGTGCTGCTTTGTATGACAGCTCGCACCAACAATATAGCTATCAAGATCCTATGCTTGAAGGAGCCTTTGTGTCAGAAGTTGGGATGAATAATGGTTTGACGGTGTATATATACAACTTATATAATACGAAATACTATTGCGTCATGTTAGAAACGAAAGATGGGACAACCACCGTAATTGGAGAAAAACAGACACTTGGCGAATATATTTATAATGATTTCACGATTAATATAGATGGTACGGAGTATTATATTGATGGAGTAGATTTAGATGAAAATAGAATTGCAACTGCCATTCGCGTATATTCGTTGTTAGGTGAAGATGAAAATGAATATTATCTAAAACGTTCAGAAGATTATTTTGATGGAGCATTGAATCAAGATATATATTCTGGTACATATAGTATTAAAGATCTTAATGCTACTATAAATTTGAAATATGATAAAGAAAGCGAATTATTTTCTTATGATATATCTGTAAATGGAACAAGCATTGATACAAGTTCTTCAACTGCAATTTGTACTGGGAATCTTGGATATAGAATAGTGTCAGCTGATTTTATAATGGATTATTCGGATTACATATTGAATGGTTCTGATATACAAATTAAAATTCCAAGTATTAGTTCGGAAACATATTCATGTGTACTTGAATCATCAGGAAATACTGTGAATTATCGTGCAGCATTCCAGTATATACTTGAAGATGCATATAAACATTATGGAGAGTCTTGCAAATATACTCTGTTTGATCTTGACAATGATGGTGTAAAAGAGCTGATTCTTTCAGAAGGTACATGTAATGCAGATTGGATTAATGATGTATATTGTGTGAATGACTATGGGTTGGGACTTGGAATTGGATCATTTGCCAGACCGGTTGTGTTATACGAAGCTCCGGATGGCAATGGAATTTATGCAGTCTGGGGAAATCAAGGCTTAGAAGAGGTTACACGAATCACAAAGAATGGTTCAGAGCTAGAGGAAGAATTGATTTTATCGGACAGCATAAATTATGATGAGAATTATATCACATATCCGAATGAAATAATGACCGCGTATGCAAATGATTATTCGTTGTTAGAAGGATGACAAAGGAGGGGGCTTATGAGAAAAAAAGCAATAGAAACAGTATCGGGTATATGTTTACTGATTTCTGGGATGTTTATTCCGATGAAAAATGTAGAGGCGTTTGATACTTATACTGCTAGTCTGGCAGAATCGGAAAGTGATACTTCTGATGATTGGTATAATGAAACAAAGAAGAGACTATTAGGAGATATTAGAGACCCATATGGTTTTTATTATACTATACCATCGTGTGAAGAGTCAGAACTATATTATGGTTCGGGACTGGGAGATACGCTTTATATTTGCATATATCCAGGAGAAAGCGATAGCATTTTTGTTTCTATGCAGAGTTTACTTGGGGATGATTTATATGCGTCAAATGAACATCCTGTAGAATTGTATTTTGATTCGGATGGGGAAAAATGGGTAGATGATAATGGAGCTTTTTTAGCATTTGATGAAAATAGTAGTAGGTTTATTTATTCAGATTCCAGTATACAAATTTGCCTGGAGAAGTTTTCTGTTAGTTCTGCTTGGGAGGGACCAACTCATTTATGGGGAGATATACATCCAGAGGGAGAATATATTGCGGATGATGGGACAACGATAACTGTTATTGATTTATACAATAGGTTTTATGATATTATTTTGAGTGATGATATTATACTTATGGCAGAAATGGACTTTGAAACTGATGATACATATGATATATATCAAAGTGGAAGAACAAAAGTTCTTGAAATGACTTGCTCGGATGTAACTGATGATACAGTTGATACACTGACGTTTACAGATCCCGATACAGGAGATTATCAGATTTTCCATAAAAACTCATCGGCATATGATATATATTTAAGGGCAGCTGATTTTTCAGGGAAATATAAAATTACAGGTGGATTAGCTGGAGATGATTCATATATAACTATGGAGTATGATCCGGATGGTCGCTACTATACTTACAAATTTATATGGCAAGGCAAGGAATTAGTTGAACTTGGTACTGCATTTCCAAGTAATGTATCTCAAATTCAGTCAGAAACATTCTGTATGAGCTTAGCTCCGTATATTAATGGAGAGGAAGAGTACATTGAAACATTTATTCCAAGATTTGGAGACTATTTTTATTTATATCCTGAAGAGTGACAGTATTTAATTATTGGATTTTAAGCATATGTTGTAAAGGTATATGTTATCAGGTCAGAGAAGTGTATACTTTTTTGTCTAAAAACTTTTATACAAGGAGGATGCTATTATGTCAAGGAAAAAAAGATTGTTTGTATTATTAATCTCTATTATTTTGTGTTTTGCTATGGCTGTACCGGTAAGTGCTGGAACAACTTACAACCAGCGTAAGAAAGCTTCTCAGAAACTGTTTAATGCTATTTACTATGGTAAATATAGTAAGAGTTATAAGCTTGGTAGCGATTGCTATATGTATGATATGGATATTAATAAAGATGGATATCCAGAGCATGTTGTTACCAATTTGGATGAGGATATGTGCATAATATATACTATCTATAAAAGCAAAATACGAAGGTATGTATTTAAAAATGCATCTGTAAGTAGATACAAAAAACAGTTTCTTATAACAACAAATTATGATAATGATGATTCTGGCATTCAGATATTAGAAAGTAAATTTTATAATGTCGTAAAAGGTAAATTGGTATCTAATCCAAAGCAGAAATTGACAGATGTAAACGATTGGCTTAATGGCTACGAGTCAAAATATCTTAAAGCTGGCAAAGAAATTTCAATAGATGCTTATTACAAAATATTTAATAAGCAGAAGCGATTAAAATCAAGCTCTTATTGGAGCAAACTGTTTAACGCTACCAAAAACTTTAGTTAAATAAATTGAGGGTGATCGATGATCACCCTCTAAAATATAGATAAGGTATGGTGCTGTGAGATAGCATCATTTTTTTGTTTTAATAATGAAAATCTGTTTGAATTAAAGTTCCGAAGCATTCAAAATATAATTCTCCAAAGCCATTCGGCTGATCTTCCAGGTAGCCCCCATACGGAATCCTTTAAGGCTACCGTCATTAAGCAATTCATAAACTCTGTTCTTACCCACGCCGAGATACTCAGCAACTTCTGAGACACTTAAAACAGTCAAAATAGAATTTTCCTTCCCTGCAGGCACTGAATTAGATGTAGTTGACATAATAGTTACCTCCTGTCTGATATTTGGTTTTACTTATATGTGAGCAAGGTTAGTTTTGTAAGAAATAAATATAAGCAGAACAGTCCTGTAAAAATGCTATAGATGAATTTCAAATGCCATATAAAGTTTTTTCAAGCTCAAACACTTATATGAACCGTAACTGGAGCTACTGAGAGCTGATATGAGCAGATTGTAAGCAAAAGTGTATATTTATAGAAATCTCATAGGTTTAAATAGAGCATTCCCAATTTGCTTACAAACTGCCATGCCATATTTCCAGAGTGCCCAGTTTAGCCTGAATAAAGTATGTCAGTATGAAATTTATCGGAAAGGAAGAATAATGCTTATAAATATAGATTCTAACAAATATAAGGATATGACACTTGCTTCATTACATATGGGACTGATTGCTGATCGTTTTAAGAAGAGGCAAAGTATTAAAGACTTAACCATAAAAGAAATTATAGAGAGCGTTGGAAATAATGGACAGGCTTTTTGCAGGGCTTTATTAGATGGTGGAACAGATGAGGAAAACTTTGTAGGACAGACACTTTTGGTATTGGAATTTGATGGTGATCTGAAATATCGTGAGTTTAAAGAAAAATGTGAAAAATATAGCTTGTCCTATGCTTTTACATATAAAACACTTGGAAGCTGTGCAAACCAAAAGGGATTTGGAGCTGTTTTTTTGATGGATCGTTGGATAAAGAATCCTGCACTTGCGAAAGCTGCTAATATTCTGCTAAGGGCATTTTTTTCACCTGTGGGTGCAGAATGCCTTAATTTAGGCGGGTATTTTCTCGGAGGAAAAGGGATAATAGAGAAGAAGCCGTATGCAAAAATTAATATTGTGGAGCTTGCAAGGAATCTGGAAATTTATTATAGGGAGACAAAGGGGCGTAATAATAGTAAGGAACTAAAAAGACTTGGAAAAAAGAGCGGGATATGTGTTAAGAACGGAGAACTATGTATTTACAATGAGAATGAATTTGATTTAGAAGGAATTGAAGACAAAATTAATGATAACGGCATAATCATGCTTCCATATAGCGAAGGCAAAGCGTGTGAGGGAGATTCTGCGAAAGAGCAGAAAATAAGAAAGGATATTCCAACACTGACCGGATATAACCAGGAATCATTATGTAAACTATGTCCTCTGTTAAATGACTTTGTTAATGGAGAAGACATACATTATGATCAGGAGTTCCTTCTTGTGACCAGTCTGGTACATATAAAAGGTGGAAAAAAATTATTTTTTGATAATTTGCAGAAACGTACTGGTAAATGGAACCATACTTTAAACCAGAATAGAAAACATAATATATTAAATGGCAGCCCTATGTACTGTGAAAATTCAAAAACAACCTGTCCATATTATAATAACTGTAAAGGTAAATCCCTCTATGACAAAGCAAGCAGGAAAATCAGAAAATTAGAAAATACAGAGGTTTTTTACAAAATTGATAAATGTGTATCTGTGCTTAAAAAAATGCTTGAGGAAGCGGTAGCTGCCAGAAATGCAGATATCCACATTATAAAAGCACAGACGGCTTTAGGAAAAACGGAACAGTACGCTGAGATTGTAAAAAACTGGATAGGTAAGAAATTTATCATAGCAGTGCCTACAATCAAGCTGCAGCGTGAGGTGGCTGAAAGAATAGAAGCCAAAGGTGTTGAGTGTGAAATAACAGAAAGTATGTATACCAAGATTGCACAATTAGGTCTTCCGGATTTAGAGGAGAAACTTAACAAGGACTTTTCCAAGGGGTTCACCAAGAGAGGAAAAAAGACCATACTGGAATATAAAAAGGAACATATGGATGAACTATCCCCAAGACAGTTAGAGATATTTAACGAGATACTGAAAAAAAGAAAAATAGGCTACAGCGGAGCGCGGTGTATTGTTACGACACATGCGCTTTTTTTAATGAAAGAATTATACAAAATGCAGGACTATGAAATTATCATTGATGAAGACCTGCTTATGACATTATTTCATTTTACAAGTAGTTTACCGCTGTCAGATATTGAGAAATTATTGGAACTGCCATTTATAGATGCGGATAATAGAGAGCAGCTTGAGAGAATTTTAGAACTGGATAATGAAGAAACCATTCAGGTCAATTTCACCAGTCTGTCAGAATCAGTTTTGGAAAAGCTGTATGAGCAAAGAAATGAGTTTACAGGACCGGTTCCAAAGTTGTTTGATAGTACCCATGTTATCATGTGCAAAAATAAGAAGGAAATTGTGTTTATTAAGAAGTATGATTTCGGAGACTGTAGTAAGATGACTATATTATCAGCAACTGCTGACAGAGCTTTATATGAGGATTACTTCTCTGGAAAAACCATTAATTTCAGAGAAGTATACAAGGCTGAATATAAAGGAAAGGTGCTCCAGTACACGGCACATACTCTCAGCAGAGCTTTTTTCAATAAAAATGGAGGGACAGATGTTCTGGAAGAGATAAAGGAAAAGTATATCGGGGATATTCCGATTATCACCTTTAAAATGCTGGCACCAGACTCAGAAATTCATTTTGGTAAGACGGAGGGATTTAATGTATATCGTGGAATGGATATAGCTGTAATAGGTACACCACATAATTCACCAGTTCTGTATAAAATGGTAGGAGCAATGCTTGGATACGATACAAGTGGCAGCTTACACAGATACCGTGTGGAAAGAGGTGGATATAGTTTCCCTATGATGAGCTACGCTGATAAGAAAATGAGAAATATGCAGCTCTTCTTCATTGAGTCAGAATTGGAACAGGCTGTGGGAAGAGCAAGACTTTTAAGAGAGAATTGTACCGTATATGTTTTTTCTAATTACCCCTGCCAGCAGGCTGAAATTATTGAGAATCCATATCTGAGAGTAAAAACAGAAGAGGATACAGAGAAAAACGAAGATGAAATAATCCAGAATGAGACGATGGAATATTAAGAATAAATTCTTCAGAAACATATATGTGGCGGACTCTGATCGAACAGGGTTGACAGTCATCCCTTAAAATATTATAGGCAACATACTTAAAATGATAATATGGAGAGGAATATACGAATCGGGCACTGCCAGGATTGATACATCTGCCTGGCAGTTAGCCAGAAATATTATAATTTCTGGCTAGGCGGGAATCAGACACTTCGGTTGGACGGAGACATGTCTGGCAGTATCCCGGACATGTGTGTTTGGGAGAGGGCGTATATTCCGTGAAAGAGATGTTGAGAAGGTCACAAATGTCATTGGCATTTGTGACTATTGATTTGCTAAAAGCAATAATATGTTAATATGCGACATGGGTAGAAATGTTTGAAAATTTCAGTGGGAAGGATTGAGGCAAATGCATAAAGACCAGGCTCGCGCGAAGCGATAGAGCCTGGTCACCTAGGCATTTGTCTCAAGACTTTACAGTGAAATTTCTCAAAGATTTCTATCCGTGGAGCTGGTTATATTTAACTTGATAAGAGAAGGCTAATTATAATCTCCCACGAGGTTTTGGCACGATGCGATAGCAGAGTGACAATAACCGAGTCAATAAAACGAGGGCACTGATAATTACATTATTATTAGGCTACTTTTATGGATAAAGAAATGAAAAAGATTCATCTTCAAATTGTGCAATGGAAGATTATTATATTAGACAAAATAACTCATACATGGTAGAATAAATTTGTTATTATAATTGGTATCAGTAAAACACGATACATAAGAACCGGAACATATCTTCGCTTTAGTAAATTTTCTTTTTTTGTATAAATACTTTTTAAAACACAACTAAATGCTTGCGTAATATACCTCTAATAAAATGCTGAGATTGAAGGTAAAATAAAACCAGTAATGATGAACGGAGGTGTATTTACTTGCAGATAGAAGAGTATGTTGCTGGGAATATAAAAGATTTATGCAAAAAACGTCATGTGAGTAAATACAGACTGGCACAGCTGACAGGAATTGCACAGTCTTCCCTTGGAAGGATTATTGCAAATGAGAGTACACCATCATTACAGACGCTTGAAAAGATATGCAGTGCACTGGATGTAACACTGTCCCAGTTTTTCCAGGATGAAAAAGAAAATCATCTGACGGATAAACAGAATGAAGTGATGGAGATATGGAATGATCTGAGTGCTGATGAGCAGGCTGTTGTATTGGCAATGCTTCGAGGACTTAAGAAGTGAGGGAACAGTTCGAACGTATTTGTTTGACTGTTCCCTTTTTGTCTACAAGGAGAAGATAAATGCTGATAGAATGTAAATATTATGACGTTGCAGCTAAGGAAATGGAAGAACTGGATAAGCAGATAGCAGAAGAATCTGAGAATCTTTCTGAAGGAGAATTACAGCTGGAAAATGACCGGAGAGATTTTCAGTTAGCAGAAATTATCAGAAGCTTTAAAGAGAAGGAAAAAATGAAAGAGATTGTTCCTGATCCCGAGAAGATTGCTTTGTTTATCAGACTGCAGAGAGCTTCGATGGAACTGGCTAAGTTATTGGAATTGAACATTGTGACCATGAAAAAAGATGATGATACCTATGGGTATATTGAATTATCTTATGGAATTTCCTGGATTCTTTCAGATTCTCCGAAGATGTGTAAAAAGACAATGGCAATGTTATATGAGAATGCAGATCAGATTTGTTCTGAGGTAAAGGATAACTGTGTTGTACAAAGGTTTGAGTTCGAATTGGAGAAATAGAAACGATAGTGGCAATATCTTTGACTGCAAGGTATAATATTACCACAAATTCTTTAGGTTAGAATCGATGATGGAGTAAACGAAAAAGCAGTTTTGACATTTCAGTGAACTGCCCCTTCGTTTACTCCATTTTCGATTTGACCTAATTGAACAAAGTGAGCGTCCGAGTAGCTACTACCTATGGACTTTTAATCGTTTGTTCAATCGGAATTTGGAGGAATATATATGGTAAATTCATATAGGATAATGAATGATGCTACATGAGAAAGAGCAATGCACTGTCAGATTTTCAGAAATAGTGTAGAACCAGTCTTTTTCGTAACATTTTAGTCAGATATTACTGAATTTAAAATACACAAAATAAAAATAATAACAATTACTATTATTGACATAATAGAAAGTATCATGTATAATACAGACATACATAAAAAGCAACAAAATACTGAAAAATTCAGTAGGAATCTATTAACAAAATGAATCAACATTGAAAAGGAGAAAATAACTATGAAAAAATATGAATGTGAACCATGTGGCTATATTTATGATCCGGCAGTAGGCGATCCAGACGGAGGTATCGCTCCAGGAACTGCATTTGAGGATATTCCAGATGACTGGGTATGCCCGATATGTGGATTAGGAAAAGATGTTTTTGTTCCTGTAGAAGACTAAGCAGAAAATGCAGGTGTGAAACTGACAGACACAAAAAAATCCCAAGAGAACATATAAAAAGAAATGGAGACCAGATTATGACTTACGATTTAAATATTACCTTTGATGACAATTTAGTAACAGGAAATGAAACAATTGATACCCAGCATAAAGAATTGATCGACCGTATCCAGAACTTTGTAACTGCCTGTCAAAATGGCGACAGCAAAGTAAAAGCAATCAAAATGCTGGATTA
This sequence comes from Blautia faecis, assembly GCF_020554845.1. Taxonomy (GTDB): domain Bacteria; phylum Bacillota; class Clostridia; order Lachnospirales; family Lachnospiraceae; genus Blautia_A; species Blautia_A faecis. Next base: position 62,984 of record NZ_JAJCIA010000015.1, on the reverse strand, counting down.
TCTGGATGAATATACTGACTTTCATTTCAAAGAAGAGGAAAAGCTTCAGGAAAAATCCGGTTATCCAGAGCGTGAAAACCATCATGAAAAACATGAAGAGTTTAAAAAGACAATTCAGGAACTGCATGAATACCTTCAGGATTATGAAGGACCAACTGATCGGTTCAGTGAACTTGTACAGAAGAATGTGATTGACTGGCTGTTTGGACACATTAAAACATATGACCGCTCTGTAGCAGAATTTATCTTTATGAGAGAAAATCCAAAACGATACTAAAATAAAACAGGGAAGGTGTTCCCTCAGAGAATTCAGACAAAAGGGTGAATATTTCTATGATGGATAACCTTAGAGAATACTGTGTCAATGCTAAGAAGATTACAAATAAACAAGAACCCTATTTCACAGGCCCATTTGGGAATGATATTTTTCAATGTTCCCCTAGCTGCGAATAAAATATGTACATGTTTCTCATACAAATTCAGCTAAAAAATAATACCACACCTTTATTGGACTGGGGAAAGTATTGGGAAAAAGATGTAAGGATAATGGTGCCTATATCTGTACAGACTCATTACTCATTTATTGATGGAATTCATATTGGTGAGTTTGTAGATTCATTAGAAAAATATTTTGCAAGTTTTTAACAATCAAGTTCCAGTTTGTGGAATTGGAGTAGTGTAAAAACAAGTTCAAAATTTCAATTACATATTATAATTATGAAAAAGCAAAGGCTGAAACATTCCTTTGCTTTTTTCATGTCCAAATATATCAGAGAAAGGAGTTATGCCAATGGATTTTTCATGGGAGCTGTTATTTGAACTGCTGGGTAAGGTTGCAGATACAATCGGTAATGTTCTCGGCGGCACAAAGAAAGATTGAGAAAAACGAAAACAGGAGGTGATGAAACATGGGAGAGGATGAAATTGTAAGGCTGTTCAATGCCAAGATCAAGCTGGAACGGAAGCAGTATAAGAAGCGAGTATTACAGTTAGCCCCAGAGAGGATTTACCAGAGGGCGTATCAGATCAACTGCCGGGAGAATATTGCAGAGACTTTGCTTGAAAAGAGCAGTGAGATGAAATCAGAGGTCCTGCGCTGTCTTCTGGTCCTGCCAAATGTGATCCAGTTCTTTTATGCCAGGTGGATGGGAAAAGGAGATTCCTTCCAGCTGGAACTGGAAAACAGCATGGATACCGGGATCAAGGAAATTGGCTTGCTCCTGGAGCAGGAAGAAACGGAGGCGGCATGAAGAAAAGAGTCATGTGTGTACATACGGAGCTGGTAAGGGAAGGCTCCGTATTATACGAAGGGAAAGATGGAAACACTGGTATTACAACAACGGAGGAGGCTGCAGGTTTTGCAGCCTCTTTTTTCGGCAAGCAGGATAAGGAACTGCTCTATGTGTGCGCTGTGAATGGGGAACTGGAGCCTGTATTAATGGAACTGGTTGCAAAAGGCAGTAAAAATGTGTGCTATGCAGAACCGGCAGATATATTTAAGTCAGCAATCCTGGCGAATGCATACGGCATCTTCTGTTTTCATAACCACCCGGGAGGAAGGGCAAAAGCGAGTAAGGAAGATATAGACCTGACTGCAAGGCTGGAAGCCTGCGGTGTCATGCTGGGGATTCCGTTGCTGGACCATATTATTATCAGCAGCCAGGGAGAAGCTTACAGCATAAAAGAACAGGACGAGGAAAAGCTTAACGAAACCATGAACAGGATGTTTGATAAAAAGAAGCAGTAGAAAGAACGAATAAAAATCAATGGAAAAAGGAGAATGAAATTATGGCTGCAGAAGTTGAAACAATGTTTTATACAAGAGAAAAACCATGGCACGGACTGGGAACCCTGGTGGCAGAAGCACCGGAATCAAGGGAAGCACTGCGGATTGCCGGACTGAACTGGAAAGTCCTCCAGGAACCTGTCTATACGGAGAATGACGAGCTGATCCAGGGCTATAAAGCAAATGTAAGGGATTCTGACAGGAAGATATTAGGCGTGGTCACAGACCGCTACAAGGTCATCCAGAATGAGGAAGCCTTTGCATTTACAGATGCCCTGTTAGGAGAGGGCGTGCGCTACGAAACAGCAGGCTCCCTGCAGGAGGGGAGAAGGGTGTGGCTGCTTGCAAGACTTCCAAGGGAATATATCATTGCCGGCGAGCGTATCAGCCCATACATGGTATTTTCCAATACCCATGACGGTTCCGGGGCGGTGAAGACGGCGCTTACCCCTATCCGTGTAGTATGCAATAATACGCTTAACCTTGCCCTGCGCACGGCAAAGAGGAGCTGGTCTATGATCCACACAGGGGATATCAGCGGAAAGATCGAGGAAGCGAAGAATACCCTGTTCCTGGCGGACGAGTATATGTCTGCTCTTGGAAAAGAATTTGAAAATCTGAGGGGAATCAGGCTGTCTGAAAAACAGGTCATGGATTATATCGAGATTCTGCTTCCGGTAGAAGAAAATTTCACCCCACAGCAGAAGCGTGGCATTGAAAGACTGAGGGAAGACATGAGAATGCGCTACTTTGACGCTCCAGATCTGAAAGACGTAGGAAACAATGGCTACCGCTTTATCAATGCAGTATCGGATTTTGCAACCCATTCTACCCCAAGAAGAAAGACTGCAAACTACAGGGAGAATATTTTTGCCAGAACCGCGGACGGAAACCCGCTGATCGACAAGGCGTACCAGATGGTGCTGACAGCATAAGGAGGAACAGATGAAAAAATTCGGTTTGGTAGAGATTATCATTGTTTTATGCTTGCTGATCCTGGAGGTGCTGATATTCCGGGATCAGCTTATTTCATTTATAAGGGCTGTAATAACCGGAATTTAAGAACGGAGGAATGGCTGAAAAGCCTGTAGAAAGTAAGGATGAAGATTTTTGAGATCATAGCAGGGATCTGCATATTGGTAGTTGATGTTTTGGTAGCTGTAAATCAGTTTATGAAAGTAATGGATATTTTTACAGGGGAGAATGCAGAATGAAGAATATTATGATTCCGACAAAAGATTTAACAAGGGAAGAGTGGCTGGAACTCCGCCGAAATGGAATCGGAGGCTCTGATGCTTCCGTGGTGATGGGGAAGAATCCCTGGCGTTCCATCCAGCAGCTGTGGGAAGACAAGACTGGCAAAACGCCGGTGCTGGAGAACTCCAATGAGTATACATACTGGGGCAATGTGATGGAGGGGATTATCCGTAAGGAATTTATGAACCGTACAGGTCTGAAGGTACGGCAGAAACATTTTATGATGTTCCATCCGCAGTTTTCATTCATGTTTGCGGATGTGGATGGAATTGTCACTGACGAGCAGGGGGAAAAATGTATTTTTGAAGCCAAGACTGTCAGTCAGTATCGGGAGGATGAATGGAAGAATGGAAAGATTCCTACAGAGTACATGATGCAGGTCCAGCATTACCTGGCAGTCTGCAATATGCAGAAAGCGTACATTGCGGCTTTGATCGGCGGCAACCATTTTATATATTATACGATCTTGCGTGATGAAGAGATGATTGCTGATCTGGTCTATGCAGAGAAAAAGTTCTGGGAGTATAACGTAAAGTGCGATATCCGCCCGGAGATAGATGATTCTGAGGCTACGAAAGAGTTTCTGGACAGAAAGTATAAGGAATCCGTGAAGGACAGTGTCCCGCTTGACCGTTCCCTGGTGAAAGTCCTGAAGGAATACCAGGATGTAAGTGACCAGCTGAAGGATATGGAGAAGCGGAAAACAGGTCTCTCCAATCAGCTGAAAGCGGCTCTAGGGGAGCATGAAGAGGGAAAATTTGACAATGGGCAGATCGTACGCTGGAAACGGATTGAGAAGAATTTACTGGATTCTAAAAGGCTGAAAGCAGAAAAGCCGGAGATTTATAACCAGTATACCAGTGTAAATGCTTACCGTACCCTGTCCATTGCGTCTTAAAGGGGGCTGGTACTATGGCTGTGGAATCGAAGATAAGAAGCTTACATGCAGATGAAATCGAATGCAGGGTAGGCAGTATCGGTGAGAAAGGAATCTCGCTTCTGTTATATAAGAATGCAAGGGTAGACCAGGCAATCCTAGATGAAGTCTTTGGCATATATGGCTGGCAGAGAAGCCATATGATGATTGGAAATTCCCTGTACTGTACCGTGAGTATCTGGGACCCGGAGAAAAAGACCTGGATATCCAAGCAGGATGTGGGAACAACAGGGGATTTTGAAAAGGAGAAAAGTGCTGCTTCGGATTCGTTCAAAAGAGCATGCGTGAATCTGGGAATTGGAAGGGAGCTGTATACGGCTCCCTTCATTTTTATCCCAGCCAGTAAAGTGGTGGTTACAGAGAAAGACCGGAAGAAGGTTGTGAAAGACAGTTTTAGTGTAAGTGCAATCACTATTTCGGCAGATAAGGTCATTACAGGGATTTCGGTTATCAATCAGAAGAAAGCGGAGGTTTTCAGATGGGGAAACTTAAACGCTGCAGAGAAGAACAATGGAGATGCAAACGAGGAATGGCAGGAACTGTACAGGGAGCTGGAAAGGACGAAGGTGCCAGAGGAACAGATTCTAAAGCGGTATGGTGTTAAGTCTCTTTCCGAACTGGATGAGGTATCAAGGAAAAGAGCACTGAATGGACTGAAACGAACAAAATCAGCCGCCTGATTATGGGCGGCTGATCGAGAAGCTGGAAATTGTAGATATGGGATGACGCAGCATTTAGTTATGTCAGACCCAAGAAAAAATGTACGGCAGTCAGAAGTACCGCTGCGGAGCTACAAAGAGTAAAAATAACGGAGGAATTGCAGATGGATTACATGGAATTTAAAAATCAGATGTTAGCAGAGATAGAGGAACGCCTTACTGAAAAAGAATATGCCTGTTATGAACCGGCAGATGGCAATATGCTGGAAGAAAGTCTGGTGATCCAGGAAGGAAACGAGCTGATAAGATTTGGTGCGACTACGACAAGCATGTACCGGGCTTATAAATCCGGTTACAGTATAAAGCAGATCGCAGAAGAAATCATAAGGGAAAAAGAGGCACATAAGGAAATCAAGGGGCTGGAAAAGATCAGAATGCTTGATGATTATGAGCGTGTGAAGGAAGACTTATATATTCGTATTGTCAGTACAAATAAAAAAGTGACAGTACTGGAACGAGGAATTTACAGAAAGATTGGAGATATCATTTTGGGGGTGTATCTGCGGATAAATGAGGATGATGGAAAACTGTACACAACACTGATAGACAATACTTATCTGGATAAGTGGGAGCTGTCAAAAGAAGACGTTTTGGAGCAGGCTATGGATAATACCGTGAAAATGGCACCGCCAAGATTTTATGACGGTATGCAGCTGAAGCTCTCTATCCTTACTGGCAGATATGGTGGAATTCCCATAAAAGAATTCAGTCCTACGGAGAATGAGAGAAGATATGGCTGTTTTCTAAGCACGGATAAAAAAACGAATGGTGCGACGGCTGTGTTCTATCCCGGAGTAGCAAGGATGATATGTCTGGCATATGGTACACAAGCTATTTATATTGTACCGACCAGTATCCATGAAGTTGCGATACATGACAGCAGATACACAGAGGATGTAGAGATGCTGTCAAAATGTCTGGAAGCTGTAATACAGGAATCAACACCAGATGATGAAGTCGCAAGCAATCATGTTTTCATGTATGAACTGGAGACAGACAGGATTACCGAGGTGATGTGATGATATATGGTTACGCAAGGGTAAGTTCTACAGAGCAGAATCTTGACCGTCAGATCCTTGCATTGCAGAAATATGTGGAACCAAAAAATATTGTAACCGACAAGCAGTCAGGTAAGAATCTGGACCGCCCTGGCTACAATGCATTGAAAGGAATATTCGGCTTGCGCCCAGGGGATGTCCTATATATAGTGAGCCTGGACCGTCTCAGCAGGAACAAGGAAGATATCAAGAATGAGGTGGCATGGTTCAAGGCGCACAAGGTAAGGCTGATGATTTTAGACCTCCCAAGCTCCATGGTGCAGGTGCCAGAGAACCAGAAATGGATCATTGACATGATACAGAATATTCTGATAGAAGTATTATCTTCCATGGCAGAGCAGGAGCGTCTGACAATCCGCAAAAGGCAGAGGGAAGGGATCGAAGCAGCCAAAAGGAAAGGCAAGCACCTGGGACGTCCTTATCTGAAAGTGCCCGATAATTTTGAAGAGGTGTATGCCGAGTGGAAGTCTGGAGCAATCACAGCCAGAGCAGCACAAAAGAAACTTGGAATGTCCAGTGCGAGTTTCTATCGTATGGTGAAAAAGCAGCAAGCGGCTGAATCAAAAGGTGTGTGATTTTTGTTACATGTATCAAATGCAGAAACTAAGATTTTGAGAGACCAGATAAGGGGGCTTATCTGGTCTCTCGTAAGGTAGAGGTTGTGAAAATGTCCTCGTTTGAAAAAAATCAAAGGAAAAGTTGAATTATAAGGTTATTTTTAGAAAAACTATAATTTTTTTTCTAAAAGAGGGCAGATTTAATCTTTACTCGTGAAAGAGGCGGAAGATCTCTTGTGCTCGTTTATATTGGAAATTATATAATTCAATCTCAGCAGGATCTTTGCTTAACCCAGCCTTATCTTGAGAAATATAAGAAAAGGGATATAAACTCTTGGAGCTTACTATAGAAGATTTCATGGGACGAAGCAGAAATCCACGTAACAAGGAACTGTTGAATGAATTATTTGCGGCTTTAGAAAAATGCTCAGAATAAAAAGCCTGGTCTGGTGCTGCCAAATTTTGTGAAACATGGATATCGACTGTCTGTTTTGTTACACATAGCGCTTCAATGCTGTGAACGAACTGACTCCAATAGAGATCTGAGTTGTTGATAGAATTACATTTTCTATAACAAGCTAAAATGTCAGTATGACTTAAATGTGTAAAATCAGCAGTAAGAAGACGTCGGTGTTTCTCAATGTATGACTGAAAATACCTGGTTGGTTCTTTCGTCATAAAATCTGGAATAAGATGTTGGAGAGTCGTTTTCCAGAGTGCTGAAAATATAGGAAGAACCATTTGGTTAAGTGTTTGAAAAAATTGATCTAATAACTCTTTGCCTCTTAAACTTTTTTGTATGTCATTTAAAACTTTGCTGGGAACGGAACGAGTTATTACTGATTGCGGAGTGTACTGTAAATACTTTGTTTCCAATGTATTATTGTCCTTAAGTGCTTCTAAGGCATAATGAAGAAAAAAGTGTCTGGAATATACTAATGGGCAGAGAGCTAAATTTTCCAGCAAGTTATTGAAGTCTGTTCCGGCAAATTTTGAAGGAACGGACTCTAAATCTGTTTTAGATCCATCTATTTCTGAACTAATGTCCATAATATACGAGAAAGTAGAAAATCCAAAGTAACGTTCATTTAAAGTATGAAAGAGATATGCGTCAGTAGCTGAAAAAGAATGAGCATTTTTGGGGGCGTCTGAAAGTTCCTTATATAACTGTGCATAAAGTGAAAGTCTAGTTCGGGCAGCACTCTTGGTATTTGAAGACAGATTGCGACTTAGGGCACTAACTGCATTTCCGCTAAAATATGTGTAAAGTGGAAATTTATAAATCCAAGGAACATATATTTCTGAGTTGGTTGAAGGTGCAATTTTTTTACAGTCGTTAAAAACAAAATGAATGAAATCTTGTTTATTCTTACCTTTTACATTGTTCTTATGGTACCACCAATTTTGGCGGCGATCGTCTGTTGGATCTGAATTTAGGCTGGAGGATTTTTCATAGTCTGAATTGGAAAAGTACCCAGAACTAAAATAATCTTCATATTTTACAGATAAAGGCGAACAGCGCTTAGGATCGTTGTAAAAATAATCCTGCTCAAGATAGTGAAAGAAACCTTCTGAAATGCAGTAATTATAAAGCGAAAGCTTGAGAAGTGCAGCCAACGCAGAAAGTAATGATTCAGAATCTTTATACTTCTCTTTATTGTCATCTGCTGGTTCTCCAAAAAAGGAATCTTTGAATCCATTTGTAGGAATAAATTTTACGTATTGATAAGCATGGGTATATACATGGTGAAAGAGTGTATGGAAAAAGAGCTCAATATTCTCAGAATCAATATCTAATTCTACTATCCCCTTTTGTTCTAATTCTGCGTGTACCTCAGTAGCTATGGCTTGTGGATCAAGAAGATAGAAGTACTTTAGGATATATTCTTGTTCCAATAAAGAATTGGTACTGAAAAAATCTAAATTCATATTATCATCTCCTGCAAAAATATTTTACATTTGATTGAATTATACAATATAAATCTAAAAATGTAAAATAAAATCACATTATTAAATCATATATATGAAATGGTAATATTACAAAAATGGATATATTATAATAGCATAAAAACAAAGGAGGACATGAAGATGACAAACGGATTTAATCCTGGCTATCCAATGAATACTTGCACAGGACCGGGAATGAGTATCCCAGTGAGCGAGCCAGAAAGAGTTCTTTATGAGGTTACAAAGAGTAATGCAGAGATGGTGGCTGCTGTAAACACGCTGCATAATAATACGCAAAAGAGCTTGTATGACAATCAGAAGCTCATGGAACGGATGGCAAGGAAGAGCAAAAAACTACATGGAAAACCTTGTATTATGATAGGTGGGAATGGAGTTTATTGCCTTGCTCAGTTATATGATGATGGGACTTCTACGCAATCTCAACTTATTTTTAACATAACCGGCGAGTGTGATATATACAATCTCAGTTTTCCAAAATTACATGGAAAAACGAAAAGATATGTAGCGATTATTTTTATGAACGAAAGGACATGGGTTATATGCGATAAAGAAAAAGTAACTGGAATAAATCTATATAAATGGTTCGTGGAGGCTGGGATTCAGTTTGATCCATGCTTTAAAGATAAGCTGATTAAGGAGGCTCTCTTTGATTATTTTGCCCCGAAAATTGCAAATGCTAGAAGTATAAAGGAATTGGATGGAATGGCAGGATGGTGGCAAAGCCAATGGAGGTATGCCGAATGGTTCCAGACATTTATACCTAGCGGTATGCCGGAACTTCCGGTTATGGATAAACACTTTACAACAGAATATCGTGGAAAGGAACTACTGGAAAAGTTTCTGAAGGGAATTGCCAGTATAGAAAGTAAGCATTACCGCGTTGTAGTGCTGGAGACACTGGTTAGCGGTGTACTGGCAAACCTTTTTCAAGAGGCAGGGATTTATAGTAATTACTTTTTGAACTTTGTGTTAATCGGTAGACTGGACAAGGAACTGTTCTGTCGGTTATATCAGGTGTTCAACAGAGGAATTTGGGAAATCCAGGAAGCAAATGTTAGATCAAAACTAATTTCAGATTATGTTCGTACCATAAATGATGAGGTGTTGATAGTACATGTACCAAGTGACGAAGATTCTCATAGGCGGAAGAGTATAGAACGGAATCTGGGAGATATTGTGAATAAAATATGTGAAAGAGACTGTTCATCCTTGAATATCCCATGGAAGGTAAACGCTTCTCTAGTGGTGCTAAATGAATTTGTATCAGATTTGGACAGTGCGATCAATATTATCGCTGATGAATGTATTTTTACATCAGAACTTACAGACATGCTAAAAGGAAATGCAGTTGACGCATTCCTGTATGAGCTAGTGACATATGTAGAAGCACATATGGCTGAGGTAAGGGCTGTTATAAAAAAGTGGTCGAGCAACCAGGACGGCAATATGAGCCTGGTGCTTCTGAAAGCAATTTGGGAAATACTGTCAGAGTTTGCAAGAGATAAAGGCATTGATCTTGCAGCTGCTTTGGGAATACCTGGAAGTCCAGATTGGGGAGTTATGTGGCGCAGCTTAACTGACCGACAAGAAATGGGCGAAAGGATGGTAAAGGCTGTGAGAAGCTCGATGAGTAAGTTCTACGTTAAAGAGAAGTATTTCGGTTGTGGATATGTGAAGGACAGTTGTTACTATGACAACGAATATTTCTGGATTCCAATTAAGGTGTTCAAGGAAATAATGAAAACCAACTGCATTCCATCCAATAAGTATCGGGAGACGCTTGTAAAATGGAAACAGCAGGAACTTTTATTACCAGATGAGAGTGGGCTGACATACAAACTACGTGTGGATGGAGCAGCTATACAAACTTATCGGTTTAGAAAGGCATTATTCGATCAGCCGCTTTTTGTTCCGATTGAAGGACTCGGAAAAGATGAAGAGCATGAAAGTGAAAAGGGTATGCGTGTAGTTTGGCACCCTCAAAACAGTGAAAACTATAAACAGTGTAAACACTAGAAAGGAGACCACAGTACAATGCTGAGAGATTTAGAAGGAAACATAATAAACCTAAAAGAATTCCCGGATGCGTTAAATAACCATAGACTTATTTGGGGTAAATCCGGTAGTGGTAAAACCTGGTGCTGTTACAGGATGATTGAAGAGGCAGTAGAACAGAAGAAAAAGTGCGTGATTTTTGACTACTCTGGAAGTTATACCACAAAAGAACAGGAAAGAAGCAAGTTTGCTAGCAGGGATCAGACATATGTGTTTGATGGAAACCAGCCGGGGATTACATACTGGTATACAGGCAAGAATGTCTATTCTGCTTTTGAAGAGGCATTGATAGTGGCGCTCCCATTTAGGGGACACCGACAGCGGGAGTTTCTGCACAAAGTGATGGAACTTCTAAAGGAACAGGAGAAGGAGCTTACGTTTGCTTCGGTAATATCTGTTCTGGATGGGTATGTGCAAGGTTTGACGGATGACGAGAGTAAGGAACGTGGTGAGAAACTGTTAGATATCATTGGACAATATGAAAAGCTTGATATCATTTTTCGCAAGAAGACGCCAGAGATGGACAAGGAGCTGGAAGATAACAAACTTGTCACTATAATGCAGTTTACTGAACTTGAAGGTGGCACGAAAAAGTTTTTGACGGAATTTATGTCAGCGTTGCTGTGGCAGAGTGTGAAAGATGAAGGTAACAGTGCAGATTTACACAGTGTAGATTACATCTTGTATGATGAGTTTCAGAATGTTGCACTTGGCAAAGAGAGTACACTTGGAGCAATGCTGCGTGAAGGACGCAAATGTGGACTGGGTGTATGGCTGGCAACTCAGATTCTTTCAAATTACAAGCCAGAGCAGATTGATACGTTACAGCAGGTAGATACAATGTTGCTGTTTCAGCCTTCAGATCGAAGTATGAAGGGGATTGCACAGCTTGTAGATTGTGAAGCTTGGGAAAGTTGTCGGAGCGCACTATCAGATCTGCAAAATGGACAGGCCATCTTAAAAGGAAAGTACAGTGTTAATCACAATTCAAAAATTTGGGACATACCGATCATATGTGCGGTGGATTCAAAGTCCAGTAACTGAAAACTTGTCAGAATTTGAAAATAAGAAAGGTCAGGGATTGATATTATGAAGAAAAAAGAAAGCACTGATTTAGAAGTAAAGGTTGTAGATTGCAGTAAATTAGAAGAGCGTGATTTAAACAAAGTTTTGGGGAAAATCTTTGAAGAGGCATATGGATCTGCAGAAGATGGCAGTACCACGTTGCAGAAACCATTTGTTCTTATCATTTGAAACATCGTGAAAAGCTAATAATACAGGGGAAAACTAGGAGGAATTGCTATGACAGACACTACTATTAATGAGATTTCAGCTACTCCGGTATGTGTAAACCGGAAGGAATTTATGAAAATTCTGGGCTGTGGACAGTACACCGCTGACAAGATCGCACGCCAGTCTGGGGCGCGGGTTGAAATTGGAAGGCGGGTACTGATTTATATGCCAAAGGTTAATCAGTATCTTTCAGATGTAACAAACTTAAAGTGATGTCTATGGTGCTCTCCAGTAAATGCTGGAGGGCACTTGAAAACTGGAGGGATAATATGAGCACAGATTCTAAAGAAAAAAAGCTACCCAAGGGTATAAGGCGTAGAAAAAGTGGACTATATGAAGCTCGTTTTACCTATAAAGGAGAATTATATACTTTATACAATACAAATCTCAAATTGCTTCAGAGTGAAATTGCTGAAAAAAGATATGAAGTTGAGCATGGGCTTTATGCGAAAGAAAGCAATGTGACTGTAGATTCCTGGTTTTATACATGGATGGAAGAGTATAAAAAGAACAGTGTAAAATACGGAACTTACAAGGTATATCTGGATGAATATAAATCACATATCAAAGAACCCTTTGGCAGAAAGCACTTGAAAGATATCAGAGGAGAACACATACAGAAGTTGTTTAATGATATGGCACGTCGTTATAGTTCCACGACCATTAACTTGGTGAAGGTTATATTGAGTGGGATGTATACACAGGCTGTACGCAATGGAATGGTACTGCGAAATCCTGTTAAGAACACTTCTGTTAAGAAAGAAAAGAAGAAAAAGAAGATACGAGTAATGTCGATAGAAGAACAGAATTTGTTTATGAGATATTCGAAGAACAGTCAGTTCTATGATCTTTATATGGTAGCCCTTGGAACGGGAATGCGTAACGGAGAACTGCGTGCGTTGCAATGGGCAGACATAGATTTTGATAATAAAATTATACATGTGAATGGGACTTTGAAGTACATAGCGAAGGCTAAAGTAAAATATATGATTGATGAGCCAAAGTCTGAAACAAGCAAAAGGGACATTCCAATGCTTGACAATCTGGTGACCGTACTGCGAGAGCACAGGAAGCGCCAGCTCGCGACAAGAATGCTTCTGGGTGATAAATGGAGACCAGAGCCAGGTTTTGAAAATCTGGTGTTTACAGGCAGTTTTGGAAGGTGCATTTCTGAGAATGCATTGTATCAGGACATGAAAAAAATCATAGTTCAAATCAGGGAGGACGGACACACGTTTGGAGAGCATACACCCCATTCGCTTCGTCATACATTTGCAACACGCGGTTTTGAGAGGGGAATCCCGCCAAAGGTCATGCAGGAAATTCTGGGGCATAAGTCAATCACGATGACTTTGGATATCTATTCTCATGTACTTCCGGACAAGAAGGCTGAGGAAATTAACAAGTTAGCAGCGATGTTTTAGCAAGGGGGAGCAAAGTCCCCCCTTGAATTTTTCTGCCAGAAAGTCTGCTTGGGTTCAAAGCTTAATATATTTCTGACTTCTGCTCCTGGGCTTATCCGGGATAGTCATGCGGATCAGATCAAGCTTAATGGCAGGATGTAAATAATTTTTTCGGAAAGTTTCTTTTGATTTCAAATCTAGTTTTTTCATTAGTGCGTTGCTGGTATAAGGAATGTCATACTCCATTACAGAAAGTAGTTTCTGAACATAATCTGAGAGCAGATGGTTTTCTTCATTGATTTGGGCCGGGATGTCATCCAGGATTTTATCAATCTGTGACAGCATAAATTCAATAAAGCCAGTGGAAGAGCCTGCCCTATGGCATTGGGCGATTGCGTCATAATATTCAGTCTGGAATTTCTCAATCTGGCTTTCGATAGGAATATATTCAAATATAGGCTTCCATTTTGCGAGAATAGCGGTGTGCCATAGCCTTGCCATTCTGCCATTTCCATCAGAAAATGGATGGATAAAAACAAATTCATAGTGGAACACGCTGGCAAGAATCAAAGGATGGATCGTGTTTCTGGATTTATTCATCCAGTTAAAAAGATCACTCATTAATTCTGGAACAAAGTGTGCGGGTGGAGCCATGAAAATACACTGGTCACCATTAAAAACGCCTTCTTCCCCATGTCTGAAGTCCCCAGATTCATTTACAAGATATCTGGTCATTATGCCGTGAAATGTTTTTAAATCTTTGATACTGTAAGGGTCGATTTCTGACAGGCATTCATAAGCTTCGTATGCGTTTTTTACTTCCTGTATTTCTGTTTGTTTTCCAAGAACTGTTTTTCCCCCTATTACATCCCGGACTTGTCCTAAAGAAAGGGAGTTGGCTTCAATTTTCAGAGATGAGTGGATGGATTTAATGCGGTTGTTTCGTCTAAGGTGCGGCTTGGATTCAAGGCTGCTGGTAGCTGTAATGCGTCCGATTTTTTCTGAAATAGAGGACACATATGTTAGTATTTTGTTGGTAATGGTAAAAGGTGGTGCGTAATCTCCCATAAAATACCTCCGTGTATAATGATTAACTTGCTTATTAACTTGCGTATTTTCTTGCTTAATTATACATGGGAAGAAAGAAAAAAACAATTTCTGTTTTTGAAGAATTTGAGTGAGGGTGGTTAAAAGCTGCCCTCATTTTTGCGTCGGAGGAAACTGATTTGGGTACTTGAAATGCAATCTTGGGTATATTTTGGGTACGGGGAGTAAATGTTACAGAAATATTACGAGAATGGTGAACCCCAAAACCCCGCAAACCCTTATAAATCCAAAGAGAAACACCCGGTAGGGGAGCTACCGGGTGTTTCGAGGGGAGTATAAATAATTAAATAAGGGGTTATGTAAAAAAATTTTTGAAGGGTAAATTCTTTTACAAAGTCAATTATAATATAAATTGGAAAAAAAAGCAATATCATTTTGATGAATATTCTTTCTGTAATTGGTCACAATACACAAAGTAATCTGAAAACAGCTGCTGGATGCGGAACAGAACGTGGACAGCGGCATTCAACAGGAGGAATACTCAAATGGCTAAAAATTATGAGTCTGAAAACAAGAACAGCAAAAATGCAACAAACAGATCTTATGAAAGTGAGATAAATTCTCAGGATTGCAAGAACTCTTACACAAAAAACAGCAGCAAAAACAAGAGCCGCAATTCTTACGAGTCAGGGGAAGATACTACTTCCAGATATTAAAATATTTTAAGAAAGGGCGCAGGGTCTGTTGACTCTGCGCCCATGTTGGGAGGTTTAATGTATGCCAGACGTTTTTGATGAGTAATCAGGAATGATTTTTCAGACACGCTCTAACGCTGCACGCGTCCTGCACCGTCGCTTTCAATCATGGAAAGAACTTATGATTCTGTAATATAATTTAAGCCAGTGCTTTCATTACTTCATACGCACCATTTTCACGGATCTGAGTTAAGTAATTGCATACAACTGCTTCAAATCCGGAAATCTGTGTCAGATCTTCGCCCCAGAAGGAAGTATTGGTGCAGACTGCATGAACAAGATCCGCTGCGGAATCATCTTTATGTGCAAGGTAGAATTCGAGAACTGCCTTGTCATCTTTTACAGTGTATTCATTAGCTGCTCTTTTTGCTGTAAGTACGTCTTCGCTCATAGCATATCCGTTATAGAATGCAATGTAGAAGGCGAAAGAAGCTGTGATGCATGCAGGAAGTGTACCTTTGCGTTCTACATATTTTTTGAGTGACGGCATAACACGTGCTTTCCATTTTGATGTAGAATTCAGAGAAATGGAAAGAAGAGCATGGTCGATAAATGGGTTTTTGAAACGTTCTGTAACAGCTGCAGCAAAATTTTCGAGTTCTGTTTTTGGAAGGTCCAGAGTAGGAATAATCTCGTCATAAATAGTTTTGTTCATAAATCCACAGATTACATCGTCGTTCATGCAGTCTCTTACAATATCCTGTCCTGCAAGGTAGGCACCCAGCACAAAGGAGGTATGTGCACCATTTAAGATACGTACTTTTCTCTGCTTATATGGTTTGTGATTGTCTGTGATCAGGATTGGAAGGTTCGCTTTGTCAACCGGGAATTCGTCTTTGATTGACTGAGGACCTTCGATTACCCAGAAGCCAAAGATTTCACCTGTGTCGATCAAGTTATCTTCATAGCCAAGTTCTTCACAGATTGCAGCAGCTTCAGTTCTTGGATAACCTGTTACAATACGGTCTACAAGTGTAGAGCAGAAGATGTTTTCAGTTTTGATCCAGTTGATAAAGTCTTCGCCGAGATTCCACTGCGTTGCATATTTTAATACACATTTTTCAAGCTCTTTTCCATTATCCTCGATCAGCTCACAGGAAAGAATGATAAATCCTTTGCCGGCTTCCTGACCGAATTTCTGGAAACGACGGTACATAAACTGAGTAAGTTTTCCAGGATAGCTACCAGCCGGAACATCATTAAACTGACAGGAAGAATCATAAGTAATTCCGGCTTCTGTTGTATTACATGCGATAAAACGGAGGTCCGGGTTATCTGCACATGCGAGAACTGCTTCAAAATCCTTATATGGATTGAGACAGCGGCTTACACAGGAGATAACACGTTTTTTATTTATTTTTTTGCCATCCTGGAATCCACGGAGAAATAAGGTATAAAGACCCTCCTGTTCGTTGAACCTGTCATCAAGATCTGGAGCGATTGGCTGGCACAGAACAACTTTGGAGTTGAATCCGGCTTTTTCGTTTAACTCATCTATAAAATAATCTACAAATGCACGGAGGAAGTTTCCTTCACCAAACTGAAGTACACGTTCCGGCGCTGATTCAAGAAGGTATCCATCATAGCCCTGTTCTTTTAAAACAGCATAAGATAATTTTTTCATTTTCATTTTTCCTCATATATAATGATATGAGTGTTAAAAGGTCTTTTGACACTCATTTGATATCCGGATTGCTACGCAGCTACGCTGCTTCCGCAATTCGATTTATGTTTTATAAAGTAACGCCCTGTTTGAAGATTGCCATATCATGGAAACCTGCTTCTTCGGATTTTGATTTCTTTCCGGATGCAATCTCAAGGACAAAATCCAGAAGATTTTCTGAAAGCTCATCAAGAGGAGTATCATTTACCATGACTCCACAGTTGAAATCAATCCAGTTCTGCTTCTTTTTTGCAAGCTGGTTATTTGTGGAGATTTTTACTGTAGGTACAGGACTTGCAAATGGTGTTCCGCGTCCGGTGGTAAAAAGTACAATGTGTGCACCGGATGCAGCAAGGGCAGTAGAGGCGACAAGATCATTGCCAGGTGCACTCAGCAGGTTTAATCCTTTTTCCTTTACAGGTTCTCCATAAGAAAGAACTCCCATGACAGGTGCACTTCCGGATTTTTGCGTACATCCGAGAGATTTATCTTCCAGACTGGAAATACCGCCTTTTTTGTTTCCAGGAGAAGGATTTTCATAAATGGTCTGGTTGTGACTTTTAAAATAGTTTTTGAAATCGTTGACAAGGGCAACTGTCTGGTTGAACAGATCTTCTGTCTCGCAGCGGTTCATAAGTAATTCCTCAGCACCGAACATTTCAGGAACTTCTGTAAGAATTGTAGATCCTCCCATAGAAATCAGTTTGTCAGAAAATGCACCAACAGTAGGGTTTGCCGTGATTCCGGACAAACCATCAGAGCCGCCGCATTTCATACCGATTATCAGTTCAGATGCACGGATTGGTTCACGTTTAAATGAGGATGCATAGGAAATCAGTTCTTTGACAGTTTCAATACCATCACGGATCTCGTCTTCACATTCCTGGGCAACGAGAAAACGTACACGCTCAGGATCATAGTTTCCGATAAATTTCTTTAATTCATCGATGTTGCTGTTTTCGCAGCCAAGTCCAAGAACCAGAACACCGCCTGCATTGGGATGGTTCACTAAATCAGCAAGAATCTGACGTGTGTTATTCTGATCATCACCCATCTGGGAACATCCGTAAGGATGGGGAAAAGCGCAGACACCATCAATCTGGTCTGTCATGTATTTCTGTGAGGCCCGCTCAATAGCAGATGCGACATTGTTAACGCAGCCTACTGTAGGGATGATCCAGATTTCATTACGTACACCAACACGGCCGTCTTTTCTGCGATAGCCCTGGAAGAATTTTGGCTTCTGGTGTGGAAGCTCTGTGACATTTTTATTGTATGTATAAGTAAGAAGATCTCCCAGCCCTGTTTTTAAATTGTGAGTATGAATCCAGGAACCTGCGGAAATTTCTGTGGTTGCACATCCAATGGGATTACCATATTTAATAATGGAATCACCAGGCTTGAGATTTTTTAATGCAAACTTGTGTCCTTGCATGATGTCTTCTGTAAGAGTGAGTGTGGAGTTATCAAGTTCGATCACAGTGCCTTTCGCCAGAGGCTGAAGCGCAACGGCTACATTATCTGAAGGATTAATTTTAATAAAAGATTTCAAGAAATCAACAACCTCCTTTATGTGAAAATAATATATGTAAGAGCTTACATTCAAATTACATCAACAAAACAGGAACGTCAATAGAAAATGGAAAAAAAGCTAAAAATGGTAAAAATACACAATATATCATGCGTAAATTTGGCTGTTCTTCAAATGCTGTATGAATTGAAAATGACACTTATTTATCGTATACTGTGATTAAAATGTAAGACCTTACATTTTCGCTGGAACGGATAGAGAGAAGAGGAGAATTATTCTATGAAAGCATTTATGGACAAAGATTTTTTACTTTCAACAGAAACTTCAAAAAAGTTATTTCATGAGTATGCAGAGACAATGCCAATTGTAGATTACCATTGCCATATCAATCCCCAGGAAATTGCAGAGGACCGTAAGTTTGAGAATATTACCCAGGTGTGGCTTGGCGGTGATCATTATAAATGGCGTCAGATGCGGTCAAATGGAGTAGATGAGTACTACATTACTGGTGGTGCCAGTGACCGTGAAAAATTCCAGAAATGGGCAGAAACTCTTGGTAAAGCAATCGGAAATCCGCTCTATCACTGGAGCCATCTGGAATTGCAGAGATATTTCGGATATACAGGATATCTGAACGGAGATACAGCCGAAGAAGTGTGGAACCTGTGTAACAAAAAGCTTCAGGAAGATGATATGTCTGTAAGAAACATTATTCGCAAATCCAATGTAAAATTAATCTGTACAACAGATGATCCGATAGATGATCTGAAATGGCATAAAGTTCTTGCAGAAGATGAAAGCTTTGAGGTAAAAGTGCTTCCTGCATGGCGTCCGGACAAGGCAATGAATCTGGAAAAACCGGAATATCCGGAATACATGAAAAAGCTTTCACAGGTTAGTGGCGTTGAAATTGCTGATTTCGCAGATCTGAAAGAAGCCCTTCTTAAGAGAATGGAATTCTTTGCACAGATGGGATGCAGTGTATCTGACCATGCACTGGAATATGTTATGTATGCGCCTGCGGCAGAAGAAAAAGTAAATGAAATCTTTAAAAAGAGACTGAATGGCGAAAGCATCTCAAGAGAAGAAGAAATGATCTTCAAGACAGCTTTTATGCAGTTTGTTGGAAAAGAATATCATAAAAAGAACTGGGTAATGCAGATCCATTATGGATGCAAGAGAGACAACAATGCATTTATGTATGAGCAGCTCGGACCGGATACCGGATATGACTGCATCAATAACTATGCGCCAAGTGCTCAGACAGCAGATTTCCTGAACTCTCTGATCGCATCAAATGAACTTCCAAAGACAATCCTGTACTCCCTCAATCCTAATGATAATGAGGCAATCGGAACAATCCTTGGCTGCTTCCAGGGAACAGAGGCAGCAGGCAAAATTCAGCAGGGAAGTGCATGGTGGTTCAACGATCACAAAACCGGTATGATCGCACAGATGACATCACTCGCAAATCTGGGACTGCTTGCAAACTTTGTTGGCATGCTTACTGATTCAAGAAGCTTTTTGTCTTATACCAGACATGAGTATTTCCGCAGAATTCTTTGCGAGCTTATTGGCGGATGGGTGGAAAATGGAGAGTATCCAGCTGATTATAAAACTTTAAAGGAAATTGTGTGCGGAATTTCGTACAATAATGCAGTAGACTATTTTGGATTTGACCTGTAAAATTATTGATGTTAAAATAAATAAACAGCTTGATAAAAGCATATCAGATATGAATCTGTCTGATATGCTTTTTCAATAGAATGTATTAAGCGAATGCTTATTTTCTATTATTACCAGAACGAACAGGAGAACTATAGTGAATATATATGATATTGCAAAGCTGGCAAATGTTTCCATCGCAACAGTATCCAGAGTGGTCAATAACAGTCCGAAAGTCAGCCCGAAGACAAAAGAAAAGGTTCTTACGGTTATGAAAGAAAATGAATACACGCCGAATGCGTTTGCCAGAGGCCTTGGTCTTGGATCGATGAAAACAGTAGGAATCATCTGTCCAAACATTGACGATATCTATATGGCAAAAGCAGTATCTTATCTGGAGCGAAATCTTCATGCTCATGGATATGACTGTATTCTTGGCTGCAGCGGATTTAAACAGGAAGAAAAGGTGGATTATGTCAGACTCCTTTTGTCTAAGAAAATAGACACGTTGATACTGGTTGGTTCTACATATGCAGGAAATGGTAAAGATGAATCTGACACAGATTATATTCGGGAGGCAGCGGAACAGGTTTCGGTATTTATGATTAACGCAAAGGTTTCAGGCGATAATATTTATTGCACCTATGCAGATGATTTTCAGGCTACTTATGAAGTGACAAAAGCTTTTATCCGAAGAGGAAAAGAGAAAATTCTTTTTATGTATGATTCAGAATCCTACAGTGCCAGACAGAAAATGGCGGGATACGAAGCTGCATTGCAGGACGCCGGATATCCCATTCGTGGAAATCTGAAATTCAAGACCAAAAATGACATTGAATATACGCGGGATATGCTGCTTGAATACAACCGGACCCTCGATTTCGACAGCGTCCTTGCAACGGAGGATGGAATTGCAATCGGAGCAGTAAAGTATGCAAAGATTAAGGGACTGGCGATTCCTGAGGAACTGGCGGTCGTCGGATATAATAACTCAATTCTTGCAATCAGCAGTGATCCTGAGCTTACATCGGTGGACAGTAAGCTGGGGGTAATGTGCAAAAAGACAGTGGAACGGATGATAGACCTTCTTGAGAGAGAAATACAAATTGAAAAGAATGTGTGTGTTCCATGCGAAATAGTCCGCAGATGTACAACGGATTTCTGATCTTGTTTCATATTTAACCGAATCAAGTAAGTCCCCTGCGGAGGTTGCGAAAAGCAATACTTAAAAAAGGTGCATTTTGGCACCTTTTTTGTATTTGCGGATATACTGATAAAAAAGGGGATTTTCCATGTTTCCTGTAGAGCCGATTTCCGGAAAAATGCTGGATTATTATGTTGGACGGAAAGATTCCTTTCTTATAGATTTAAGAAATCCGAAAGAGTACCATACCGGACATATAAAGGGAGCGGTAAATGTGCCATATGAGGAATTTGAAGAAATGCAGACATATGATTTTCCAAAAGGGAAAATACTGGTGCTGTATTGCGACCGGGGCGGGGCAAGTCTTCAGGCGGCCAGGATTCTGGCGCGAAATGGATATAAGACAAAAACGGTGATCGGGGGAATGAAGGAGTACAGAGGGAGAAATCTGATATGCGATATATGAGAAAAAATTCAAAAGAGTACTATCTTGTAATTTCCATCAAGGCATGATAATGTAAAGAAGAAAAATGTCCTTTTCATGAGGTTATGTAAACCGAAAAGGAGAGAGACAATTCGAACACTAAAAACAGAGGAGAAACCAAGTTTATGAAATATATGTTTGCTTCTGACATCCATGGTTCTGCTTACTATTGCAGGAAAATGCTGGATGCTTTTGAGAAAGAAGGGGCAGAGCGCCTGGTTCTGCTGGGCGATCTGCTTTATCACGGACCAAGAAATGATCTGCCAAAAGAATATGCACCTAAGCAGGTAATTCCCATGCTGAATGCCATGAAAGACAAAATTTATGCTGTGCGCGGTAACTGTGAGGCAGAAGTGGATCAGATGGTTCTGGAGTTTCCGGTGATGGCAGATTACTGTATTCTGTCAATTGACGGCAAGACACTTTATGCGACGCATGGACATGTTTATAATCAGAATAACCTTCCGCCTTTATGCGAGGGAGATATTCTGATCCATGGTCATACCCATGTGCTGAAAGCAGAGCAGATGGAGGGATACATTCTTTTGAATCCGGGTTCCGTATCCATTCCGAAAGAAGGAAATCCGCCTACCTATGCGGTGCTTGAGAACGGTGTTTTTTCCATCATGGATTTTGAAGGAAATATTGTAAAAAGCATAGTGCTTTAAGAAGGGAAAAACGGTGAATGAGTACAGAAAGATTTGAACTGATCGCTCCCTGCCATTTTGGTCTGGAAGCGGTTTTGAAAAGAGAAATACTGGATCTGGGCTACGAGATCAGCAAGGTGGAGGATGGTAAGGTTACTTTTCTGGCAGATGCCCAGGGAATTGCAGATGCCAATGTTTTTCTGCGTACCACAGAGCGTATTCTACTGAAGGTTGCGGAAGTGAAAGCCGAGACATTTGATGAGCTTTTCGAGGCAACGAAAGCTTTGCCATGGGAACGTTACATTCCTGCAGATGGCAAATTCTGGATTGCGAAAGCCAATTCAGTGAAGAGTAAGCTGTTCAGCCCGTCTGATATCCAGTCTATTATGAAAAAAGCCATTGTAGAGCGTCTGAAGGGCGTATATAACGTGTCCTGGTTCCCGGAGGATGGGGCAAGTTTTCCTATCCGTGTGGCGTTTATGAAGGATGTGGCAACTATTGGAATCGATACTTCCGGTGTTTCTCTTCATAAGAGAGGGTATCGTCAGATGACCGTGAAGGCACCTATTACAGAGACTCTTGCCAGCGCATTGATTATGTTAACTCCGTGGAAAAAGGACAGAAGTCTTGTGGATCCCTTTTGCGGAAGCGGTACTTTTCCAATCGAGGCAGCTATGATGGCTGCAGATATTGCACCGGGTATGAACCGTTCTTTCCTTGCCGAGGACTGGAAGCAGGTTGTGCCGAGAAGATGCTGGTATGAGGCTGTAGAAGAGGCTCAGGACAGAGTAAATCTGAAAATCGAGACAGATATTCAGGGCTATGACATAGATGCTGAGGCACTGAAGGCAGCCAGGGCAAATGCAAAAATGGCAGGGGTAGAAAGCCTGATCCATTTTCAGCAGCGTCCTGTGAAGGAGCTTCATCACCCGAAGCCTTACGGATTTATTATTACGAATCCACCTTATGGTGAGCGTCTGGAAGAAAAAGCAGCTTTGCCGCAGCTTTACCGCGAGATCGGTGAGAGCTACCGCGGCCTGGATAAGTGGTCTATGTACCTGATCACTTCTTATGACAAAGCTGAGAATGACATTGGACGCAAGGCGGATAAGAACCGTAAAATCTATAACGGAATGCTGAAAACATATTTTTACCAGTTCCTGGGACCAAAGCCTCCAAGACGTGCGGCACAGGAAAAGAAAGAGGGCACTGATAAATGAAGAAGATAATTTTTGCAACAGGAAATGCAGATAAAATGAAAGAAATCCGTAAAATTCTGGCAGATCTGGATGCAGAAGTGGTATCTATGAAAGAAGCCGGGATTCAGGCTGATATTGTGGAAGATGGCAAAACCTTTGAGGAAAACGCAGTGATCAAGGCGACTGCCATCAGCAAGCTTACCAGTGATGGCGAAATTGTACTTGCAGATGACTCGGGGCTTGAGATTGATTATCTGAATAAAGAGCCGGGAGTTTATTCTGCTCGTTATATGGGCGAGAATACAGACTATCATATTAAGAATGCAAATTTGATCCAGAGACTGGATGGCGTGCCGGATGAGCAGCGTACAGCCCGTTTTGTCTGCGCTATTGCAGCTGCCTTTCCAGACGGAAGAGTGGAAACTGTGCGTGGAACCATGGAAGGCCGTATTGGATATGAGGAAAAGGGTGCCAATGGATTTGGGTATGATCCTATCTTTTTCCTGCCGGAATATGGCTGTACATCTGCAGAGCTGTCTATGGAAGAAAAAAATAAAATCAGCCACAGAGGAAAAGCTTTGCAGGCAATAAAGGAAGAATTACGATGAAGGTGCTGGTTGTCAGTGATACTCATGGGAGAGATGAGTCACTGGAGATGGCAGTAGCTTTGGAGCAGCCCTTTGACTATCTGATCCATTGCGGCGACGTGGAGGGCAGGGAATTTTTTATTGAAGCGCTGGCAGAATGTCCCTGTACCATTGTGGCAGGAAATAATGATTTTTTCAGTGATCTTCCAAGAGAGGATGAGATTTTGCTGGAAGGACATAAGATCATGGTGACTCATGGGCACAATTATGGTGTGTCCATGGATCTTTATGGGGTTTCGGAAGAGGCGGCAGCCAGAGGCTGTGAGATTGTTTGCTTTGGACATACCCATAAGCCAGTGGTGGAGAAGAAAAATGGTGTACTGGTGATCAATCCGGGAAGCCTTTCTTTTCCGAGACAGGAAGGCCGCAGACCAAGTTATGCGGTGATGGAGCTGTATAAAGGGGAAGAGCCGGAAATTGAAATTCGGTATTTGTAACTGAAAATACTTGTATGTTTGACTGTGGAAATGAAATGTTTTTTGAAATATTTTTTTGAAAATAGTCGAAAAAGAGAAAAATGCAGGTGGTGGAGGGCCTGAAAACCCGCATTTTTAGCGGGTTTTCGGGAATTACATCTTTTTTCGAAAAAAATATAAAAATTTATAAAAAAGGTGTTGACAAATGGGAGACCATATAATATAATAACTCTTGCCTTGAGCGAGAGAAAAGAAATTCTTGAGAGCACAAG
Organism: Blautia faecis; assembly: GCF_020554845.1. Lineage (GTDB taxonomy): Bacteria > Bacillota > Clostridia > Lachnospirales > Lachnospiraceae > Blautia_A > Blautia_A faecis. The sequence continues at coordinate 38,481 of NZ_JAJCIA010000015.1, read as the reverse complement.
GAACGACAACTTCATAGAAATGATGTTGTAAGACATCGGGGTGTGGCTCAGTTTGGCTAGAGCGCCTGGTTTGGGACCAGGAGGCCGCAAGTTCGAATCTTGTCACCCCGACTGCTGTAACAACATTACCGTTTCAGCGTAAATGCGGGTGTAGTTCAATGGTAGAACACTAGCCTTCCAAGCTAGATACGTGGGTTCGATTCCCATCACCCGCTTCTCTGATGAAGAGAGATATGTGTCAGTAGCTCAGCTGGATAGAGCAACGGCCTTCTAAGCCGTGGGTCGGGGGTTCGAATCCCTTCTGACACGCTGTGGTGGGTATAGCGCAGTTGGTTAGCGCGCCAGATTGTGGCTCTGGAGGCCCAGGGTTCGAATCCCTGTATCCACCCTTTGCCTTTGGGCTATCGCCAAGCGGTAAGGCACAGCACTTTGACTGCTGCATTCGCTGGTTCGAATCCAGCTAGCCCAGTCCTATATGGAGCATTAGCTCAGTTGGTAGAGCACTTGACTTTTAATCAAGTTGTCCGGGGTTCGAATCCCCGATGCTTCACTTGCGAATGAGAACCGGAAGCCTTATGATTAGGGCATTCCGGTTTTTTAAATAATATATATGCGGATGTGGCGGAATTGGCAGACGCGCCAGATTTAGGTTCTGGTGTTTACGACGTGCAGGTTCAAGTCCTGTCATCCGCAGGAAATGAGGAATGATCTGGATCGGATTTTCGAGATGAAAATTAGATCTGGGTCATTTTTTTAATTTGTTTGTTGCTGTTCACTGGTAACGTTCCGTGAGGTGTTTTTTGTGAACAAAGTTCACAGAAAACCCGAGAGTTAAGTTTGCGCAGCAAACGCTACTTCTTGTGCTTGTCACAAGAAGGTTCGTCTTTCTGTGCATCGCGAAGCGCGTTACTGTGAACGGAGTGAACAGTAATGCCTTGATTTTACAGGACGGATTTGTTATAGTTTACACAACGAAGAAGCATGGAGGAATAATATGGACGTTGTTCAGTTTCAGGAGAAATTAAGAGAGATTTGTGAGCTTGGAAAGCAGAATAGGAATATGCTGACACATGAGCAGATCCGGGAGCATTTTGCAGGTACTGATCTCGAGACCAGTCAGATGTTAAAGGTACTGCAGTATCTGAAACTGCAGGGAATTATGATAGAGGGAGACACTGCCCCGGTGGAGACAGAGGAAGTGGGCGAGACGGAGCCGGAGTCAAAAGGAACCAGCACCCCGCTTACTTCAGAGGAAGAAGCATATCTGAAGGATTACCTGGCAGAGGTAAGCAACGGTAAGGAAGTGAGTCCGGAGATGCTTCACACATTGTTTGAGAATCTGGCAGATGGGGATGCCATTGCAGAGGCAGCTCTTACCAGCATTTATCTGCCGGTAGCGGCAAATATGGCCGCTGATATGAACTGTACAGAGATTCAACTTGCAGATCTGATTCAGGAGGCGAATGTGGTGCTGCTTACGGCTCTTTCCGACCCGGAGACAGAACGTAAAGATGATGCTTGGCTACGTCTTCAGCTTCGCAAGGGAATCATCGCTGCCATTGAGGAGCAGACACAGCAGAAATTCCAGGATGATTGTCTGGTAACGAAGGTGGAGAAACTGGAATCGGCAGTGAAGGATCTGACGGACGATGACGGGGAGAACCGTTTTACCATTGATGAGCTGGCGGTTATTCTCGATATGAATGTGGATGAGATCCGGGATATTCTGCGTCTTACAGGAGACGATAAATAATTATGGCAAGTGAAATTCCGGGAAAATTATGGAGATAAGGCTATCCTGTCGGAAATGAAAAGAATGCTTTAGAATTGATGGAAACACCGGAGGTGATTTAAAAGTAAAAATCATCTCTGGTGTTTTTTTGTCTTTTCTGGATGTTTTGAAATTTACATTGAAATTTCACTGTACAAGTGTTACTATCATAAATAATAATCAAAATATTTTTTCGTACAATAAATATTATTTGATAAATGAAAGGAGGATATATATGAATTTGGAAAAATATCAGCAGTATTCCAGAATTGCAAGAGGTTTGGAAAAGGCAGACCTGGTATTGAAGGATGCGAGGATTGTGAATGTTTTTACGGAAGAGATCATCCGCGGAGACATTGCCATACAGGATGGGATTATAGCAGGAATTGGAAGCTTCCATGGGAAAGAAGAACGTGATCTGGCCGGCAGATATGTATGTCCGGGATTTATTGACAGCCATCTTCATCTGGAATCTACACTGGTTACACCGGCTGAACTGGTAACAGCTGCCTCCAGGCACGGAACCACTACTTTTATCGTGGATCCCCATGAATCAGCCAATGTGTCCGGTTTGGCAGGAATTGATTATATTCTGGATCAAACCGAAGATGTGAAAGCAAATGTATATGTGATGATGCCATCCTGTGTTCCTGCTACTGCCATTGATGATAATGGATGCACTCTTACTGCTGAAGATATGGTTCCTTACCTTCATAACAGCCGGATTCTTGGACTTGGAGAAGTAATGGACAGCATTTCTGTGGTACAGGGCGAGAAAAGCATGCATGACAAGCTAGAACTGTTTGAGGGCAGAATCCGTGATGGCCACGCTCCGTTTCTGGAAGAGGGAGATCTTCAGGCATATGCTATGGCAGGGATTGCTACAGACCATGAGTGCAGCTTCTTTGATTATGCCATGCGAGAACGGCGGAACGGTCTTACCATTCTTGTAAGGGAAGGCAGCGCTGCCCGAAATCTTGAGGCACTTGTGGGCGGTCTGGTACAGAGACACATGAATGGTGACGGATTCTGCTTCTGCACAGATGACAAGCATATTGAGGATATCCAGCGGGAAGGGCATATTGACCATAACGTGCGAAAAGCTATCCGCCTTGGCATGAATCCGGTGTCCGCTATTAAGATGGCAACCATCAATGCAGCTAATTGTTATGGACTGAAAGACAAGGGGGCAGTGGCACCCGGCAGACAGGCAGATCTTTTGGTTCTTTCGGATCTTGTCAGTGTGACCATAGAAGATGTGTACTTTAAAGGGCAATTGGTAGATAAAAATGCAAAGATTGTTATAAAGCCGTGTGCCCCTGAATTGAAAAATACAGTGCATGTGGCTGAATTTTCCAGAGAGGCATTTCAGCTGGAGTCTGCAGATGGAATCTTTCCGGTGATTCTGGCAGAAGAAGGACAGATTACTACCAGAAAGGGAACTCTGAAAGCAGGGGATGGTCCCTGCAAATTCCAGTCCGATGACGATTATCAGAAGATTGCAGTTGTAGAACGTCATAAGATGACGGGTAAAATCGGCTGTGGCGTGATCGGAGGTTTTGGTATCCGTGGTGGAGCAATTGCGTCCAGTGTATCCCATGATTCCCACAATATTATTGTGATCGGAGATAATGATGAGGACATGGAGCTTGCTGTGCGGGAACTGATGCGTACTCAGGGAGGCTATACGATCGTAGAGAATCATAAAGTATTTGACACTCTTGCCCTTCCTGTAATGGGACTGATGAGTGATAATGGTTTTGAGAAAGACAATGAGACTCTTGGGCGAATGATCCATAAAGCTCATGAAATGGGTGTGAAAGACGGTCATGATCCGTTTATTACGCTGTCCTTTATGGCTTTGCCGGTTATTCCGCAGATCCGAATTACACCGAGAGGCGTTTTTGATGTGGAAGCGTGGAAGTTTTTATAAGATACCAGGATTGCGGGAGTGCAATACACGAGACGGTTGTCTTGTTTTGAACGAAACCCCGAAACCTATTTAAGAACTGTGACGGAATATAAACCCGTAGATTTTCAGCCCTCTGCCTTTTCATTGGCAGAGGGCCGTTTTTTGCTTAACAGTTATTGAGCATCCCTTAATTGCTCTACAACACTGCATTTCGCTGCGTTGTCATACATCATGCAAGGAATCAGCCACCCCAGCAGAAGAAATACCGGAATTGTCAGCAGGACAGGCAGAATGGTGAATCGATACTCAAAGAACCAGAACATACTGCCCAGCATTTTTCCCGCAAGAGGTCCCACCGCCAGCGACAAAATAAAGGCCGCCGCTACAGAAGACATTGCGTAAAACAACCCCTCGTAGATCAGCATGGTTTTGAGCTGCCGGTTCGTCATTCCTACAGCCTGAAGCACAGCAAATTCACGGCGGCGGGAAAGAATACCGGTCATCATGGCGTTGAAGAAATTTAAGAGTCCCACCAGCCCAATGATAGCACAGAGGATACCACCTATCAGAAGGAACATCTGCCGGAACTGAGCAAATTCAGAGCGAGCCGTGGCTTTGCTTTCATACATCAAGGGCGAAAACTCACCGGCAGTGAGCTTCGATAGATATTGCTCTGCTTCGGCCTCGTCAACTTCGTCCGCTGTGTCGAACAGGTAGAGCATCGGAATGGCTGCACCACCGCTGTCCCTCTGTGCGGTGTCCACAGACAAAACTGCGTCATATCCAATACCACCATAACGATAACTCATGGAATTCGGAAGTTCTACCAAGGCGCAGACCGTGTACTCTACATCTCTGGCTCCATACAATTTTGCCTGAAAGTACTCCTCCGGTGTATCTTCGGTGCGGAGTTCCCCGGTGCGGCTGTCGATATATTTCACATCATCCGCATAGGTAGCGGTAATCGTGTCTCCCACCTTGGGGTAGTATTCAGGATTGAGCAGATTGCCGTAATCATCCAAAGAAACCGCAATGGCAATAGCGTTATTGTTTGGCTCCAGCATAGGAGAAATATCTCCGTCGAGCACTTGCAGCTTGTCAAACAGACTGTTATCCAGAGCCTCGATTCTGGTATCTCCCATCACCATATTGCCCCGGTGCTCCAGACGGCTCATATGGCTGTCCAACTGCTCAGCACTTTCGTACCTTGCATAGTCCTGCCGCAGAGCATCCTCCGTCATCCACAGGTATGCGGGTTTTCGCACAGCATATCCCGTGCCGGAAAGATTGGCCTTTGTGTTTGCTGCGATCTCTTCGATTTGTTCTGGCGTGATGAATTCATCTGCCGGGTTGTAACGGAAATAGTCGGGCGTGCTGACGATAAAATCGGCGCAGGTCATGAAGGATACATACTTCTCCATGCTGAAGCCTCCCACAAAGGCACACAGCGCATTGAACAGTGTCACCGACAGTGCCAGAGACACCACCACCAGCACCGTCTTTTTCTTGTTTCGTCCCAGATTGGCAAAGGCCATCTGATGGAGCTTGGCTCCCCGGGTGCTGCGCTGTTTTTTCTTAGTCTGCATTGCATCCGTATATTTGGTAGCCTCTACCGGAGAGACCCTGGCTGCCATTTTTCCGGGCTTGGAACAGGACAAAAGCACCGTCAACAGGGCAAACAGCATGGAACCAAGGAAGATCACAGACGAAGTGCTGATGGTGGTGATGCCTGCATCCAACTGGGTGGAGCGCAAGACAACAGGTACCAGAACAGCGCCGATGCCGTAGCCCAGCAACAGTCCTGCCGGAATGCCGATCAGACAAAGTAGAAGTGCCTGCTGGCGAATGATACGTTTGAGCTGCCGGGGCGTTGTGCCAATGGTTTTCAGAAGTCCGTAAAACCGGATATCCCCTGCAACAGAGATCTGAAAAATGTTATAGATGATAAGATACCCCGTGAAAATCACCAGCAGCAAAAAAGCTGCTATGGCGATCATCAGCTCTGGATCGAGCTGTGACTCCAGCTGGGATGAGGTATATCCCCAGTTGACGCCGATCCGGACGCTGTTGGGATCGGTATAGCTGTCCCATGTGTAGCCAAGATCGGTATCCACCTGCTCCATCTGCCCTTGAATATTTGTGCTGGAGGCCAGCATGACATTCAAATCGGTGCGGAAAGGCTGTAACCCTGTTTTCACTGCCTGCGCTTCGATGTCATCTGCGTAATCACGGCTGATGTTGATGTAATGAACAGGCATTAGTTCATCATAGTCCCAATAGCCCACCAGCGTAAAGGTATCTGTTACAGTAAAGGCGGTTTGATCCTTGTCCGTGATGGAATAGGAAACCGTGACCTCGGCGCCCAGCTCCGGCGTTACGCCAAGCAGCTGCAACGCTGCCGTATCCATGGCTACTTCTTTGCCGCTTTCGGGCATCCGCCCGGTAGTAGGGGTGGCATAGCTCCATTTGGTGCAGTTGGCATCCATGTAGCTGATCTCTGCAGGCGTTTTGGAAAAGACACCATCCACAGTGATGCCGATCACCTTCCGTGCCCCCGCAGCCTTCACCTTTGGGTGGGCAGCGATACGTTCCGCCTGCTCGGGGGAAACATCTTTAAAGGTACCGTGTGCATAGCCACCTACCTGCCGAAACTGGTAGGTTTCATAACTGGCGTTCAACGACAAGACAATGGTGAACATGGACGTAAATAGCATCGTTGTCAGCGCAATGGCAAAAATGGCGATCAGATTGCGGCGGCGGTTCGTATAAAGGGATTTTAAGCTGAGCTTTCGAATACATTTTCTGTTTTTGACATTCATCGTAGCCACCTCCCGTTAGTTCTGGGAGACGATCCGACCGTCTTCGATACGGATAATGCGGTCTGCCATCTGCGCAATTTCTTCGTTGTGGGTAATCATTACGATTGTCTGGGCGAACTTTTGACTGGTTACTTTCAAAAGGCTCAATACATCCTGGCTGGTTTTGGAATCCAGATTACCTGTCGGTTCATCTGCCAGAATGATAGCGGGTGCTGCCGCCAGCGCACGGGCGATTGCCACACGCTGCTGCTGACCGCCCGAAAGCTGATTGGGCAGGGCATCCAGACGCTCATCCAGCCCAAGGGTCTGCACGATCTGCTGTACGAAATCCTTGTTGACCTTGCCGCCGTCCAGCTCAATGGGTAGAACGATATTTTCATACACATTCAGCACCGGAACAAGATTATATGCTTGGAACACAAAGCCTATTTTTCTGCGGCGGAAGATGGTCAAGGCTTCCTCCTTCAGGGAGAAAATATCCTGTCCGTCCACCATGACCGTGCCGCTTGTAGGGCGATCCAGCCCGCCCAGCATATGCAGCAGTGTGGATTTGCCGGAGCCGGATGTGCCGACAATCGCCACAAATTCACCTTTCTGCACACTTAAATCCACTCCGTCCAACGCATGAACCGCATTATTGCCGGAGCCATAAATTTTTCTCAGGTTTTTTGCCTGTAAAACTTCCATAAACGAGTACCTCCATGAAAAAATCTGTATGTATGCAAAGAAATCATCCTTTGATACATACAGATTATCGCATAGGATTCTTTCCACATTCTTTCCAGCGGAAAATGAAATCTAACAGTTTTGAAAGAATGGATGCTATTTCGGCAGAAATATGGAAAACGTACTTCCTTTTCCCGGAACGGAAGCGACCTTGATATAACCGTCCTCGCCGGATATGATCTGTCGGGCAAGGTATAAGCCGATGCCTACACCTTCTTGTTTCCGCACACTATTTGAGCGGTAAAAGCGAGCAAATATCTTCGCTTGCTCGCTTTCCGAAATGCCCGAACCGGTATCCGATATATCGATCCTTGCAAACATTTCATAGCTTACAGCAGAAATCCTGATTGTGCCATGCTCTGTATATTTGATGGCATTATCTACGATATTAGCCAGTGCTTCCGCTGTCCATTTGAAGTCGAATACAGCAAAAGCATCGGTATCTTGCAGTTGCAAAGACAATCCTTTTTCAGAAACCTTGGCGGCATATTGTTCTGCAATACCTTGAAGCAGTGGCTGTAATGCTGAGCGCTGCGGCGATAGTGAAATAATTCCGTTTTCCAGCCGGGACAGCTTTACAAGCGAGTCAATCAAAAATCGCAATTTCTCCGATTGATTGTACAGTGCCTCCATATTTGCCTTCGCCGATACAGGCAGAGTTTCCTCCATCAAAAGCTCGCTGTATAACAGCAGGTTTGCAATCGGCGTTTTTGTCTGGTGGGAGATGTCCGCAATCAAGGTCTTAATTCTGTCCTTCTCCTGTGCTACATTTCGAGAGGAAGTTTCTGCTGCGGAAAGATAGTGTGCAAACTTTGTTTCCAAAGCAGACAGCTGGCTTTCATCAAAAGTGGCTTCAGAAAAGGAGCCGGTCATGGCAGCGTCCAGCATCCTTTCGATTTCTTCCATCGTTTTTCTGACCTTTCTCCGCTCCCATAATACAGTAGCTATCGCCGCCAGAAAACATAGCAGTATGATCACAATGCCGGTTTTATTCATCTTTTGTCACCCAGCTATAACCGATTCCATAGATGGTTTTAATGTATTTCTGTGCACCAAGCTTATCCCTCAGACGCTTGATCGTAACAGACAAAGCATTTTCATCCACATATTCTGCGCCATCTGTCCAGATCCGGTCGACAAGGTCTCCACGGGTCATGGTTCGACCACGGTTTTCAACAAGCAGACGCAGTAATTTTTGTTCTGTTTTACTCAATTCCACTTTTGAATCTCCCACATAAAAGGTCATAGCCTCAAAGTCAAAGTGAAATAGATCCATATGGAACGGCGCATTTTTTTGGTTTGACGCTTGCTTTCGCAGTTGGGTATTCACCCTTGCCCGCAAAACCGAAAGAGAAAAGGGCTTGGTAATGTAATCATCAGCGCCCCGCTCCAGTCCGTCTACGATGTCCAGATCAGTGTCATTGGCAGTCAGCAGAATAACAGGAACTCCGGGCAGGTTTTTCTTGACCTCCCGGAGCAGCTCAAGCCCACTGCCATCTGGTAGATTGATATCCAGCAGGATCAGGGATACACTACCGCAAAGCAATTGCTCTCTTGCCGCTTTTAGCTCATGGCAGGATATAATTTGACGGTCATCTGCTTTTAGTGCTTTACTTAAACCTTGATTCAACCCTATATCATCTTCAATAATCAATAATTGTTCCATGTATCTCACTCCCTCGTTATTCAAAGGCCGCCATCATTTCCTTGGGCAATTTTTCGTTCTCACAGTTCAGAAGATAGGCTATTGGCTATTGCTCTGTTTGCAAATTTGTTTGTTTTCGCTGTATCCCAATCAGCAAGCCGGATGATCTATGCTGTGCCGTTTTTTTACTTTCTTAATTGTATCATGCTAATGTAAAGAAATCCATATTCTCTAAAAAGTTGTCCTGTTTTTTGAAACAGGGTTGTTACTGTTCACTGGTAACATTCCGCGAGGCGTTTTTTGTGAACAAAGTTCACAGAAAACCCGAGAATTGCGGCGCGAAATCATGCGAATGCATGATTTCTGTGCATCGCGAAGCGCGTTACTGTGAACGGAGTGAACAGTAACACAGGGTTAGCCCCTGAACAGCAACAAGGCATTAATAAGAACTGAAAAACATAAAAAAACATCTTGATTTTCATGAATACTTATGATATGATATCGCTCAAAGAAAAGGGAGTAGCGGCCATGAAGAGATAAAAGGAAATCCATTTTTTCTGAATGGTGCATAAATGCGTCAGAACGGTAGATGAAACTACCCGCATTATGAGATAATCAGCGAGACTTTTATTTCAGGCATTATAACAGTGCCTGGGATAAAAGTCTTTTTTTTCCCTTTTTGAACGCTTTACAACTATTGTTAGTAAGAGAGATGGAGGAGAAAAATGAGTAAGCGAAATGGAAAAATGAAATATCTGGCAATCGGTGCTATTGGGCTTATAGCGGCAGGGGGATTGGCTCTGGATACAACTTACCAGATTCAGGAGCAGGAACAGGCAGTACTCACAACCTTTGGAGTGCCAAAGGCAGTGAATGAAACGGGATTACATTTCAAAGTCCCTTTTGTACAGCAGGTGCAGAAGGTAAATACCACGATCCAGGGATTTCCAATAGGATACAGTATGGGGAACAATGCGGTGGTGGAAAATGAAGGAATCATGATCACTTCGGATTACAATTTTATTGATGTGGATTTCTTTGTAGAATATCGAATTTCAGAACCTGTAAAATACCTTTACACCTCTGAGCAGCCGGAAGAGATTTTAAAAAATATTGCGCAAAGCTGTATCCGAACTGTAATAGCAAGCTATAACGTGGATGAGGTTCTGACCACCGGAAAAGGAGAAATCCAGAGCAAGATCAAAGAAATGATTTTGAATCAGATGGAGGAACAGGATCTGGGAATTCAATTGGTCAACATAACAATACAGGATTCCGAGCCGCCTACTGAAGAAGTGATGAAAGCATTTAAAGAGGTGGAAACTGCGAAACAGGGAAAAGAAACGGCGCTTAACAATGCTAATAAATACAGGAACGAAAAGCTTCCCGAAGCGCAGGCCCAGGCAGACCAGATTATTCAGGATGCGGAGGCACAAAAACAGGTGAGGATCAATGAGGCAGAAGCTGAGGTGGCAAGATTTAATGCAATGTATGAGGAATATGTGAAGAATCCGGAGACCACAAAAATGCGAATGTTCTATGAAACCATGGAAGATGTGCTGCCTGGTATGAAGATTGTGATCGACAACGGAAGTGGCGTGGAAAAGATATTGCCGCTGGATTCTTTTTCCGGAGACTGGAAAACAGAAGAAGATACAAGTGAAGAAACTAAGTGAAGTTAAGATAAGTATCTGATAGAAAGGATAAAAAATTATGAAAATGAAAAAAGCGGCACTTATAGCAGGCATTCTCGGAGCAGTAATAATCGGTTCTTCCATAACTATAACCCAACAAAATGAATACAAGCTGATCCGTCAGTTTGGTAAAGTTGACAGAGTGATCTGCGAACCGGGAATCAGCTTTAAAATTCCATTGATAGAAAGAACACAGTCTTTACCAAAGGAAACGTTGTTATATGATTTGGAAGCATCTGATGTGATTACCAAGGACAAGAAAACCATGATCAGTGACAGCTATGTTTTGTGGAGAATTACAGATCCACTTAAATTTGCACAGACTCTGAACTCTTCTTTGGAAAACAGCGAAAGCCGAATTAATACGGCCGTATATAATGCCACAAAAAATGTGATCAGCAGTCTTTCCCAGGACAGAGTGATCACAAGCCGGGACGGAGAATTATCGGATATGGTGATGGAAGCCATTGGAGATAATATGGAACAATATGGAATAGAGCTGATTAAATTTGAAACAAAGCAGCTGGATCTGCCGGACGATAATAAGGCTGCTGTGTATGAGAGAATGATCTCAGAGCGTGATAATATTGCTGCTACATATAAAGCAGAAGGCGATTCAGAAGCAAAGGTAATCCAGAACAAGACGGATAAGGAAGTGACCATTCAGATTTCAGATGCGAAGAAGCAGGCTGAGATTTTGAAGGCAGAAGGGGAACAGGAATATATGAAAATTCTTTCCCAGGCTTATGGGGAAGATGAGAGAAGTGAATTTTATTCCTTCGTAAGAAGTCTTGAAGCACTGAAAGCTTCTATGCAAGGAGAAAACAAGACCGTTATTTTGTCATCGGATTCCCCGATTGCTCAGATTTTTGAGGGAAAATAATAAAAATTCTTGCATCTGCCGGTATTGACGTATATCATAAGGTACATAAGGAGTGACAAAAGATGGCGATAGTGAGAAAACACATATATTTTTCCGGGCAGGTGCAGGGCGTTGGATTTCGTTACCGTGCCAAAAATGCGGCGAGAGCCAATGATCTTACCGGCTGGGTGGACAATCTGTGGGATGGCAGAGTGGAAATGGAAGTCCAGGGAGAGCTTTCCGGAATTGAGCGTATGATTCAGGAAATCGAGATGGGAAGTTTCATCCGGATTGAGAATTATCAGATGGAAGACCTGCCTGTGGATGAAAGGGAGTGGAGCTTTTATTCGAAATAAAAAGGGATACCAGGAGCAATGGGAATTTTGCTTCTGGTATTTTTTTGTGTAATAGGAATATTACGGAGTAATTTCCTATTACACAAAAAACGCTCCGCGAGCAAATAGCAAAGCGGATATTGAAAAAACAGGATTGACATTCAGAAACATGCCCCTTATAATTAGTTCGTGCACGAACAGTTCGAACCCGAACAGTTCGCACATGAACTATTTTGTATGGAAGTATATGAAAGAAGGGAAAGATGGAGAAAAAGAAGAAAACTGGTCCTGATGAGTGCTGCAGGGCGGAACGGCAAATAGGGTATGAGGTTCGTACTCTCAATCAGGTAATTGGGCGTCTGGTGAATTCGTATCAGTCCAAGGTGGATGAAAAAGCCGGAATTAACCGCATGCAGGGGTGGATCATTGGTTATCTGTACCGACATTCAGAAGAGGCTGTTTTCCAGAAAGACCTGGAAGCAGAATTTCAGATGGCGCGTTCTACTGCTTCAGGAATCCTTCAGGCAATGGAGAAGAAAGGGCTTATTACCAGAGAACCTATTCCAAGAGATGCCAGACTGAAGCGTCTGGTGCTTACAGAAAAGGGAATGGAATTTCAGATGGAAATTATGGAGAATTTTGACCGGATCCAGAAAGTATTGAAGTCTGACATTCCCCAGGAAAAACTGGAATGCTTCCTGGAAGTTCTGGACATGATCCGGGAAAATGCCCAAAGAGAGTGCTGTCTGCGGGATGAAAACTAACAAAAAAGAAAGGGGAGAACCTGATGATAAAGACATTACTTGCCCAGGTAAAGGAGTTTAAGAAGGCCTCCTTCCTCACACCGGTATTTATGATACTGGAGGTTGTGGTGGAGACAATGATTCCGCTTGTAATGGCAGATATGATCGACAACGGTGTGGAAGCCGGTAATATCAGTTATCTTTACAGAAAGGGTGCCATTATGGCGCTTCTTGCTGTTGCAGGACTTGTTACCGGTATTCTTGGGGGAAAATACGGAGCATACGCATCCTCCGGTTTTGCCCGTAATCTTCGTAAAGCAATGTATACTAACATTCAGACATTTTCATTTTCAAACATTGACAAGTTCAGTACTGCAAGTCTGATCACACGTCTGACTACAGACGTGACCAACCTGCAGAATGCATACCAGATGATCCTGCGTATGTGTACCCGTGCCCCGGCCAGTCTGATCTGTGCCATGGCGATGGCGTTTATGATCAATGCAAGAATTGCCAGCATTTACCTTATTGCCGTTATTTTTCTTGGATGTTTTCTCGTATTTATTATGAAAAAGGCGACGAAGTATTTCCGGGAAGTATTTGAGAAATATGACGATTTAAATGCCAGCGTACAGGAGAATATCAGCGCAGTCCGCGTTGTGAAGGCTTATGTACGTGAAGAATATGAGACCACTAAGTTTCAGAAAGCCTGCAATAAAGTTTACGAAATGTTTGTAAGAGCTGAGAAACTGGTAGTTATGAATATGCCGGTTATGCAGTTTACAGTATATGCATGTATTCTTGGAATCAGCTGGCTGGGTGCGAATATGATCGTTGGCGGCAGTCTGACTACAGGTGAATTGATGAGTCTTCTTACATATTGTATGAATATTCTTATGAGCCTTATGATGCTTTCCATGGTATTTGTTATGGTCACCATGAGCGCAGCAAGTGCAGAGCGTGTAACTGAGGTTATCAATGAAACAGCAGATCTTCATGATCCGCAGGATCCGGTTATGGAAGTTGCAGACGGAAGTATTGAATTTGACCATGTGGATTTCAGCTATAAGAAGGACAGTAAGGAGCCGGTGCTGAAGGATATCAATCTTTCTATCCGCGCAGGAGAAACTATTGGTATTATCGGTGGAACCGGAAGTGCCAAGTCCAGTCTGGTAAACCTGATCAGCCGTCTTTATGATGTGAGCTCCGGATCAGTGAAAGTTGGCGGCGTGGATGTGCGTGACTACCATATGGATAGTCTGCGTAACCAGGTAGCAGTTGTACTTCAGAAGAATGTGCTGTTTTCCGGTACCATTCTGGAGAATCTGCGCTGGGGAAATAAAGAGGCTTCGGAGAAAGAGTGCCGCAGAGCGTGTCAGCTTTCCTGTGCGGATGACTTCATTGAGAAAATGCCGGACAAATACAATACTTATATTGAGCAGGGCGGAACCAATGTTTCCGGCGGTCAGAAACAGCGTCTGTGTATCGCCAGAGCTCTTCTTAAGAAACCCAAAGTACTGATTCTGGATGATTCCACAAGTGCGGTAGATACTGCCACAGATGCACGTATCAGAAGAGCTTTTGCAGAAGAAATTCCGGATACTACCAAGCTGATCATTGCACAGCGTATTTCCAGTATTCAGAGTGCGGACAGGATCATTGTCATGGATGAGGGAAAAATCAGCGGATTTGGAACTCATGAGGAACTGATGAAAACCAATGCCATTTATCAGGAGGTTTATAATTCACAGATAAAGGGTGGTGGAGATTTTGATGAGAATAGAGGAGGTGAGCAGGCATGAGCAATGAAAGACCGATAAAGAAGCCAGGCCGCAGCGGGGCAGCCTTCCGTTCAGGCCCTATGGTAGAGAATCCGGGCAAGATGCTTGGAAGACTGATGGGGTATATTTTTAAGAACTACAGGATCCATATTATTGTAGTTGTGATCGGCATTGTGGTAAGTGTTCTTGCTAATGTGCAGGGAACCATGTTTATGAAGACTTTGATTGACCAGTATATCATGCCTATGCTTCAATCTGAGACTCCGGATTTCCATCCTCTTGCAATGGCAATTCTTCGTGTAGCCTGTTTTTATGCAATTGGGGTGGCGTGCACATATACGTACAACCGTCTGATGATCTATGTCAGTCAGGGCACCCTACGCAATCTTCGAAATGAGATGTTTGAGCGCATGGAAACACTTCCTGTTAAATATTTTGATACACATGCACATGGCGATATCATGTCTATCTACACCAATGATATTGATACACTGCGCCAGATGATCAGCCAGAGTATTCCACAGCTGATCTCCAGTGTGATTACCATTGTCAGTGTATTGGTAAGTATGATTATTTTGAATGTGCCTCTTACCATCGTGACTCTGGTCATGGTTGGAGTGATGCTGGTGGCAAGTAAAAATCTTGCAGGACTCAGCGGCAAGTATTTCATGGAGCAGCAGAAGAATCTTGGTATTGTAAATGGTTACATCGAGGAAATGATGGAAGGCCAGAAGGTTGTAAAGGTATTCTGCCATGAGGAAGAAAGCCTTGAGAAGTTTAATGAGCTGAATGACCAGCTGTTTGAGAGCGCGAATAATGCCAATAAATTTGCAAACGTGCTGATGCCTACCTGTGCGCAGATTGGAAATATCAGCTATGTGCTGTGCGCCATTGTTGGCGGTGTGCTTGCCGTAAACGGTGTGGGTGGATTTACTCTTGGCGGCCTGGCAAGTTTTCTCACTTTTAACAAGAGCTTCAGCCAGCCGATCAACCAGGTAAGCCAGCAGTTTAACAGTATTGTTATGGCACTTGCCGGAGCGAAGCGTATCTTCGATCTTCTGGACGAGAAGCCGGAGGTAGATGACGGATATGTGACCCTGGTAAATGTGAAAGAAGAGAATGGTAAGCTGGTTGAGTCCAAGAAACGTACAGGACGCTGGGCGTGGAAGCATTTTCACAAAGCCACCGGCAAAACAGATTATATCGAATTGAAAGGTGATATTGTTCTGGATGGCGTTGATTTCGGATATCGTGATGACAAGATCGTGCTTCACGATGTGAAGATGTATGCGAAGCCAGGACAGAAAATTGCATTTGTCGGCTCCACGGGTGCCGGTAAGACGACAATTACCAATCTTCTGAATCGTTTCTATGATATTCAGGATGGTAAGATCCGTTATGATGGCATCAATATAAATAAGATCAAAAAGGGTGATCTGAGACGTTCCATGGGTATCGTTCTTCAGGATACTAATCTGTTTACTGCTACCGTTATGGAGAATATCCGTTATGGAAAACTGGATGCCACAGATGAGGAAGTTATTGCAGCTGCCAGGCTGGCGAATGCGGATGGCTTTATCCGAAGACTGCCGGATGGTTATCATACTATGCTTCGCAATAATGGTGCTAATTTAAGCCAGGGACAGAGACAGCTGCTTGCAATCGCCAGGGCGGCAGTAGCAGATCCGCCGGTTCTGATCCTGGATGAGGCTACCAGCTCTATTGATACCCGTACAGAGAAGCTTGTACAGGATGGTATGGATAAGCTGATGGAAGGCAGAACTACATTTGCAATTGCACATAGGTTATCCACAGTCAGAAACAGTGACTGTATTATGGTTCTGGAGCAGGGACGTGTTATTGAGAGAGGCTCTCATGATGAGTTAATTGCGCAGAAAGGTAAATATTATCAGCTGTATAATGGGTGATATGGGGTAAATAAGTAAGAGGTAACGTTTGGAAGGTTCAAGCGTTACCTCTTACTTTTGGTTTTGGAAGATTTAGAGCGTGTTTGAAAAAGGCTTTCTGCAAGAATTTTTCAAACAGGCTCTAGAGCGCGTTATTTTTCACTGGCAGTTTCTTTCTGCGGCAACTGGGCAAGAACGATAGCCCCGAACATTACCACACAACCGATGATTTCCCGGGTGCTTAATTTCTGTCCTAAGATAATCCAGCCGGCGAGGACAGAGATGCAGGATTCCAGACTGAGAATCAGGGAGGCTACGGTTGGGTTCATATTTTTCTGGCCCACGATCTGGAGGGTGTAGGCGACACCGCAGGACATAACGCCGGCATAGAGAGTAGCGCCCCAGGCACCACTGAATGAAGAAAGACTGGGATGCTCCAGAATTATGGCTGGGATAGCAGTGAGGATTCCGCAGACCAGAAACTGGATGCAAGACATTTTTACTCCATCTGTCTTTGGTGAAAAGTAATCAATGACCAGAATGTGCAGGGAAAACAGGAAAGCACAGATCAGGACCAGAAAGTCTCCCTTTCCAATGGAAAAGCCGTCTGTGATGCAAAGCAGATAGAGACCAATCAGTGCCATTACAACCGCAACCCAGATAAAAGGACTGCATTTCTTTTTCATAAAAAGTCCAAGGATCGGGACGATGATAATGTAGCATGCAGTGAGAAAACCTGCTTTTCCAACGGAGGTGTACTGGATACCAAACTGTTGGAAGTTGGAAGCAAGACACAGGCAGATACCGCAGATTATGCCGCCGGCAATTAAGGTTTTGTTGCGGGAAAATGGATTTGAACCGCTGGATGCCATTGGCTGTCTGTCGGATTCTGTGAAATCAGCTGAATTGCTCTGTGGATTTATTTTATTGAGCAGTAAAATAACCGGGATCAGCACCAGAGAACCGATAATGTTTCTTGTGGCATTGAAAGTGAGAGGGCCGACAGCTTCACCGCCCTCACTTTGTGCTACAAAGGCGATTCCCCAGATCGTTGCTGTCAAAAGGAGAATCAGTGAATTTTTTAATGGTATTTGTTGTTTTTTCATAATGGATTATCCCCTCGTAAAATTTACAAAAATGCCCTCCTTTAACAGGAGGGGCATCATCGTTTAAATTATCTTTCCATCATGCTGATGGATTCAATTCCTACACTTCCACCTCGGACTACTTCGATGCGGCCGAATTCTTCTTTGATCAGTTTGACAACTGCATCATTTTTGGTCGCTGTCTGTACGAATTCCAGAAGCAGGCTGTCTTTACCGTAATCAATGACTCTGGCTTTGAAAGTCTCAGCAATCTGGAATAATTCAACTTTGTCCTCAGAAGAGCAGTTAAAAACCTTGATGTAAAGAATCTCTTTCATGCGGACGAACATATTGGTGAAATCAATAACTTTGATGACTTCTACCATTCGGTTCAGCTGTTTCTTGATCTGTTCGAACGTTTCATCGTCGCTTACAGTTCCGATGGTCATTCGGGAAACGGTAGGATCCTCTGTAGTACCAACGGTGAGGCTGTCCAGGTTATAGCTTTTGCCGGAGAAAAGTCCGGAAATCTTGGACAGAACACCTACCTGGTTTTCTACGTAGAGGGAAATCCATCTTTTTTTCATGCCTTTATCTGCCATTGGATAAACCTCCTGTTAATTAACAATCCATAATTAAATCTTCCAGTGTTCCGCCAGGCTTTACCATCGGATAAACCATTTCTTCAGGATCAATGATGAACTCGATCAGGGTCGGAACTTTGGTATTTTTCTTTGCTTCTTCAAAGGCTGCGGCAACCTCATTTTTATTGAAAACCCGGATCCCTTTGGCACCGTAGCTTTCTGCCAGCTTTACAAAATCCGGTGTATATTTCGGGTATTCCTCGCCATTTGTACGGCGGGAAAGGGCACCGGAGCGAAGATTGGTCATGCTGTAGCGTTTGCCATAGAAAAGCTTCTGCCACTGACGAACCATACCAAGATATTCGTTATTAAATACACAAAGAATCAGTGGGAGCTCTTCCAGAACAGCTGTGGCAAATTCCTGAATATTCATCTGCATTCCACCGTCGCCGGAAATAACGATAACCGGTTTGTCCAGATTACCGATCTTTGCTCCTACACCACCAGGAAAACCGTATCCCATGGTACCAAGGCCCCCGGACATAACAAGCTGCTTGCCTGGTGTGATCTCAGCATACTGGGAAACCAGCATCTGGTGTTGTCCGACATCCGTGACAATGATGGCTTCTTCAAACTGGCAGTTGATCTGGTTAATGATGTCAACCGGACTTAATCTGTCATTTGGACGCATTACAAGAGGATGTTCCTGCTTCCAGCTGTTTATCTCACTGTTCCATTTTTTGCTGGCATAGTCGGAAACGTATTCGGACATTTTTGCAAGGGCATCTTTTGCATCTGCAACGATTGGAATATCTACCTGGATGTTTCTGGAAATAGAGGCCGTGTCAATGTCAATATGGATAATCTGGGCATTAGGGGCAAATTCATGAAGCTTTCCTGTGATTCGGTCGTTAAAACGTGTTCCAATGGAAAAAAGTACGTCACAGTTGCTTACAGCCATATTGGCTGCATAGGCACCGTGCATGCCAAGGTTTCCGATAAAAAGCGGATGGTTGGTAGGGATTGCACCTCGTCCCATAATAGTAGTTACAACCGGAACACCGGTCTTTTCCACTACTTCCTGGAATACCTTATTGGCATGGGAAATATTGATTCCGCCGCCTGCCAGGAAGAGAGGCTTCTTTGCCTTGGAAAGTGTTTTGATCGCACGTTTCAGCTGTCCGATGTGGACACTGGTGTTTGGCTTGTAGCCGCGGATATTTACGCTCTTTGGATATTCTGCACTGCCCAGTTCAGCCATTACATCCTTGGGCAGGTCAATGAGAACCGGTCCAGGGCGTCCGGTACGTGCAATATAGAAGGCTTCCTTGATGATACGTCCAAGATCTTCACGGTTGCGTACAGTGACTCCATACTTGGTAATACTGCGGGTAATTCCTACAATATCAACTTCCTGGAATGCATCGTTTCCAATCAGATGACGTGCTACCTGACCGGTGAAGCACACCAGAGGAACGCTGTCGTAATTGGCTGTAGCAAGGCCTGTGACAAGGTTGGTAGCACCAGGACCGCTTGTTACAAGACATACGCCAACTTTTCCAGTGGTACGTGCGTAAGCATCGGCTGCGTGAACCAGTGCCTGCTCGTGACGTGGAAGGATTACGGTGACATCATCCTGTTTGTATAATTCATCGCTGATATCAATGGTACATGCTCCGGGATAACCGAAAACGTACTCAACATCTTCTTCTTTCAGTGCTTTTACCAGCAGCTTATTGCCTGATATCTGTTTCATTTAGTGAAGATACCTCCTTTTCGCCGGGGAAAAACCCACAATATAATTATAAAAAAATCTTCCACAAGTTGTGACGCACATCTTGCAGAAAGCCTTTTTCAAACACGCTCTAGAGCAAACGATATTTAATCAATATTATAGCGTTAACGTGGAAAAGTGTCAATAAAGTTCACAGAAAACCAGAGAATTGCGGCGCGAAATCATGCAAAGCATGATTCTTTTGCATCGCGAAGCGTGTTACTGGTCACGGAGGGAACAGTAACACGTTGAATTAAAAGAGGTGGGAAAAAGAAAGGGATAACTGGTCAAAAAGTGGATTTTGTGGTAAGATATGCAGAACAAAAGTGTACTGAGAAAGAAAGGAGGAGGTTGAAAATAGTGGAACTAAATAAGGAAAATATGAAAAAGATAAGGTGGCTGATCGCTTTTTCAGTGCTTCTGTATCTGGGAGTGCAGAATCTGGATGTGGTGCTGAAGTATGTGAAAATTGTGTGGGGACTTCTTCTGCCATTTGTGTTGGGTGGAGCTATGGCGTTTGTGCTGAATGTACCTATGGCATTTATTGAGCGGCATGTTTTTGGAAAAGCAAAGGAAAAAGAAAACAGGAGGGGACGTGCAGCAGCAAAATTTGCAAGACCGGTGAGCCTGATCTTTTCCATTGTTCTGGTGGTGCTGGCGATTCTCGTTGTAGTACTGATTGTGGCACCGGAGCTTGGAAGAACTCTGGTAAATGTTGTGAAAAAGGTGGAAGAAGATATTCCGTTAGTTCAGAAATGGCTGACAGATACCTTCCAGAGTGATTCTGAAATTGTGAAATGGGCATCTACCATAGAAATTGATCCGCAGAAAATTATTGATTCTATTGTGAGCGTTTTGAGAAGTGGGGCGGACAATCTGGTATCCTCCACTATTACCGTGACTATGGGACTGGTGAGTATGGCTATGAATTTTGCAATTGGTTTTGTGTTTTCCTGTTATGTGCTCCTTCAGAAAGAGAAGCTGGGCAGGCAGGTCCTGAAAGCGGCTTATGCGATCTTACCTGTGAAAACAGTGGAATATCTGGGACATGTTTGTACACTGGCAAGTAAGGTGTTTTCAAGCTTTATTACCGGGCAGTGCATAGAGGCGGTGATCCTGGGAAGCATGTTCTTTGTTTCCATGACGATCGGAAGATTTCCATATGCAATGCTGATCGGAGTGCTGATCAGTTTTACGGCGCTGATTCCTGTGTTTGGCGGAATTATTGGATGCTGGGTGGGATTTTTCCTGATTTTGATGGTAAGTCCTCTGAAAGCTTTGGCATTTCTTATATTGTTCTTGATCCTGCAGCAGATTGAGGGAAATCTGATCTATCCTCACGTAGTTGGAAACTCTGTGGGACTGCCGGCAATCTGGGTACTGGTTGCAGTGACTCTGGGCGGAAATCTTATGGGAATTGTGGGAATGCTGATTTTTATTCCGTTGGTGTCTGTAATTTATACATTGTTTAAGGAATGGGTGTCTGAGAGGCTGGAGCAGAAGAAGGTAAAAATCAGTTGAGAAAATTTTTAATAAGTGCTGGTTGCTAAATAAAATAAGCGCTGGAAAATAATTGGTTTACATAAAACAAAAAAGTTGTAAAAAACATCTCCGGGAGGATTAAGAACTTCCGGAGATATTTTTTGCTTATTTTTATGAAGATCAGTCGTTGGTCTGTTTCTGACTTTCTACTTCTGCAAGCTTCATTGCACGAACCTTCAGCGGCAGACCGAACAGAGTGATGAATCCGTCTGCATCATGGTGATCGTACATATCACCTGTTGTGAAGGAAGCAAGAGATTCATTGTAAAGGCTGTATGGAGAAGTGGTTCCGGCTTTGATGATGTTGCCTTTGTAAAGTTTGAATTTTACTTCACCGGTTACATATTTCTGTGTGGACTCTACGAATGCCTGGATTGCCTCACGAAGTGGTGTGAACCATTTTCCTTCGTAAACAACCTGAGCCAGCTGGCTGCCAAGTTTCTTCTTGGTTTCCAGAGTTTCACGATCAAGGATCAGCTCCTCAAGCTGTTCATGTGCTTCCATAAGGATTGTTCCACCAGGAGTCTCATAAACACCACGGGATTTCATACCTACAACACGGTTCTCAACGATATCGATAATGCCGATTCCGTTCTCGCCGCCAAGCTTGTTCAGTTCTGTGATGATCTCGGAAACTTTCATTGCCTTTCCATTTAAGGTCTTTGGAACACCTGCCTCAAATGTCATGGTGATTTCGGTCTCTTTATCCGGAGCTTTCTTAGGTGTTACGCTGAGTACTAACATATCATCATAGTTTGGAGCCTGCGCCGGATCCTCAAGTTCAAGTCCCTCATGGCTGATGTGCCACAGGTTACGGTCACGGCTGTAGCTGTGTTTTGCATCGAATGGAAGGTTGATACCATGAGCCTGGCAGAACGCGATCTCGTCTTCACGGGACTGCATGGTCCAAACGTCTGTCATACGCCATGGAGCAATGATCTTGATGTCTGGTGCAAGAGCTTTGATTCCAAGCTCAAAACGGATCTGGTCATTTCCTTTACCAGTTGCGCCGTGACAGATTGCAACAGCGTTCTCTTTTCTTGCGATCTCAACCAGTTTCTTGGCAATAGCAGGACGTGCCATGGAAGTACCAAGAAGATATTTGTGCTCATATACAGCACCTGCCTCAACACACGGCATAATATAGTTGTCGCAGAAGTCATCTACGATATCCTCAATATATAATTTGGAAGCTCCGGAAAGCTTTGCTCTTTCCTCAAGTCCGTCCAGCTCATTTCCCTGTCCGCAGTTAACGCAGCAGCAGACAACATCATAATCAAATGTTTCTTTCAGCCACGGAATCAATGCTGTGGTATCAAGTCCGCCTGAATATGCAAGTACAACTTTTTCTTTCATAATATTTACCTCTTTTCTTTTATCCCTCTGAAACAGATAGGGTTATAAAGCATATTAAATTTTGAATAAATATTCATCGTGATAACGGCTCTTACGTTCTGTACGTTATTCACAAAGAATAATATACAACAATACTCATAAATATGCAATAGTAAATTTGAAAAAATTTATAAAAACTTTGCATAAAAATGCATAATATAATAGGTAAATACGCGTTGAAATGCACAAAAAAAGATAGATTGAATGGAAAATAAGGAAAAAATGACTATTGCATAATATGCAAAGAAGATGTATAATTCATTCATCATTGTTTATAAAGCACATGTTACTGTTCACTCCGTTCACAAAACGGACATTGTTGCCAGTGAACAGAGTAACAAGTATGAGTTCCAGAGCCTGTTTGAAAAAGCATGCTTTTGACACCATAATAATGGAGGACACTAAAATGATAAAAGCTGGAATTATTGGAGCAACCGGTTATGCGGGAAATGAAATTGTACGTCTCCTTCTGGGACATAAAAATGTGGAAGTAGCATGGTATGGATCCAGAAGCTACATTGATAAAAAATATGCAGGAATTTATCAGAACTTTTTTAAGCTGGTAGATGCAAAATGTATGGACGATAACATGGAAGCTCTGGCAGATGAGGTTGATGTGATTTTCACTGCAACACCGCAGGGGCTGTGTGCTTCTCTTGTAAATGAGGGAATCCTTTCCAGAGCGAAAGTAATTGATTTAAGTGCAGACTTCCGTATTAAAGATGTGAAGAAATATGAAAAATGGTACGGAATTGAGCACAAATCCCCTCAGTTTATTGATGAAGCTGTGTACGGATTATGTGAGATTAACCGTGAGGACATCAAAAAAGCTCGTCTGATCGCGAATCCGGGATGCTATCCAACTTGTTCTACACTTTCTATTTACCCATTGTTAAAGGCTGGAATGATTGATCCGAACACGATTATTATTGATGCTAAATCCGGAACGACGGGTGCTGGAAGAGGGGCTAAGGTTGATAATCTTTATTGTGAAGTAAATGAAAATATCAAGGCTTACGGTGTTGCCACACACAGACATACACCAGAGATCGAAGATCAGTTAGGATATGCCTGCGGACAGGAAGTGACCATTAATTTTACCCCGCATCTTGTTCCAATGAACAGAGGCATTCTGGTTACAGCATACGCTTCCCTGACAAAGGATGTGACCTACGAAGAAGTAAAAGCTGCTTATGATGCATGCTATGAGAATGAGACATTTGTGAGGGTTCTGGATAAGGATGTGTGTCCGCAGACAAAGTGGGTAGAGGGCAGTAATTACGTGGATGTGAATTTCAAGATCGATCCGAGAACCCACAGAATCATCATGATGGGAGCTATTGACAACCTGGTAAAAGGTGCTGCCGGACAGGCAGTTCAGAATATGAATCTGATGTTTGGGTTTGATGAAGCGGAAGGATTATTACAGGTTCCGATGTATCCGTAAAAGTGAAATTGGAGACAGGCTCCGGGCCTGATTTCAGGACTGAGTTACATTGAAAAATAAACATATAATTTGCTTGATCGGGCAAAGGAGGAGTATCAATATGGAAATAATTACAGGTGGTGTTACCGCAGCAAAGGGGTTTAAAGCAGCTGCGGCAGCAGCAGAAATTAAATACAAAGGCCGTACAGATATGGCCATGGTTTACAGTGAAGTTCCATGTGTTGCAGCTGGCACTTTTACAACAAATGTGGTGAAGGCAGCTCCTGTAAAATGGGATCAGAATGTGGTCTATAATCACCCATCTGCACAGGCTGTGATCTGCAACAGCGGTATTGCAAATGCATGTACCGGAGCAGAAGGATATGGCTATTGTAAGGCGACTGCTGATGCAGCTTCTGAGATACTTGGAATCCCTGCAGATAGCGTGCTGGTTGCATCTACAGGCGTGATTGGAATGCAGATTCCGATTGACAGAATTGTAAATGGTGTAAAGGCTATGGCTCCGAAGCTTGACGGTTCTTTAGAGGCCGGAACAGAGGCAGCCAAGGCTATCATGACTACAGATACCGTAAAAAAAGAGGTTGCTGTACAGATCGAAATTGGTGGAAAAACAGTAACAGTTGGCGGTATGTGCAAGGGATCCGGAATGATCCATCCTAATATGTGTACCATGCTTGGATTTGTCACAACAGATGCTGCAATTTCCAAGGAAATGCTTCAAAAAGCACTAAGTGCAAATATTAAAGATACCTTTAATATGGTTTCTGTAGATGGCGATACTTCCACAAATGACACTGTTCTGCTCCTTGCAAACGGCATGGCAGGCAACCCTGAGATCACAGAAGAGGGTGCTGATTTTGATAAATTTATGGAGGCTTTGAATTATATTAATACCTGTTTATCAAAGAAAATTGCAGGTGACGGAGAGGGCGCGACTGCACTTTTTGAAGTGAAAATTGTGGGCGCTAAGACAAAAGAAGATGCAGTTACGCTTAGCAAATCCGTAGTAACTTCTTCTCTTACAAAGGCTGCAATTTATGGTCACGATGCAAACTGGGGACGGATTTTGTGCGCTATGGGATACTCTGGAGTGCAGTTTGATCCGGAAAAAGTTGACCTGTATTTTGAGAGCCGCGCAGGAAAATTAAAGATTATTGAGAACGGTGTTTCAACAGGATATGATGAAGCAGAGGCAACCAGAATCCTGTCTGAGGATGAGGTAACAGCTATTGCAGATGTGAAGATGGGTGACGCAAAAGCAACTGCATGGGGCTGTGATCTTACTTATGATTATGTGAAAATTAATGCAGATTATCGTTCTTGATATTAAAGCTTGAGAGTGTGTAAATTAGATGCCAGAGGAAGACTGAAAGGCATGCAGTTGTAGGACTTTTGTAACATAAAAATATAGGAAAGAAAGGTTAAGAGAAAAAATGGTAAATCAGAAATATCTTGATAAGGCAGAGGTACTGATTGAGGCGCTTCCTTACATACAGCGTTTTAACCGTAAAATTGTTGTAATAAAGTATGGCGGAAGTGCTATGCTGGATGAAAAATTGAAGGCGAATGTAATTAAGGATGCAGTTCTCCTGAAACTGGTTGGATTTAAGCCAATTATCGTACATGGTGGCGGCAAGGAAATCAGCAAATGGGTTGGAAAAGTAGGCATGGAGGCTAAGTTTATCAATGGTCTTCGGGTAACAGATTCCCAGACAATGGAAATAGCAGAAATGGTCCTTGCCAAAGTAAACAAAGAACTTGTTTCCCATGTGGAATCCCTTGGCGTACAGGCTGTTGGTATCAGTGGAAAAGACGGTGGATTGCTGAAATGTAAGAAGAAATATTCCAATGGAGAGGATATTGGATTTGTAGGGGATATTACAGAAGTAAACCCGAAAATTCTTTATGATCTGCTGGAAAAAGATTTTCTTCCGATTGTTTTTCCAATCGGATTTGATGATAATTATGACAGCTATAACATTAATGCAGATGATGCAGCCTGCGCAATTGCAGAGGCTGTACATGCAGAGAAGCTTGCATTTCTTTCTGATATTGAGGGAGTTTATAGGGATAAAGATGATCCGTCATCTCTGATTTCTGAGCTTCATATTCAGGATGCCAGAAAACTGATCGAGGATGGATATGTTGGCGGCGGAATGATTCCGAAGCTGAATAACTGTATTGAAGCAATTGAGCATGGTGTTAACCGGGTTCATATTCTTGATGGAAGAATTCCTCATAGTTTACTGTTGGAAATCTTTACAAACAAAGGTATCGGAACTGCTATTTTAAGAGAGGATGGAGAGAAATATTACCATGAACATGAATAATCAGATGGAAGAAGCGGAGTCCAGTATTCTTCATACATATAATCGTTTTCCTGTTGTTTTTGAACGTGGAGAGGGTGTGCACCTTTTTGATTCCGAAGGCTCCAAATATCTGGATTTTGCAGCAGGAATTGCTGTAAATTCGCTTGGATATCATTATCCTGGATATGATGAAGCACTGAAAGAACAGATTGATAAGCTGACTCATATTTCTAATTTGTATTACAATGAGCCAATTATCGAAGCTGGCGCAAAGCTGGTAAATGCAAGCCGCATGGACAAGGCTTTCTTTACAAACAGTGGTACAGAGGCTATTGAAGGTGCATTAAAGGCTGCGAAAAAGTATGCTTATGAACGTGACGGACATGCAGATCATGAGATCATTGCCATGAATCATTCTTTCCATGGCAGATCTATTGGAGCACTTTCTGTCACTGGAAATGCACATTACCGTGAGCCTTTTGAGCCGCTCATGGGTGGTGTGAAATTTGCTGATTTCAATGATCTTGAGAGTGTAAAAGCCCAGGTTACAGATAAAACATGTGCAATTATTATGGAGACCGTACAGGGAGAAGGCGGTATTTATCCAGCGGAAAGAGAGTTTCTGGAGGGCGTTCGCGCACTGTGTGATGAGAAAGATATTCTCCTTATTCTGGATGAAATCCAGTGCGGAATGGGACGTTCCGGATATTATTTTGCATGGCAGGCATACGGTGTACAGCCGGATATTATGACCTGTGCAAAAGCGCTTGGATGCGGTGTTCCTGTTGGTGCATTTGTGTTGAGTAAGAAGGTTGCACAGGCTTCTTTGAAGCCGGGAGACCATGGTACAACTTATGGCGGAAATCCGTTTGTATGTGCGGCTGTAAGCAAGGTTTTTGACATTTATGAGAAGGATATGATCCTTACTCATGTACAGGAATTAACCCCATATCTTGAAAAAAAACTGGATGAACTTGTGGAAAAACATGAGTGTGCTGCAGCAAGAAGAGGTATGGGATTCATGCAGGGAATCGTCATTGCAGGACGACCTGTAGGAGAGATTGTTAAGAAGGCTCTGGAGAAGAAACTGCTGGTTATTTCTGCAGGAAGCGACGTGCTTCGTATTGTGCCTCCGCTTGTGATTACCAAGGCGGATATTGATGAAATGGCGGAGATTTTGGATGAATGTCTGGCGTAAATCAGGGCTGGAGTTTTGGTGAAAAAATAGGTGAAAATTAAAAAAGATTCACTAAAAAAGCATTGTAGGTTGATTTTAAGCTATAAATGAGAATAAAATGACAGAAAAAAGGTACTTTGAAATGGTTTTCAGGTACCTTTTTTCTATTGCTCAAGATTCTGTTTTAAAAAATTATTCCGGAAATCTCCCATAAATCCTGACATACATCTTGTCAAAAGTTGGGGGATGGAACTTTTTACACTGTATGGAGTACAGCTGCTTAAAAGCTTTTTGTAAATTTACTCTTCTGAGAAGTCGAATTCGTCTTTAAATTTCTCTTTGAAAATGTCAAAAACAGCGGTGAGAATGTCATCGTCATCAACGAAAACATAGCTCTCGTTTTCTTCATTTCCGTCGTCCTCAACCTGAAGAATCAGTACTTCTTCATCTTCGTTCTCGTCCTCACCTTCCACGTCCTCTACAGGTGGGAGAAGAACTGCGTAACGCTTTCCTTCATATTCAACAAGGTCCAGGAACTCAAAATCCATGTCTTCGCCGTTTTCGTCTGTGAGAGTGATGATCTCGATTTCCTCTTCTGCTGGGGTACCAATGTTCTTTTCGTTTGCCATTGTGATTCTCCTTTCAAGTTGACATGCCAGCCCGGCTGTCATATTTGTTGAAAATATTATATCAATTGTGAGAGCTGTTGAATAGATGGAAAATATAGAAAATTTCGAAAATGTTTTTGCATAATGTCAGAAGAAAGACTGGAAAAGCGGTTTTCAGTAGAGATGTAACAGGATTGCAAGGTTGTTTTGGGAAAATATAAAAAACATGTTGACAAATAAAGTTGTCAATGATACTATTCAAATACAGGAAATGACAAACAAACTTGTCATAATGACAATGAAATAAGTCATTTCAGAAAAAATAATTGAATACACTACGAATGAGAAAGGAGCCTTTGAAATGGCGCTGGAGAATCGATTGAAGGAATATCGTGCCAGGCTTGGAATCAATCAGGCGGACATGGGGAAACTGGCTGGTGTGTCCAGACAGACGATCAGCCTGATTGAGAGGGGAGACTATTCACCTTCAGTGACGCTGGCTTTGAAGCTGGCGAAGATCTGTCAGGTGACAGTGGAAGATATTTTTACTTATACGGAGGATGGAGAAGATGAATAAGGGAAAATCTAAGAAGAAAATGAATTCCTATTTAAAAATGGTACTGATTATGCTGGCTGGTGGTGTTGTTGGAGGAATTTTTGGTTTTGTTACATCATACAGCGGGGAGAATTCTATAGCAGTTATTGGGCATGGGATGAATGCATTTCTTTTGGCTGTACGTGATCATACAGTGCTGTTGGAATGTATCTGCGGTGCAATCTGTATTATGATCTGTGAGATCCATTTTGGAAAGATGAAGAGAATGGGAAGCCAGATACAGGATGCAGAGGATGAAGAATATCATGAATTGCAATATCATATTGAAGTGTCCTCCAGCTGGGGGATGATCGCAAGTACAGTGGGAACTGTTCTTATGATGCTGATCATTTCACCAGGATATTCTATGAAATATATTGAGAGCCAGAGTGACGGTGAGACCGGGAGGTTCTTAGCAGGACTAGTTGTGTTTATGGGAATGGTTGTATATTTTGGTATGTGGCAGGTTCGTTATGTAAAGATGGTCCAAAGAATTTATCCTGAGAAGAAAGGCGATCCTGCTTCTATGAAATTCCAGGAGCAGTGGCTTGCAAGCTGTGACGAAGCAGAGAAGGAAGAAATCTACGAAGCAAGTTATAAGACTTACCTGTTG
Source organism: Blautia faecis (assembly GCF_020554845.1). Lineage (GTDB taxonomy): Bacteria > Bacillota > Clostridia > Lachnospirales > Lachnospiraceae > Blautia_A > Blautia_A faecis. The sequence goes on along the minus strand of NZ_JAJCIA010000015.1, from coordinate 9,157 downwards.
ACTGGAAAGGTACTTCCTTTTTGCACATTGGTAGCCATGCTGCTTCATATGGTATGGAATACGGGCGTTCTTGCTATTATCATTCCTGCTTTTCTCTGGATCTTATCGGCGTTTAATTTCTGCCGGTGCTGTGTTACGAAAAAAAGCGAAAAACTTGCGAAGTGAATGAATCTTTGAAAAATACATATAATACTATTATGGAGGTGCCTGCTGCAAGTGCACCTCCTTTTCTTCCCGGGAAAGGGAGTATCCTTTTGGAGGCTGTCAGAACATTGATTGGCTTAGAGCGTGTTTGAAAAATCATTCCTGCAATCTGCACGCCCCACTTTGCGGTATATTTCACTCGAATTCGGTTGCCGTAGCCCGCTACGGCGCCCTCATCCGGGCGAAATCTCCCACAAATTGTGACGCACACCTTGCAGAAAGCCTTTTTCAAACACGCTCTAGAGAAAGAATCTGGAAGTATAGGATAGTTTATGGAGGTATTGTATGTGGGGATTTCTTGTAGCGTTGATATCTGGTGCATTGATGAGTATTCAGGGCGTTTTTAACACAGAGATGACTAAGCAGACCAGCTTGTGGGTATCCACCGGCTGGGTACAGTTTTCTGCGTTTTTGGTCTGTGTGTTGGCGTGGATTTTTACCGGGAGGGATAGTATTGGCGCGTTGTGGCAGGTGGAGAATAAATATACTTTACTTGGCGGTATTATCGGAGCATTTATTACCATAACTGTCATTCAAAGCATGGGAAGTTTAGGTCCTGCAAAGGCTGCTATGCTGATTGTAATTTCCCAGCTTGCAGTTGCCTATGTAATTGAATTATTTGGTCTGTTTGGTGTAGAAAAAGTGGATTTTCAATGGCGGAAACTGATCGGTATGGCTGTGGCTATTGTAGGAATTGTCATATTTAAATGGGAGAAATAAGGTAAATAGATAAAAGACTGATAAAATTTAGAAATGGTATTGTAAAAAATGTAAAGTTTCGTTAAAATAGATTAGGTAAAGCATGAGTGGAGGGGAACCTGCGCATAAAGCGAAAGGGGAACCTGCATGGGAAGAAAAATGAAATACAGATGTGGAATCTGGACAGTTTTGTTCTTTCTCTGGACGGCGTCTGCAATGACAGGCTGCGCACGTCGGGAAGAGGTTTTTCTGGAAGAGTTGGATTCAGATGAAGAGAACTCGAATAGAAAAGCCGGAGAAGAGAGCACTGCGTATGAGAGTAACGTGGCGGCAGGGGAAAATCCCGAAAAACAGTCTGCTGTTTCAGATGCTGGATCAGAGGGAAATACAGAAAATTCAGCTTTGGATTCGCCACCAGAAACGCCAATTCCACAGAAAATATTCGTTGATGTATGTGGAGCCGTTGTAAATCCAGGCGTTTATGAGCTGGATGAAGGAGCGCGTATTTTCCAGGCTGTTGATGCAGCTGGAGGATATTTGCCAGAGGCAGCCATAAATTATCTGAACAGAGCCAGAAGCATTGGAGATGGGCAGCAGATTTATGTGCCTACTGAGAAAGAAGTGTCTGAGGAGCTGGAACTCGCTATGGCGAAAGTGCCAGAGGCATTGAACGATGGTGACAAGTCTGGAAGTTCAGGATTGGAAGAAATTCAAGGCAGCTCAGTGGAAAATCCATCGGGAACTGTTGAAAGAGATACAGGAAGTTTCGGAGATGGCGCAGGCGATGATCCGCGAATTAATCTGAATACTGCAGATGCCGGGCAGCTTTCCACATTAAGCGGAATCGGGCAGTCAAAGGCAGAAGCCATTATTGCATACAGAGAGGAGCATGGAGACTTTGCTTCTATAGAAGAGATTATGAATGTAGAAGGTATCAAGGAAGGTACCTTTTCAAAGATAAAAGACAAGATATCAACTGGATAAGGGAGATTCTTAAATGAGCAGGAAAGTTTTGGTAGTAGATGATGAGAAACTGATAGTAAAGGGTATCCGTTTCAGTCTGGAACAGGATGGAATGGATGTGGATTGTGCCTACGATGGAGAAGAAGCCCTGGAGATGGCCAAAGAGAAGAAATATGACATTATTCTCCTGGATCTTATGCTTCCCAAGATGGATGGCTTTGAAGTATGCCAGCAGATCAGGGAATTTTCAAATGTTCCTATTGTAATGCTTACAGCGAAAGGTGAGGATATGGATAAGATCCTCGGTCTTGAGTATGGCGCGGACGACTATATCACCAAACCATTTAATATTCTTGAAGTAAAGGCAAGAATCAAGGCCATTATGCGCCGTGCTGGCAGCAATCAGGAAGAAAAAGACAAGGCGAAGACAATAGAGGCTGGTGACCTGAAAATGGATTGTGAGAGCCGCCGCGTGTTTATTGCTGGTAAGGAAATCAATCTGACTGCCAAAGAATTCGACGTGTTGGAACTTCTGGTGTTCAATCCAAATAAAGTTTACAGCCGTGAGAACCTGCTGAATATTGTATGGGGATATGAATATCCTGGTGATGTTCGTACAGTGGATGTACATATCCGTCGTTTACGTGAAAAAATTGAGGCGAATCCCAGTGAGCCGAAATATGTACACACCAAATGGGGTGTGGGATATTATTTCCAGGCATAAGCCATGCCAGAGAAAAAGAAACCCAGCTTTTTAAAAAGTCTGCGTTTTCGTATTCTGATCATTCTGGTCATTCTGGGAATCGTACCAAGTGTCATTGTTGCTCATGTGATGGTGGCAGCCTATGAGAGCAAGGCTGTGGCTGTCCGTAAGCAGACTGTTGAGAAGCAGTGTGACATTCTGTGTAACCTGTTAATTAAAGAGAATTATATGAATGACTCCAGCTCGCAGGATGTAAACAGCAAGCTGGAGTTGTTGTCTAATGTGTATGACGGCAGAATTCTGTTAGTTGACAGGGATTACAGGATTATCAAGGATACCTATGGCGTAGATGAGGGAAAGACTTTGATCTCCACTATGGTGATCAAATGCTTCAAAGGTGAGGAAGCCAGCCGCTATAATAGTAAGACACAGAAGATTGAGATGGCCCTCCCTGTGAAAAGCCCGGAAGTGAAGCAGCTTCAGGGTGCTATGCTGATCAGCTTTTCCTCCAATGAAATTGCAGAGAATATTCTGGAACTGGAACAGAAGAGTCTTCTGATCACAGGAATCATTATTGTGCTGGCGGTCCTTCTTGGATATGTGCTTTCTACGGTTCTTGTAAAGCCGTTTGCCAGAGTTACCAAGTCCATTGAGGATTTGACGGATGGATACCAGAATGAGGAGATTTCTGTCCCGGATTATACAGAGACAGCACTTATTACGGATGCGTTCAACAAAATGCTTTCCAGAATGAAGATTCTGGATGAGTCCAGAAATGAGTTTGTTTCCAATGTGTCTCATGAGCTGAAGACACCGCTTACCTCCATGAAGGTACTTGCCGATTCCCTGGTGGGGCAGGAAGGGGTGCCGGAGGAGCTTTATCAGGAGTTTATGGGCGATATCACTGCAGAGATCGATCGGGAGAATAAAATCATTACAGACCTGCTTTCTCTTGTAAAAATGGATAAGAAGGCAGCAGATCTGAATGTGGAGCACCTGAATATCAATCAGCTTCTGGAGGATATCCTGAAGAGACTCCGTCCAATTGCAGATAAGAGGCACATTGATCTGATCCTGGACAGTTTCCGCCCTGTTGAGGCGGATGTGGATGAGGTGAAGTTTACTCTTGCCGTGAGCAATCTGGTTGAGAATGGTATTAAATACAATGTGGATGATGGCTGGGTTCGTGTAACCCTTGACGCTGACCATAAATATTTCTATGTGAAGGTTGCAGATTCCGGAATGGGCATTCCGGAGGAGTCCATCGGAAGAATTTTTGAACGTTTTTACCGCGTAGACAAATCCCATTCCAAAGAAATTGGCGGCACAGGTCTTGGACTTGCGATTACCAGAAGTGCTGTGACCATGCACCATGGAACTATTCAGGTGGCAAGTAAGGAAGGCGAGGGAACCACCTTTACTGTCCGCATTCCTTTATCATATATTCCGTAGGAGGTGCCAGATGAAGAAATTATTGAGTACAGCGATGGCTCTGGTTCTGATCATTGGCCTTCTTACCGGATGCTCGGTGGAAAGCCAGGGCGAGAAGACTGAAAGTGTCAGTAATCAGTACTATCTATATTACCTGAACAAAGATGAAACGAAAGTAACAAAGACAAGATATTATCCGGAGCAGGAAAGTGCGGAATTTATGCTCCAGGATTTAATGGGAATCCTGAATGGACAGGAGAGCAGCGGCGAGAACCTGCCTTTGCTTCCAGCAGGAGTTCAGCTGGTGACTTACCGCTTAAATGAATCCCTTCTGGAATTGGAGTTTAATGCAGATTACAGTAATATTTCCCGAACCAGGGAGATTCTGGTGCGCGCAGGTGTGGCAAGAACATTTCTTCAGATCCCAGGAATCACCGGCATAAAGATTTTTATAGGAAATCAGGAGCTTACCGATTCCAAGGGACAGGCTGTAGGCGTGCTTGACGGCAACACTTTTGTAGAAATGTGGGGCTCTGATAAAGATGCGTATCGGTATGATACTTTTACTCTGTATTTTACAGACAAGACAGGAGAGCATCTTGTGGCAGAACAGAGAAATGTATATTATAAGAGAATTCTGCCAAGAGAGAGAGTAATACTGGAACAGCTTGCCAAAGGACCGATGGTGAAAGGGCATTATCCAACAATTCCGCAGGATACGGATATTCTGGGAATAGAGGTGTCTGATAATGTGTGCTATGTGGATTTTAGTTCCGCTTTTTCAGATTCAGGAATTGATATTCCGGTGAACACCATGATTTATTCCGTGGTAAATTCTCTTCTGGATACGACATCTGCTGATAAAGTGCAAATTTCAATCGAAGGTGATACAGAGGCTAAGTTAAGTGATGGAACATCTTTGTACAGTCTTTTCAGTAAAAATACAGATCTGATCCTGAAAGAGAATTAGAGCGTGTTTGAAAAAATCAATCAATAACGCTTATAAAATGAAATACTAAAGGAGTTTATAAATGACGAAAAGACCGCTTTGCATGGTGTGTCTGGTCTTGATGCTCCTTATGTGTGTGGCCGACCGGGCAGGATTTCCACTGATCCGAGGAAATCCTGTGCCGGAAAATGTGGACTCCTGGATCCGGAAGCATCCCAAGGTCACAATCTGCGGAGAAGTGACACAGACCACAGAAAATGAATTTTCACAATCTGTTTATCTTAGCAATACATATCTGATTTATCAACCAAAGAAGAATCAATCAAAGGAAAATCAACCGAAGAAAATATCTATTGAAAATGTAAAAGTATTTTTAAAGAAAAAAGAAGATGTTCCGGCAGGAACTGTTGTTTTGGTGTCTGGAAATCTGGAGAGAGTAGGTGAGATGCGAAATCCAGGAGAATTTGATGCCAGACAGTACTACGCCAGTCAGCATATTTTCTATTTTATGAAAAAGGCGGAATTGTTAAAAAAATCGGAAAATTATTCTGCTTATCGACAAGGTATGAATGATCTAAGAAAATATTTCAGTGAAGTTCTGAATGGAATTGGTGGAAAAGAAGCTGGGATTTTTCAGGCAATTGTTCTTGGGGATAAAAGCAGCCTGGATGAGGAAGTGAAGCTTCGCTACCAGATGGCTGGTATTGTGCATGTTCTGGCAATTTCAGGGCTGCACATCAGCGTGATTGGAATGGGAATTTATAATCTTCTGATGAAGACGGGAATGGGAATCTGGCCGTCTGGGATAATTGCCCTGCTGATTTTGCTTCAATACGGTGTGATGACTGGTGGAAGTGTGTCTACTATGCGTGCGGTCTGTATGTTTTTGATATCTGTAGGGGCGAAAATAACCGGAAGGATTTATGATCTGCCAACGGCGCTGGCTGTTTCGGCTATGTTAATTCTTGGAGATTCAGGAGCATATTTATATAACAGTGGGTTCCTTTTGTCATTTAGCGCGGTAGCAGGAGCTGGCGTAGTGGTTCCTGCATTAACAAAGAGTATGGATTCATCCCGGATTGAAAAAGGGAAAAATGAGCGGAGAAGAAAGAGTGCATGGAAAAGACATGCTGGAAAAAAGTTTAAAGATATTTGCTGTATGATTTTAGGAAAACATACAGGGCAAATATATGAAAAATTCGCCAGAGGTTTTTGCAAAGCAAATCTGGCTTTAGGCGCATCTATAGGAATACAGCTGACCATGCTTCCTGTTTCCTTATATTTTTTCGGAGAAGTTTCACTGGTTGGAATTTTTTTAAATTTGCTGGTGCTTCCTACAGTAGGAATTGTTCTGGGAAGCGGAGCTACTGGATTGCTTGCAGGGTGTGTAAGCTTTTCTGTTGGGCGTGTTGTGATTTTGCCTGGAAAGGTTCTTGCTGGAATTTATGAAGAGTTATGTAAACTATCCGGAAATCTGCCTTTTGGTATCTGGATCACAGGACAACCAAAGCTGTGGCAGGTGGCTGCATATTATATTTTGTTTGCAGGAGCAGTCTGGATACTTACACAGAAAAGAAAGCGGGAGAGAAAAATAATTGCTTTCGTAGTTGCATGTCTGGCCATATCTATTCTTATATGGCGTGAGCCGGAACCATTTTCTGTCAGCTGTCTGGATGTGGGACAGGGCGACGGGCTTGTGCTGCGGACGCCGGAAGGAAATTGTTTTCTTGTGGATGGTGGAAGCACAAACAAATCAGGTGTGGGACAATATCAGATTTTACCTTATCTGAAAAATCAGGGGATTTCTCAGATTGATGGAATTTTTATATCTCATACAGATCAGGATCATATCAGTGGTGTACAGGAAATATTGGAGATGGCTGTAAAAAAACTGAATTCAGTAAAATTGGGATGTTTGTATCTGCCCGAGTGGGAAAATCCCCCTGCTGCATGGGAAAAACTGAAACAGACAGCAAAAGAGGCCGGAATTCCAGTGAGAACCCTGAAGGAAGGAGACTGCCTGAATGCAGGTAAATTGCAATTGCAGATAATTGCTCCTGCGGTCAGTGCTTCTGGCGCAGATGTAAATGAAGATGGCATGGTGATTAAAGTAAAATATGAGGAGTTTCTTGGTCTTTTGACAGGTGATATCGGGGAAGAAACAGAAAAGAAATTGCTGGAATTGGGAGTGTTGGAAGATGTGGACTTTTTGAAGGTGGGACACCATGGCTCCCATTACTCTACCTGTCAACAGTTTCTTGATACAGTGCGCCCGGAATATGCTGTGATTTCCTGTTCTTCTACCAATACTTATGGTCACCCGTCACCGGAAATTACGAAACGCCTGGAAGAAGCCGGATGCCAGACAAGTTTTACTATGGAAAGCGGTGCTGTAAAAGTTTGCTGGGAGAAAGAGAGGATAAGGATTAAGAAATTTTTGGAAAAGGGAAATGGTTTGTAGATCGAAAAAGGTACTTTTATAAAGACACAATTTGTGGTATGGTTTAATAGAATGTCGGATACAGCTCTATCCTCCCTGGCAGAAAGAGTTTGGGGGGGGGCTACTGGTCAGATCAGATCGTGAATAGTAACCTTTTGGGAAAAGTCCTGACCGACAAGAAGATAACAGGAGCGTACATTTTGAAGAATATCAAGGAAGATATAAAGACGGGTAATTTTAAACAGGCGTATTTGCTGTATGGTGAGGAAGCTTACCTGAAACAGCAGTATAAACATAAACTGGTACAGGCACTGAATCCGGAAGATGACACCATGAATTTTAATCATTATGAGGGTCGGAACATTGATGTGAAGGAATTGATCGACCTTTGTGAGACCATGCCTTTTTTTGCGGACCGTAGGGTGATTCTGTTGGAAGATACCGGATTTTTTAAGAATAAATGTGATGAACTGGCTGATTATATGAAAGAACTGCCAGACTATCTTTGCCTCATTTTTGTGGAAAATGAGGTGGACAAAAGAAACCGTATGTATAAAGCTGTAAAGGCAGCAGGAAGAATCGGAGAATTTGTGCAGCAGGATGAGAAAACGCTAATGCGCTGGGCTGCCGGGCTTCTGAAAAAAGAAGGCAAGATGATCACCCAGCGGGATATGGAGCTTCTTCTTACCATGACTGGTGTGGACATGGGAAATCTGCGGATGGAGCTGGAAAAGATAATTTCCTATACCGGTGACCGGGATGTGGTAACGGGAGAGGACATTCTGGAGATTTGTACCACTCAGACCCAGAATAAGATTTTTGATATGGTCCGGGCAGTGACGGAGAAAAATCAGAAGAGGGCACTGGATCTGTATTATGATCTTCTTATGCTGAAAGAGCCCCCGATGAGAATCCTTTTTCTTTTGGCGAAACAGTTTCGCCAGCTGCTTTTGGTAAAAGAATATGCAGAAGAAGGAATCCCTCAGCCGGTGATGGCATCAAGACTGGGAGTGCCGTCTTTTGTGGCGAAAAATATTGCAGTCTGTGCAAGATCCTATAGAATCAGTGAACTTCGTCAGGCAGTGACGGATTTTGTGGATGCAGAGGAAGCTGTGAAGACAGGCAGATTGCAGGATGTGCTTAGTGTGGAATTACTGATCGTGAAGTATAGTTCAGCCAGAAGATGATGTTTGCCAAAATAGACAGTGGGCTGAACAGGAATGAAAAAAATACAGAAAAAAGGCAGTCGATGACGGTTCGACTGCCTTAATTTTCACTTATAAGCTTATAACTAAAAATTCAGATATCTATTAGCCAATGCTGTTAACGGCTTTGGATAAACGGGAAACTTTTCTTGCGCAGTTGTTTTTGTGATAAACACCTTTGGAAGTTGCTTTGCTGATTGTAGAGATAGCCTCTTTTAATGCAACCTCTGCTGCTGCCTTATCGTTGTTTGCTACTGCTGCGTCAACTTTTCTGATGGAAGTCTTAACAGCAGAACGGATGGATTTGTTTCTCGCAGCTTTTGTTCTGTTAACTAAAATTCTCTTTTTTGCAGATTTGATGTTAGCCAATTCGTACACCTCCAATTCGTGAATGATGATTAATTTTTTGCATCATAAGAACAGACACGGGCGTTCCTATGAACATGCTTATATAGTTTATAATAATTCCCCTGGATTGTCAATACATATTTTCAAAAATGCTTGACATATTATGAACCATTTATGATAATGTCCTAATATACCACAAAGGAAAATGTCCCAAT
>NZ_JAJCIA010000014.1 GCF_020554845.1 Blautia faecis | reverse complement strand
TACCGCAAAGTGGGGCGTGCAGATTGCGGGAATGATTTTTCAAACACGCTCTAATACATCGAATATTAAGTAACTGCCATATTGACTTGTCTTGCAAAGAACCTTTTTCAAACCATTAATATACTGACACTCAGGCAACCTGCACGCCCCAGATTTTCTTTGTTTCCAGGCCTCTGCCAGGCTTTCCTGTTACACAGATGCTCTTATTTCTCCAGTTTCCAACACCATTATCCGAGAAACAGATTCCAGCACCATCTGCAGTCTTTTTCACCTGAATCTTCATTTCCAGATTCCGTACCTTGCCATACATCAAACTGGTCTTTACAAGCTCATCCAGATCTTTTTCCAGCTGTGCTTTATCCATATACACGCTAATCTTTTCCTCCGCCAGCTCTGCTTCCAGCCATTCCTGACCTGGTGTAAAGTATTTCTGTCTTGCCTTTACAAATTCATCTATAAAACTGTTAAGCTCCACTTTCTCATTTCTCTGTAATATCTTTCTCATAAAAGAAGCCTCCTTGCCTTAAAAAGCGTTACTGTTCGGTTACTTCGCAGCAACTCAAAAATATCATTCTTTTTTCCTTTTCTGAAAGATATTATAGCTGTCTATGTTAAATTCTGTGTATTGCCAATGTTAAACATATTTAAAATAATTATACCTATTGTAAAGAGCAATATTAAAGTATCTTTTTTATAAAAAATCCCGCAATCCGTTATCATCAATACGGACTGCGGGATTTTCCACTAAAAGGCTGCGAGCCAGGGACTTTGGGAATGCGCTTTAAATTTTCCAGTACCCCGTACCACAAACAGCGCATTCAACCTGAGAACCGTCTTCTCTACTGAAAATTGTTTTCGCTTCTGTACTCCCACATTGTGGACAGCAGTTTCGCGCATTCTCCTCGCATCCTCCACCGGACACATTGTCCAACTCATCATCTGAAAGCTCTCTTTTTGTTATTTCGTCTTCCATCAAAAATATCCCTCCATCCAAAATCAATTAATTCTGTGTTTTGGTGGAAGTAGGATCCCAGTAGGTTGCACCGCAGCAGGCGCAGGTTACATAGGTGCAGCCATAAAGCGGCTCTCTGGAAGAAGCCTCCGTACTTCCGCATTTCGGGCAGCTGTATCCTACGTCGCAGGAATCACCGCCTGTTACATTGTCCAGCTCATCATCTGAAAGTTCCTGGGTTACCGGGTGTAATCTGGCATACATTTCTTCTGCCTGTGCAGCATCAAGCTCCATGCCGTTTTCCTTCGCCAGTTTCTGAAGTTCTTCCACAGATCCGGTTCCCTTTGCAGCTTTTAAAACTTCCTTTGTCATTTTGTTCTCTGCCATAGTCAAGATTTACAGCCACCTTTTCCCCGGCAGGTCCACTCCATATGTATCTGCGGTCTGCATCATGCCTGAAAAAATGTGCTCTAAATTTCCATTAAATATCAGTACCCGGATTATAAGCAATTTCCGTATAATTCTCATATTCCTGCAATGCACTGACAGTTTTCTCATAATATCCCTGTCCGAAAAACACACATTTGGAGGGATCTGCCCCCAGTTTGTCCCCGGTCAGCACAATAAAACTTAAGTTAATGGATTATTTACCCATCTGCTTTGCGAAGTATTTGTGAACAGGCTTTATTTATATGGATTTGCGCGGTTCTGCTCATAAAGCTTACGCAAATTTGACGCAACTTACTGAATAAACTGGGGGTTCTGAACTTATTCTAATTCGGAATGGATCCGGCTCTTTTTTTCATACCTACCAGCCAAACGCATCACGAATCAGTGCCCCCGTTTCCCCGTCTATGTAAAACAGTTCCTGTTCGTCCGGGGAATCTTTCCACTGGTAAGGGCAGCGAAAGCTCCAGACAGGTCTGTATGTGATTCCGTCTGCGGTTTCATCAATATAGTATTCCAAACATATTTTTGTAACTGGAATCGTGGTGGATTCTGTTTCCTCCGCAGTGTCCTGTTCCGTGAAGAGACCAATTTTGCCTTCTTTTACATATTGTTCCACTGACTTCATAATTTCTTCCATTGGAAGCATAGTAACTGTTTCTTCCACTTTCAACTGAAGCGGAATCGGTATGTTGAAATAACAGTCTTCAGGCGCAGGGCCAAAGCCTGCAGTTCCCAGATAACCATGCTGAGAAAGCCCGCCCACCGGGATCCCATTCAACAGAATCTCTGCATCGTAATAATCATATCCCTCTGTCATGTTGCTGATTGATTTTCTTACAGAAGTTCCTGTTAAATTAGCTTTGGAAAGCAGCTGATTTATAATATTTAATTCCCCTTCCGTATTGTTTTCTAAAGCTCCCAGGTCTTTTTCACTTAATCCGTCACACTGTATTCTTCCGTCTGAAATGAATAACTGCAATCCTTTCTCTTTATTTTCCCAGCCCGTTTCATCTGTCTCAGATTTTTTCCAGCCATCTTCCCCGCCAAACCAGGAGCAGATTTCTTCCTCTGATACGCTGCGTTTTTCCAGAATTCCTTTCGAAACATCGGTGGTACTTCCGGTAATATCAGCCTCTATCGTAAGAGTTCCAGATTTTCCCGGCAAAGAAGCTGTTACATGGCTTTCCTTTACCTGTAATACTGCTGTTTCCGGATCATATTTCTCATTCGCTCCCGTAGCATCTGAAGGATTTTCTGAGTCTGTTGTTTCCTGTGTACTCTCTTCCGTAGAATCCGAAATGGGTTCTACACCAGTATCTTCCGCCTGCATCTTTCCTTCTTTTCTGTATTTTTCTATAATATCCCGTACTTCATCATTTAACGGAAGGGTTACTGTAAGGGTCTGCGGCGTATATCCTCTGTAAGCATCCTCCGCAGGCAGTGCATAAGCCAGCATTCCTTCTGAATCTGTAAAAGAACCAGTTTTAAAAATCTTTCTGAAAGCTTCATCATCTTTCCAGGTGTAATAGATCCTGCCGTTATAATCCGGATATGCCTGAATGGTCATGGAAACCTCTACCTGGGAATCTTCATTTAATATTTTCTCTGTCAAAGCATCATCATACAGGGTAATATGTCCATAATAGAGATCTTCCCCGTCTATCTTATTCAAAGTTGCAAGTGCATCTTCTCCATTCACTGTCGCATGGTCACGGCAGCTGAGCGTATAATTCTCCACCGCCCCGGAAAGCTCTCCAAGAAAGCTGAAACCGCTGCCATCAAAATACGCTTCTGTAACAGACAGCATAGACTGGTTCCAATCCCTCTCCTTTGGCGTTATATGATAAGAAGTCACATCTTCCACATTTTCTGCAGTTGAATCAGGTTCTGTGACAACCATTTGAACAGCTTCCTGTTCTGTAACACCCTGCTGCTCCAGTTCTTTGTGAAGCCATCCAAGTTTTGTTGCAAGTACGCCGGTGCTGACGCCTAATACAGCAGCCACAGGAAGAAGAATCCGGATTATTTTTTTCTTATTCCCTGAATTTTTTGATCTTCCTTTATCTGATTTTACAATTAGATTCTTCGTGCTGCTCATTCTCTCATCTGGAGAATCCAAAATTCCCTTCAGAACATCTTCCATAGCTTTATCAATATTGTCCGGTATCACAGTTTCTTCTTTTAAAATTTTTCTGATTTCTTTTTCATCCATAGTCTTCACCTCCTGATCACCTTTTTTAATTTTGCTCTTGCCCGGGAAAGTTTGGTTGATACGGTGTTGCTGTTCATTTCAAGAAGATTACCAATTTCCTTTACGGAAAATTCATCAAAATAATAGAGTTCCACGATTTTCCGGCTTTCTTCATCCAGACATAAAAGCAATTGTTTCCATTCGCAAAGGTCCAGATCTTCACAATGTACACCTTCTGAGAAATTATCCAGTTCCGTGTCATGGTTCTTTTGACGGAGAATGTCTTTGCATTCATTTATCAGAATCCGCATCAGCCAGGTTTTAAAATATTTCACTTCCCTTAATCCCTGTATCTTTTCATAACAGGACAGGATCGTATTTTGCAGTGCATCTGCAATGTCCTGTTCGTTCCGAAGATAAACCCAGGCAGCTTTATACATGCTCTGCTTATTTATCCGGATCAGCTGAACGAACGCTTCTTTATCTCCATTTTTAGCAGCTGTTACCAAAGCCTCCATTTTATTCCCCCTTTTTGTTTTTATAACTATTAGACTTAAAATATGGGAATTTGCTTTCAAAAATTTTTTATTTTTACAAAACAAGACACAGGCAATCGAAACTTGACTGTCTGTGTCCTTTTTATATCTGACTATCATTCTTAAATGTTATTTTGTACAGCAGTTCAACCCTTTCGTTTACATCTGCCTTCCCTGATATTGCACTGTCAATACAAATACTTTTTTCTTGTTTTCATCAACTTTAAAAATAGCAATATAATTGTCAATGATCAGCTGTTTATATTCTTTTCCGGCATAGCGGCCTACCAGACGGTCCTGGTGCGATTTTGGAAACAGTTCCAGCTTTTTTATTGCCTGCCAAATCCGATCCGTCTGTTCTTTTGCAGTTTCAGGTGACAATTTTTCAAGTGCAATATAAGCATAAATATCATGAATATCCCGGTACGCTCTTGGATACAGCATTATCTCATATTTATCCATAATATTTCTTGTTGAGCTGTTCCATTGCACTTTCTAATGAAATCGGCTCTGCTCCTTCTGTTACTTCCTGTTCTGCTTCATAAATTGCCTGATCAATCTTGTTTGTCTGGGCAAAACGTTCATACAGCTCTGAACTCATTACAACTAAGTCACTATATCCATTTTTCGTAATAAATATTGGTTCCTGCTTTTTATGTGCCAGTTCCGATATTTCACTGGTTTTTCTTAAATCTCTAATCGGCATAATTGTTGGCATAATGAACACCTCTCTTTCTTGTGCTATAATTGTATCATAATTATGAGTCTGTGTAAATTCTTATTCTAGAATTTTTGAAAATTATGTATGAACTTCCAGAAATTTTCCGCCTAAAAACTCGCACCACAGCCGCAGCTGTGGTGCATTCTTGTCTATTATTTTTTATAACCTTACGACAACTAAAATCTATTCTTAGATCTCGAAATTTTAATTTTTCCGTTTTAGTATTCTGAATCTGAAAAGACTTTACACCTATGCCTAAACATGACACAATCCAGTCAATCATGTTCTCTTCATGATCCTCAAATGTCAAAATCAACATTTTCCCAATATGCTTCACCTTGCAAACGTTTATATCTAATTTCTAATTCAAATGCGCTATACGTGCCATAACTTCTTCCATTGTAATCTGTCTCACAGTTTTAATCCTGCCATCATCTTCCCGTTTCACTATCAGATATATCTTATTATCTTTTGCCTCCTTGCTTCCATTCTGGTAAAAACTTCCATCCTCGTCCATTAGTAAATGAACTTCTTTTCCATGCCACATCCAGCTACCTGTCGCAGAATCGAGGTCAATGCCATTCTGCTTATATTCCTGAATCTTTATTTCTGAATTAAGATTATCTCCTACTACACAGGTACCCTCTGCTGTTTCCACTGCATTTTCAACTGTATCCTTCTGTTCCGCATAATTTGACACCACATCTTCTGTCACTACTGCTGTTTCCGTCGCTGACCCATCATTGGCTTCCGTTACTGTTTCCTCATCGTAAGCAAACATATGAATAGTACTTCCCGTTTCTGTATCCACAGCTTCTTGTACATAAGATGATTCTTTTCCAGCCGCTGCTTCCAACGCTTCCATTTCCTTTGTCCGCTGGTCATATTCTTCCTGTGTAGCAATCCGAACGCCCGTTAATCTGTAATCGTCTTCCCTTACCGTATAGACATCAATTTCACCTTCCGGCATCTGGATCGACTTATAAGTATCCTCAAGCTGTCGGTCAATCAGCCATCTTACGGTTTTCCCCTGATAATACAGTGTATCACTGTCTGCATCATAAGTAACACCGTAGCATTCAAGATAAGCAAGTTCATTACGCATTTCTTCCTTATGCCAGTCGGATAATTTTTCCTTTTCTTCCTCTGTCAGATTGGAAGATGAAGAATCTTCGGAGATAAATACCTTTCCTCCCATATCATATCCGTAAGTCATTGCCTGCACACTGTAGCCGCATACTGCCACAGATAAGGTAGTTCCCATTAATAAAGCTGCAATTTTTCTTTTCATTGTACATCCAACTCCTTTACATTTTTTATTATGTCCATACCATACCATTGAATTTTGTAATGTAATTGGAGTTTATATGTGATTTGTGTGTGATTTATAGAGAAAAGGAAAAACAAACCCCATCACATGTATTACCCATACGATAGCTTGCTCCATGCTGGTCCAAGATCATTTTTACAATATAAAGACCCAATCCGCTTCCACCGGTCTGGCGGTTACGGGACTGTTCCACACGATAAAATGCTTCAAACAAATGGACTAATGCTTCTTCCGGAATAAACACCCCGGTATTTTCAATCTGGCAATATACCGTCTCGGTATCTGTTCCCGGTTTCAGCAAAACTCTGATATGATTTCCTTTTTCTTCCGGCGTATAACGGATGGCATTAAGCAGAAGGTTAGAAAAAACTTTGTCCATCATCACCGGATTCACATCTGCATACAAATGTTCTGGGATCTCCACTTGCAGTTCCAGTTTTTTATTTTCTATCAGTTCAGCCATATCAGCAATCTGCAAGCGGAGCTGTTCTGCTATATCGGTCTTTTGTGTAATAAATTTGTTATTCTCGATCCGTGAAACAGTCAGAAGTTCCTTTACCATGTCTTCCATTTTTTCTGTGGTTTCCAGTGACCGCTGCAAATAGTAATTTCTGTCCCTGTATTCCCCTACTCCCTGCAGCATTCCGGACAAGTGCCCTTTCAATATTGTAATCGGTGTTTTCAGTTCATGGGACACTGCTGAAAAAAATGCAATTCTCTTTTTCTCTATCTTGCGTTCCATTTCGATATCTGACTTAAGCTTTTCATTTGCACTCTTCAGTTCTTCCAATGCTCGTGAGAGGTTTTTGGAAAGCTCATTCAAGCTTTCCCCTAATACTCCTACTTCATCTGTTCTTTTCCCCTGATAGGAACTGTCAAAATCAAGCGCAGCCATATTTTGAGCCAGTTGACTTAACCTAACGATCGGAAATGTCAAATAAAGGGATGCCCCCAGTGCAAACAATATGGAAACTATAATAGCGATTCCAAGGATATACGGCAGTATCTGATATAATATTTCAAGAGCCTGATTGACTGGCTGCATTCCCCCAGAAACAATCATTGTATATGTTTCTCCACCCACTTTAACGCTGTACCGTTTCACTGCTGAATTATCTCCGACTTCTGCAATTCCATCAGCCTGTTGGACGACATCCTCTGTTACGACGTCCGCCTGGCCGATTACTCCCTCTTCATAGGCCGCATTTTCTTCCTGTACGATAGTGGTTTGCTCTGCGCTATTTTCGTGTGTCAATATCATATCACCCATATAACCCTGCTCTACCACACCATTATCCAATACATCTTCTGTCACGGCTGTACTCTCAGCCGGCCATATCCTATTTCCCTGTTCATCCAAAATCACGACTGAAACTTTCGAACCTGCTTCAAACAATTCAATGGCATAAGAAGCTTCATTAATCGTTTCATAAGAATGAATGGTTTCAATCATTTCCTGTGAAACCGAATCAATATCCTTCTGTAGCTGTTTACTATAATAGGTTGGAAGGAATCCTACAATTACCGCATATGTAATTCCACTGGATACTGCCAGTAAGACAGCAATCAGTGTGCAAATTTTTATGGTCAGACTGTTTTTAATTCTCTTTATCAATCCGGTATCCCACCCCTCTTATTGTACTAATCAGATTTACTCCCAGCTTTTTGCGGATATTCTTAATATGTGTATCCACAATTCGCTCTTCCCCATAATAATCTTCTCCCCATACCATATTTAGAAGTTTCTGGCGTGTCAAAACGATTCCTTTGTTAATCAGCAGAACATATAGCATTTCAAATTCTTTCTGTGTTAATTCAACCTCTATCTGTTCTCCCTTTTCTGCTTTACAAATATAAACATGATGCCCCTTCACATCCACGCTTAACGTTTTATAAGAAATCACCTGCAATTCATCTTCTCTTTGTGTCCTTCTCAAGATTGCTGCAATTTTTCTCAATAAAATGGGTATAGAAAACGGCTTGGTGACATAATCATCTGCATTCATATCAAAGCCTTTGATCTGATACGCTTCTTCATCTAATGCCGTAAGCATGATAATTGGTACATTCGATTCTCTACGGATTAATTCACATACTCCAAAACCGTCTATCTTTGGCATCATAACATCCAACAGCACAAGATCAAACTCGCCATTGTGAAATTTTGCAATCCCATCCACACCATCATACGCCAGTGTAACTGCATATCCTTGATCTATCAAATAGTTTTCTAATATTTTCTGAATGTCATCCTCATCTTCAACAACCAATATTCGATACATAAAATCACTCCCCACAATTTCTTTTTAATATTTCCTGTAATTATACATTAGATATATGGAGTTACGATGGAGTTAATAAAAAATATAGAATTATTTTCACACATAAAATCTATATCATTATAATAAAACCATTTTCTTTTCATGGCAATGCGTTTTAATCATTCCGATGTTACAACATAATTGGCTAAGTAATCGGAACACTACTCCAAGATTGATAGTGGTAGTGGTCTTTCCTCCACCTTCCTGCAGACATTCTGGCTTCACACTGCCATTTTTAAAATCATAAATTTTGTTAACGTGTTTTCGTGTATCTCTGTCAATTCCAAGACAATATACCAATGCTTCATGATATACGTCTTTCCATCTGCATTTAGGCAGATATTCCAAATAGAATTCCTTATGTTCTTTGCTCATAAAAGTTATTGTGCGAGCATCCTCGCCAGCTGCGCCTATCGCTGTACTTGCCATATTGATTTCCTCCTTATGCAATTAGTTTTTAAGTTTATAATTTGATTTTTGAAAATTATGGCGATCTGATGAAACCGCTGATAATTTGAGTAACTTCGCTGAAGATTGCAAGCCTTTGCTTTTACTCAGTTTTTCCTTACTCAATACTCAATTTTTGGAGATTCTTGGTGATTTCCAGCGATGCTTGGCGGTATTTAGGACTTTTTTAGAAAAATATAGAAAAAAGCCCCGAAAACCTTATAATCACTGTGAAACGTAGTGTTTATAAGGCTTTCAGGGCCTTTAAATACTTAAATTCAGACTTATTAAAATAATAGAAAGAAAACTTAAGTTAATGGATTATTTACCCATCTGCTTTGCAACTTCCTCAGCAAAGTTCTCTTCTTTCTTCTCGATTCCGTCTCCGGTCTCGTAACGAACGAAGCCTTTGATTGTGATCTTAGCGCCGTTCTCTTTAGCAACCTGTGCTACATAGTTGCCAACAGACTGTTTTCCATCTTCAGCTTTAACATAAACCTGGTCAAGAAGGCAGATCTCTTTAAGCTCTTTCTTGATACGTCCTGTGATCATTCCCTGAATAACCTTCTCCGGTTTCTGGGATTCCTTAGGATCGTTCTGGATCTGAGCCATAAGGATTTCTTTCTCATGCTCGATATACTCAGCACTTACTTCGCTGTCGCTTGTGTAAAGAGGTTTCAGAGCTGCAACCTGCATTGCAACGTTCTTAGCCATCTCTTTGACAGCGTCGTTTACAACATCTGTCTCAACGTCAACAAGAACGCCGATCTTTCCACCCATATGTGTGTAGGAAGCAACGAAACCGTTCTCCTCTTTCATCTGAGCGAATCTACGGATGTTCATGTTCTCACCGATAACTGCGATCTGAGCTGCAAGAGCTTCTTTTACAGTCTTAGTGGTATCAAGTGCCCATGCCTCTGCAAGGAAAGCATCGATATCAGCTGCTGTAGTTGTCAGAGCCTGAGCTGCAACATCTGCAACATACTGCTGGAATTTCTCGTTCTTAGCAACGAAGTCTGTCTCGGAGTTAACCTCAACAACAACTGCGTTCTTAGCGTCGTCAGCAACAAGCGTCTTGCAAAGACCCTCTGCTGCAACACGGTTTGCTTTCTTCTGAGCGGTAGCAAGACCTTTCTCGCGAAGGAACTCTACTGCTTTATCCATATCGCCTTCTGTAGCTGTAAGAGCTTTCTTACAGTCCATCATACCAGCGCCGGTCATCTCTCTTAACTCTTTTACCTGTGCTGCTGTAATAGCCATTTTCATTTCCTCCTGATGATAGTGTGTTGTAAGGACCTGTCCGTCAGCTGTGGATATGCCTATGCAGGCATAGCTCATTCACAGCTGATGTCCAGAATTTTCACAAATTATTCCTCTGTAGCGAACTCTTCAGACTCAGCCTGGATTTCTCCCTCAGCGTCTGTCTGTCCCTGGTTTGCTTCGATAACTGCGTCAGCCATCTTGGAAACGATCAGTTTTACAGCACGGATAGCGTCATCGTTACCCGGGATTACGTAATCCAGTTCTTCTGGGTCACAGTTAGTATCGCAGATTCCGATAAGCGGAATTCCCAGTGTATGAGCTTCCTGAATACAGATCTTTTCCTTCTTAGGATCTACTACGAAGATAGCATCTGGAAGTCTCTTCATTTCTTTGATACCGCCAAGGTTCTTCTGAAGTTTATCTAATTCTTTTCTTAAAGCGATAACTTCTTTCTTAGGCAGAACATCGAATGTTCCATCAGACTCCATGGTCTCAATTTCTTTCAGTTTCGCAATACGGCTCTGGATAGTCTTGAAGTTGGTAAGCATACCGCCTAACCATCTCTCATTTACATAGAACTGTCCGCAACGCTCAGCCTCTGTCTTGATAGCGTCCTGAGCCTGTTTCTTAGTACCAACGAAAAGGATATTTCCGCCGTTAGCTACGATATCAGCGATTGCATTATAAGCATCGTCAACCATTCCTACAGACTGCTGTAAGTCGATGATATAGATACCATTTCTCTCTGTGTAGATGTATGGAGCCATTTTAGGGTTCCATCTTCTTGTCTGATGTCCGAAATGAACACCTGCCTCTAAAAGCTGTTTCATTGAAATAACGCTCATGTCTTTTTCTCCTTTTGGTTAAATTCTTCCGCATGAATCCTTTTCCTCTCGGACCCAGCCTCACACCGCAGGGCACCATCCTGGGAATCTCCATGCGTGTTTGATAGTTTGCAACTTTTGTATTATAACATGACAAAACCCTCCGTGTAAAGAGGGTTTTTGCAAATTTTTCCGCTAATTTTTCCGCTATTTTACAATGAAAGTCCCAGACGGCAGCCATGAATGAGCCAGGCTTGCATGAGCGAATTCATGGATATCGGGCGGGCTATACCGTATGAGTAAGTAGGGCGATAGCCCGAATTACAAATACAGTCAACAGCTGCAAAGCAGCTGACTTTCATATTCAACAATATTTGCGTAAGCAGACATACCCTTTTAGGAGTTTTCGCATTTCAGCGCCGCCAGTTCATCAGGCGTCAGTTCCCTGGCCTTTCCTTTCGGCAGGTCATCTGGCAAAGTCAGCGCCCCCATAGAAATCCGTTTCAGATAAATTACTTTCTTTCCAACAGCTTCCATCATTCGCTTCACCTGATGAAAACGGCCCTCGTGGATTGTCAGAAGAATTTCAGAACACCAGATGCTGCCCTCCGGATCTGCCTTATGTCCTGCAGCATTTGAATTGGCTATCACTGCTCCTGATTCACCTTCGACCTTTTTACGGTCATCATCCTCTTTCCATGTACTGAGAATCTCCAGCTTCCCCGGCAAGGTCGGCTCCTCATCTCCAATATCCACACCTAGCCGGATCTTCTCTATATCCTCCGGCACCACTTTTCCTTCCGTCACCGCGAAATACGTCTTATCCACATGTTTCTTCGGGGAAAGCAGTCTGTGGGCAAGCTGTCCATCATCTGTAATAAGAAGCAAGCCTTCCGTATCCTTATCAAGACGTCCTACCGGAAAAAGATTCCGTCTGCCATCCTTTGGCACCAGATCCAGAACTGTCTTTTCCCTGGTATCTTCTGTGGCACTTACATATCCGGCAGGCTTGTGCAAAAGATAGTACACAAACTCTGCCCTTGCTCCAACATGCTCTCCGCCAAATTCTACCACGTCCGTCTCCGGATCTATTTTCAGTTCCGGCTTTTTCGCTTTCTCACCATTTACCTGAACCATTCCTTTCTGGATCAGCTTCTTCACTTCCGTTCTCGTACCTGCTCCTGAATCCGCCAGAAATCTGTCCAGTCTCACTGCTTTTCCCATTCTTTATAGTAGCTCTCCTTCTTTATTCCTTTTCAAAAACCTCAAAGGATAATGCCCGCTGTGAATCCTCTTTCATAAATTCCGGAACATCCTTCGCCATTATGGACCACGCTGCCTCTGATTCCACTCCGTCAATCACAACCTTCAGGCTGGCCCATTTATCAGCTTCCCTTTTTTCCCAGAATGGCACCATCTGGTAACATCTCAGAACCTTTTTCAGTTCTTCCAGCTGTTCCGGTTGATCGTAAACTACAGGAGAAGAATATTCATTGTGCTCCTCATTCATATAATATTCCACTTCCACAGCGCTCAGCTTCACATCCTCCATAGAGACAGGATACCCTGTTTCCTTCAAAATTTCAACTGTCCTTTTGAACTGCGGGAATACATAAAAGCATGCGAAAAAATAATAGTCTCCGGTTCTGCCAGGCACCATGGCATCAACTGATTCTGCAGATGGTACTCCGGAATACTCAATGTTCAGGCTTGCACATGGCTCTCCGGTCAGCACTTCCGGATCCGCCTCCTCTACATCCTGACGAAATGCATCCACCAACAGCTGTCTCTTTGCCTTATTGTCCTGGAAAAGGGAAATAGATTCTCCTGTAATAAAATCACAGCGCACCTCATCCACATATTTATCATCCAGCTTTAAAATGGAATAGCGCTCAGACTTTAAGGTTCCCTCCGCATATCCCTCTTTATACAAGTTCTTCTGATTCTCTGTGCTGACCATATAAGAGCGATAAACAGTTTTTCCGGATTTCAGGTCATAACGCATCTGAAGTCTTGATGTATCGTTAGAAGAATCCCATATATCGCCGTTCCACAGCGCTCTGTTGTCACTATCTTCTGAAAGGGATCGGCATATAACCTTGTTTTCCTTCACAATCTGCTCCACACATGCATAAATATCAGGACTAATGCCCAGATTATTGCCCAGAAGATCTCCATTCCTATAATATCCGGAATCCTGTGTGGAAATCTTGCCATCTTCATTTATTTCAACGCTATAAGTATTCTCCCATCCACCGCCATCCGTAAATTCAGCTGCAATATTTTCGATTTTATCATAAGAAGGGATATAGTTGTCGTATCCAGTCAGGTCAAATAAGAACATACAGGCCACAAATGCTACACAGGCCCCGCTTACCACAAACTGTATTTTATTGGAGAAAAATTTTCGGAAATCCCTGTAATAAATAATTCCCATTATCCCTCCTGAAAGAAGGGTTCCAAAAATCAATCCGAAAATCCACCATACAATTCTGGAATTGTCACTTGGAAGCATATAGAAAATAAGTCCGATTCCAAGTCCTCCGGGAACCACAATCATAAATCTTATGATTGTGCCAACCCATGGAAAAACAAAGGCCATACCGGTTCTTTCGGATTTTCTGTTTACAAATGCATAATATCCAAGAACGCCAAAAGCGATTGTCACCAGAAGCACAATTCCCAGAATGCCACCATAATTTCCTTCTGCATATTTTCCCACAAAGGTGTAGGCAAGGATGACTGGTGACGCCATTTCTCTCAAGCCTTTTATATAGCCATAGACACCTACACTGCTGGTATAATAAAAGACTTTTTCGTAAAACTGCAGAGTAACAGAAAGCACCGGTCCATAAGCAGCCACTGCAATAAGCAGAAGAGCTCCCATAAGCAGATGGCCGGTAATGCAGATTACCAACACAACCGAAAAATACAAAAGCAGATATAAAAGCAAATGAAATACCATCATCAAAAATGCCAGTTTCATAAGATGAAGGCTGAAAAATCCCCTCATTGCCCCGATGCAGACGGAGAAAAATTCCATTGCCAGATATGGAAGCAAATAATACAAAAGGGACTGCAAAGTCTTATGCCAGAACATTCTGCTTCGTTTCACCGGAAGACTGTGATAGAAATCAATTTTCCGCGGTGAATAAAGATACCAGAACTGGCTGATTCCGTTAAACAATGCTGCAGTTGCCGCAACTGCAAGTCCGGTGAGCATAAATCCATCCTGCCACAGATTTGCATAAAGTGCATTGATCTCACTGGTGGTGTATCCCATTCCAAACCAGTTTCCCAGCATGATCAGCTCTGCCACCGGAAATGCCAGAAGAAATCCGATGGTCACAAAAGCCGGAATCCACATCATGCCTTTTGATGACACCTTCATATATCTGCTAGAATAAATTTTTGATTTCATAGCCTGCCACCTCCGTTTCACTGATAAAAATTTCCTCCAGGGTCAGAGGAAGCACCTCCATAAAGAGAGGATTTTTGGCCTGGATCTTCTCTATGATCTCACTTCTGGTTCCCCGGGCTGTTATCATAAGAAGAGACCCCTGATGCTGCACCTTCAAAACCTGAAGTTCCTTTTCCAGTTCTTTTTCCTGCTGTCTTCCGCTAAGCACACACTGTATCTTGTGAATGTGAAATTTCATGTCTTCCAGATCTTTGGAAAGAAGAATCCCCCCTTTATGCAAAAGCCCGACATGGTCGCAGATATCCTCCAGTTCGCGCAGATTGTGAGACGCGATCACAGGAGTAAATTCCCGGTTCATAATCTCCGACGCAAACAGGCTCTTTACTGCCTGACGCATTACCGGATCAAGTCCATCAAAGGTCTCATCGCAAAACAGATATTTCGTTGCCGCGCACACACCGATGATTACCAGAACCTGTTTTTTCATACCTTTGGAAAAAGTTGCAATTCTGCGATTTTCTTCCAGATGGAATTGTTCCATCAGTTCATGAAAAAACCTGGTTCGAAACTGAGGATAGAAGTTCCGGTAAAAGCGCACCAGATCCATTGCTGTATAATTTGCCGGAAAATAACTGTCATCTGAGATATAGAAAAACAATTTCTTTGCTTCTTCATTTTCATACACTGGCATACCGTCAATCTGGATTTCCCCTTCATCTGGCCTTATAATTCCAGCCATCATCCGAAGCAGGGTGCTTTTCCCGGCGCCGTTACTGCCCACAAGACCAAACACTTCCCGCACTCCAACATCCAGAGTTGCTTTATTGACCGCTTTGACAGTGCCAAACGCCTTACTGCATTCTTTGACTTCTATCATGGCTTCTCCTCCTTGTAACACTCCCCGATAATATAGATCAGCTCTTCCTCATTCATTCCCATAGCCTTTCCCTTCTGAATCATGGCTTTTAGTTCTTTTGTATAGGAAGCTTTGCTAAGCTTACGCACTTCTTCACTGTCTGCGATAAAATTTCCTGTTCCTTTAACCGGGTAGATCAGTCCCTCCTGTTCCAGCTGCATGTAGGCTCGCTGGATGGTGTTGGGGTTGATCGATAATTCCATGGCCAGCTGCCGCACAGAGGGCATTCTGGAGCCTGGCTCCAGTACTCCCTTCAGGATCAGGTTCCGGAATTTCTCCTCCACCTGCTCGTACAGTGGCCTTCTGTCCTGATAATCTAAAACGATCATAGACAGGCCTCCTCCTTTCTAAGTGTATTAATACGTTTAATACACTTAAGATAGCATATGTGTACTTTAAATTCAAGACGGGAAATTCTTAAATGTTTATAAAGTGGAATGCGCCAACAAAAAACCTTCTCACAATCTCCCCTGTTTTTCCAGGATTTTGTAAGAAGGTCTTCTATTTTTCTTAATATATTTCTGATTATGCTTTATATCAGCCTCGTACATCCTCGTTTCTGATAATTCTTATAGCATCTCCAGATACCATAAGTTCCTGCAAAAACAAGAAACAGATTCAGTGCAATTACGGATGTGGCTCCTGTATGATCCAGCATGTACAGCATCACATCACTGACCAGCAGGCTCCAGATATTTGCCCCCATATGAAGAAATACACTGGCAAACAGATTTCCTCTCCATTCCAGGATCAATGCGAAAAGCAATCCCATAATAGTTGCATACACTCCCTGGAGCAGATTCATATGGTAAATTCCAAATGTCAGTCCTGAAAACAGTGCAGCTGTGATCACGCGCATATTATCTCTCATACGAAGAAATACCAGCCAGCGGAAAATAACCTCTTCTGCAAAAGGTGCTGCAATCCCCATCCAGAAAATCAGACTCCAGATACTTTTCCCCTCGGAAATCAAGGACTGAGTTTCCTGATAAGCTTCCGGATTCAAATATTGCTGAAAAAGCCCTACCAGAATGTTTCCATATTGACCAAGAAATGCGCCAATTATAAGAAACCCCAGAATTTCAGGAACAGGAAGGTGACGATCAGCTGCAGGATATAATATCCCGGTTTCTTTTCTTCTTGAAAAATCGCCCCGATACAACAATATGCAGGGAACTGCAGCCAAAATCCCTGTCAGACCAGTCAGCATAAGCACATGCTGGTAATATGCACTCATATCTGCGCCAGTCCGCTGCACCAGAAAATACAGTCCCAGATAGGAGACAAGCTGGGAAAGCACAAAATGGATTCCCACCGGATACAGACACTTCCATGCCAAAACCGGCATTTTCTGTTTTCTTCTGGGGCTCAGGCGAAAAAATCCAGTATTTCCTCTGCCGAATTCACAATTTTAAAAGGATGGGCATTTTTCAGTTCTTCTTCGGTTCCGTACCCATAGGAAACTGCAATGCATTCCAATCCGGCGCGTCTTGCCCCAAATACATCATGCTCTTTATCCCCCACCATGATCACCTGGTCACGGTGTTCAGAAAATCCCAGCCGCTTCAGAGTTTCCTCGATCACCTCTGTCTTATTGGTTCGTCTACCCTCAGGCTCACTTCCAACCATCTCGTCAAAATAAGAATCAATATGGAAATATTCCGCAACGATCTTCACGAAATTCTCTGGTTTGGAAGACGCAATGGCAAGCTTGTATCCTCTTTGTTTCAGTCCGGATAACATTTCCGGAATGCCAGGATACAGTTCATTCTCATAAATCCCCACTGGTGCGTATCGTTCTCTGTAAATCTCAACTGCCTTTCTTGCTGTTTCTTCGTCAATTCCCGCATATTCCTGAAACTGCTCCAAAAGGGGCGGTCCCACAAAAATGCGCAGCTTCTGAAGATCTGGTTCTGGTTTTCCTACCTTCTCCAGAGCATATTGTACGGATTTGGTGATTCCCTCCCCGGAATCGGTGAGAGTTCCGTCCAGATCAAATAAAATAGCTTTGTACATCTGTGTTTTGCCTCCTGTACCGTCATGTAATTTTTGTCGTTGATTTTTCAAGTCTTTCGCTATATGGGTGTTAATTATAACATCATTTCTTTATAACGTCCAGATGGCAAAATCTTAGTTAATGGTTACCATTCACTCCATGACCAGTAACAATTGATGCACACTTTCAAAACTCCCATATAGGCATATGCACAATTCTTCTCCCATCTATTACCGCAATCACCTTCACAGTATTTTCCTTCGCTGTAATCGGCTGGTCAAATATAAGGGTATCCCCCTTCTGGTGCCAGAAAATCTCATCACCATTTAGGTTCAAAGACAGAATTGTAACATCCTGCTCACCGGTAGTTCTTATAACTTGTATTTCAGGATATTCATTTACAGGGACTGTTTCTTCGTGTACAAAACGTATTGTGTCATTTTTATTATCATTTATGTTATTGTTTTTATTTATATTTTCATTTTTTTCTCTATTTTTATCATTTCTGTTATAGAATCCAAGTCCATGAGATGTCTTTGCCATTCCGACTGCTGTAAAAACCGTGCCGGCTCCTGTGAGTTTCAAGTGCTCACTGGTATTTTCTTTTTTAGGACTTTCCGTAATTTTTGCTTTGGACCTATCTGCTTTTTTCCGATCAGTATTCTTTGTTTCTCTGGCAGTAATCCTGCTTTCACTTATATTTTCATCTGCTGCGGTATCTTCTGACTTTTCTTCTTTGCTTTTTGCTCTATTCTTCTCTACACGGGGAGTCTTTTTTGTAGTATTGCTTTTAGACTCAGTTCCATTGTCAATGTTGTCTGCATTTATATTCGTTTTCTTATTCTCTGCGTTTTTGTTTGCCGGTGAGGCTGCCGTGACACTGTTTTCTTTCTTTATTTCTTTCTTGTTTTCTTTTGGTCTTCTCTCAGCACCCGCAGCTTGAGGTTTTTCCCAGCCCTCCTCATCACCTGTGTTGTCACCGTTCTCTGTTTTCGACAAGCCAGCTCCTGCGTTGCTATTATTATTGTTATTATTCCCGCTGTTGTTATCGTTACTGCTGCCGCTATTATGACTGTTATTATTACCGTCATTTTCTATGTCATTACTGCTAGTACCGCCATTCGCGCTGTCACTATTGCGGTTGTTATTACTCTCATTACCATTACTGCCCCCATTTTCTTTCTGCTCTGGCTCCGTAGTTTCCTGATTTCCTTCAGCCTCCTCCCAATTATCAAATATACCTTCATCAGCACCAATATCGATATCAAATCCTCCAAATTCCCCACCATAAGTGTAAAGTATACCAACTTTGGTAATAAGTAAAATCACTGTCACCATCAGATAAATTCCAGGTTTCCGAAAGTTATTCCAGATGCTGTGCGAATATATACCTCTTCGATTTGAATTTTTCGCAATTTTTCTCCTTATGCTTCTCCATCTTTTCATTTTCCCTCACCTGTTTCACTTTCCATCTGTTTTTCCCAGATTTCAACGCTCTTACAATCCGTCCCATCTGCCTTACTGCTTCTGTATAAAACATAAAGTCTCCTGCTGGAATTCTTCTGACCTCTTCGCAAAAGGAACAGTCCATATTTCCCATACCCTTCTGCAAATTCCGGCGCATACAAAAGCAGCTGCTCATAATACACGGCGGCCCGTTCCCACTCTTTCTGAAGTTCCGCATTTACCGCCAATAATAAAAGCAATTTTCTCTGCTCTTCATCTTTCGTATATTCTTTTTGCAGTTTTTGCAAAGCACTTTCTGCATGCTCGCATTTTTTAAGAAGAAATTTATCTGCTTCTTTGTCTGTACTTTTTTTATCCGCTTCTGCTGCAAATTTCTTTGACAACGAAGAAGACTCATTTTCCTCTATCTCGTAATATCCTTTCGTTACTTCTGCCAATGCACTTTCGAAAGCTGCCTGCTGCTCTGATCCTGCAAGAAATACACCTGCAGCCAGCAAAATCCCCGTAGTTCCAATCACCACCGCTGCATTTTTTCTGGCAAGCCCTTTTCTTTTTCCTATACCAGAAAGCATTTTTCTTGCCTGTGCCGCATTATCAAATCGTCTTTTCCCCTGAGGCCGGGTACATTTATAGAGAAACAAAGCAAATCCCGGAACTTTCCACAAAACAGATAACCAGTTTTTTCCTGCCAGCGCCTGTAATGTTTTTCCCAAAGCATAAAGATCACTGGAGCTGTTTACTTTTCCCTCATATTGTTCTGGAGCTGCAAAGCCTTCTGTTCCCATACAGATCCGCTGATTTTCTCCAAATCCAAACACCGCGCTCCCAAAATCCACCAGATACAATTTGCCCGAATCTGAAAGCATAAGATTATCCGGTTTCAAGTCCCCATAATATACCGGCGGCTTTTGCCCATGAAGATATTCCAGAACTGCAAGCACAGTGTCTCCGTAGGAAAGAAGCTCATCCGCTGCAAAAACATGTCCCTCCTTTAACATCTGTCCAAGGGACTTTCCACGAATATATTCCATGATCAGATAACAGTGATTTCCATTTTCCACATAATCTACCATCCGTGGAATGGATGGATGTTCCAGAAGCCGCAGCAGTCTGGCTTCACGCTTTTTCTCAAGGGGAAGTTCTTTTACTGCCCAGTAATTTCCAAGCTCCATATCCCTGGCAAGGTACAAATGCCCCTCCCCACCTGCGCCTACCTGCTCCAGGATACAGTAACGCATTTTCAAGATCATACCTGTAAGATTGATGATAATCACCTCGATTTTCACATAAAACGCAACCCTTTACCAACAACAAAAACGAGACAAAAAAGGCTTCAACTCCTTGTCCGCGTAAATTAAGTGAATGCTGCCGATGACTTCCGGCAAATGATAAATATAAACAGAATAAAAATTAGTGATTATGAAATGCCCGCTATTCTGAAGCATGATAAAAAACTCCAGATCAGACATGTAAGAATGTAATCAGAATTATAACATTTAAAGTCCACTGTGAAAAGCACTTTATAAAAATTTTATAAGTGCTTTTCACAATCTCAGATTAAATCTGAATCGTCCTTCCCAGTTCTGCGGACGTTCTGTGTGAAATGGAAATAACGGTACGATCCTTTGCCACACGTTTCAATGCGGCCAGAACAGCCTTCTCTGTCTCCGCATCCAGGTTTGCAGTAATCTCATCCAGAAGAAGCAGTTTGGGCTCTGCCACTGCTGCCCTGGCGATGGATAGCAGCTGCCACTGTCCCTGGGAAAAAATCTCCGGGGTGCAATAAGTATCGTAACCATTTTCCAGACTCTCAATCGCCTCTTTTAAACCTGTAAGCTCTGCAACAGCCTTTACCTGACGCTCAGAGATCCGGTCATCATATAATGTAATCTGGTCGCGTACGGTTCCCGGCACCATGTGAAAAGTCTGCTCTACGTATCCAAAGAGTTTCCGTCGTTCTCCAGCCCTCACAGCCGTTGCCGGAATGCCGTGGAGCAGTACCTGTCCCTGATCCGGCTCATAAAGTCCAAGAAGCAGCTTCAATATCGTACTCTTTCCTGCACCAGTTCGTCCGAGTAGAGTCACCTGATCGGTATCCATCACCTTGAAATTCAGATGTTCCAGCACCACATGCTCATCATAGCCGAAGGTTACATTCCGGAATTCTACAAACGGAAAACTATTACTGCCAGAAGCTCCCAGTCTGTGCCTTTCTTCCATATCAGCCATCGCTTCCTTTCGGCTAATCTTTTCATTTCTGTTTTCTTCTATTTTTGTTGCCGGATTATTCCAGGTTTTCTCGGTATCTCCATTCTCCTGTGCGCCATTTTCTTTCTCCTCCAGCCCAAAGAATTCATTAATCCTATGGATTCCAGCTACCGCGGACTGGATGGTCTGAATCTCCATTCCAAGACTTTCCACCGGCGAAAAAATCTGTGAAATATAGTTGATCACAGCCACTGCAGTTCCCGCAGACATTCCAAAAAACGTGAGCACCATCTTATTTCCAGATGCTGAAAGCAGCATCACAGCTGCAACCACGACTGCATTTAAAATCAAGATCACCGGTGAATATACTGCATCATAAAAATTGGTTCTCTCCATTGCCTGGTAACTTTCACCGATGTAAGTGTCGTAACGCTCTTCCATATATTTTTCCCTGCCAAGGCAATGGATGGTACGGATATTATGAAGGGTTTCCGGCACATGTCCAGAGGCTCTTCCCACAGCCTTACGGTTTTCGATCTGGGCTGCCAGCATGTTTTTCTGCACATGTCTGGTAAACCAGAAAAGAAATGGCAGTATTACAAGAAGCACCACAGCGAGACCCTTATTTTCAAACCAGATCACCACCAGAATACTGATAATCTTGCAGGCGTCAGCAAACATACTGATGATCCCTGAGGTAAAAAGATTTTCCACAGTATCTACATCACCAACAAAGCGTGAAGCCAGAGTTCCAGGTTCCAGCCCTGTCAGTTTGTCAGAAGTAAGGCATATGAATTTTTCCATAAGGCTGCTTCTAAGTGCATGTGTGATTTTCTGCCCAAATACGGTAAGCAGACCTTCCCTGGCAGATTCCATGAATCCGGTAAGTGCAAGCATTGCAAAATAAAGGAAAATCACCCAGAATGTCACGGCTTTTCCCGCTGTGACTGTATCTACGATTTTTGCCAGGATCAGCGGCGGGATAAGAGCCGTTACCACTGCGCCTGCTACAGCAAAAACAATACCCATAGACAGCCATTTCTGCTGCAGAACTGTTTTCCAGATCACACCTTTTACCTGTCTTTTTTTCGCTTTTGCAAATTTCCCTATGCCCCTGTTTTCTGCCGGAAAAACATTTGCATCTGACCTTCTGCTCTTTTTCAAAATCATATTTTCTTCTGATTTCAAGTTGTTCTTATTTCTGTCTGTCTTCACTCTCTGCACCTCCTTCCTCAGTAAATAATTTCTTATACTCCGGTACCTTCTCAAGCAATTCTTCATGCGTACCCACCACTGTTTTTCCATCTTCCATCCAGATGATCTGATCCATCTGCGGAAACAGATACAAACGGTGGGAAATCAGCAGCACAATATTCTCTTTCGACTGTGCTTTTAAATTGGCAAAAATCTGTCTCTCTGTGCTCTTATCCAAAGCCGAAAAAGGATCATCCAGAATCAGAACCGTTTTTTTGTGGCAAAGAGTTCTTGCAAGAGCCAGACGTTTTCCCTGTCCGCCCGAAAGACGTACGCCACCATTTCCTACCAGAGTCTGTAAACCATCATCCATCTCATTTACTTCTTCTGCCATGCAAACCATTTTCAGGAAATCCTCTGTCTTTTTCTGTTCACCCATAAGCACATTGTTTTCCACGCTGTCGTTAAACAGCTCCGGATCATGACCAAGATAGCCTATGATATTCGTCTGCCAGGATTGGGGCATATTCTGAAGCTCTTTGCCATCCACAAGAATCTGACCTTCATATGGATACTCGCACAAAAATACTTTTCCCAAAGTAGACTTTCCGCAGGCCACTGGTCCGGTAATTCCGATTATCTGCCCTTTTTCAGCCTTGAAGGAAATATCCTTCAGAATCTGTTTCCCATCCGGATAAGCAAAATTCAGATGACGGACCTGCAATTGTTTTACGTTCCTGTAACGAATTTCTGACTGGGCTATCTCTAGCTGAGATAGTTCCTTCTGCGACAATGTTTCTTCTGCATGTTTAGCAGACACATTTTCGATCTTTTCCACTTTCCCATTTTCCAGAATTCCAGACACATTTTTCTCACTCTTTGGAATTTCTTCCTGCTTTGTCAAAAGCGGCTTAATACGCTTCCAGGAAATCTGCGCCTTGTGCACTGCATTAAACAGCTTCGCTGCACTGGATGACTTCACGGACAGCTTCACAAAACATGCCAGGAAAGTAGTAAAAGATGCAATCGTCCATGTGCTCCAGCCTGTTCCCAGAACATTTTTCTGTCCAAAATACAGGATAAACAGTACCCCGGTCATGGAAATGATCCGGTACAAAGGCGGCATGATGGAATTCCAGATATTCGCTTTTACTGCTGACTTTTCATAAGCGGTAAGATTTTCTTCATATGCCTTGCGGCGATCCTCTTCACATCCAAAAACACGGTATGTAACAGCATTTTCCGCCCGATCCAGAGTCGCTGTACTTAAATGTCCAGACTGCTCTTTGTATGCAGTTCCGGTTATCTGGATCATTTTTTTCATTTTTTCCGCCGTCATATAAGAAACCGGCGGGAAAATCATGCAAAGCAAGGCAAGCCTGAAATCATACCACAAAAGCATTCCTGCATAAGCAGCCAGGGCAACTCCTGTATCAAAAATCTCCGTAGTGAATTTGCGCATTCCCTCTACGCAGTCATCCACATCCAGTATTGCCTTGGTCATAATGCTTCCCTCCCCCTCTTCCCGAAGGCTTGCACGACTTTTCCGCACCAGACTGGCATACAGGATTTCTTTCATTCTGCGATTTACATTGTTGGCAAAACGCCGCACATAAAACCTCTTGATATATCTGGCAGTCTGGACAATTGCAATGGCGGTCACATAGCCCAGCACCAGAACCAGCATATCTGAAAACTGGTCAGCCCCTTTCAGGATATCCACCAGGCAGCCGGTCATTTTCCCCTCAAACCAGGGACCTGCCAGAAGGCCGATATTATAGATCAAACCGGATATAGTCACTGCCAGAAGCACTTTCCATTCTTTCTGAAAATAGGAAAACACCCTGTCCGGCAGAAAATTTGTATGATGTTTCGCTTTCATCTGACATTTCCTTTCTGCCTTAAAGCATAACGATACAAAAATGAGACAAAACACACTATGTAAGCTTTACCTCTTATCGCAGCAGCCGTCAGCGTCTCATGCAGGCATGAACCTGGTCACGTCGCTTGCGTAAAGAAAAAAGGAGCCGCTCACTTCCAGCTTTTCCAGAAAGTGCCGCAGCTCCATACCACAGACCATGCCCTCATAATCTGCTTATTATTTTATTACATCTTATCCGGTGCCTCGAATCCAAGAAGATCAATACTTGTCTCAAGCACTCTCTTGGTCAGCTGCAGAAGACGGATATAGGATTCCTTCTGCGCCTGATTCTCTTCACTGAGGATCTTGGTCTCATGATAAAAGCTGTTGAATGCATTGGAAACCTCATAAATATATGCACAGATTTTATGCGGAGCTTTTTCCTCAAATGCACTCTCGATCATACTTCCAAATCCACTGAGCTGAAGCATCAGGTTCTTCTCGCTGCCGTTAGATGCCGGAAGGATCTCACCTGCTTCAAGATTTCCGCCTGCTTCCACATAACGGTTCAGGATGGATTTGATACGAACGATTGTATAAAGGATGTACGGACCTGTATTTCCCTCGAAAGAGGTGAAGCGGTCTACATCAAAAATATAATCCTTGGTAGCCTGATTGGAAAGATCGCCATATTTAATTGCTGCCAGACCTACAATCTTAGCAGTATCTCTTGCATCTTTATCACGGACACTTCTGTTCTCTACGATCTTTGTGAACATTTCCTCATCAATATCGGCAATCAGGTTCTCAAGGCGCATAACACCGCCCTCTCTTGTTTTAAACGGTTTGCCATCTTTTCCATTCATAGTACCGAAGCCAAGGAAGGAAAGCCTTGTGTCTTCTTTCACAAGACCGGTCTTTCTTGCGCAGCGGAAGACCTGAATAAAATGAAGCTCCTGACGTTTGTCAACAACGTAAAGGATCTCATCTGGCTGGAACAGCTTCATACGCTCTACAATTGTGGCAAGGTCTGTAGTAGTATAAAGAGATGCTCCATCTGATTTCAGAAGCATACATGGCGGGATTTCCTTGGTATCGGTCTCCTCTTTAACGTCTACAACAAGCGCTCCCTGATCCTCATATGCAAAGCCTTTTTCCTTCATCATCTCTACCATGTCCGGAATGTAAGGCTGCGCATCAGACTCTTTTTTCCACAGATCAAAGGATACGTTCAAATTCGCATAGTTTCTCTTAAGGTCTGTAACAGAAACACTCATAATGTGGTTCCAGAGAGCCATGTACCCCGGCTTACCCTGCTGAAGAAGATGAGTTGCCTCCAGTGCTTCCTGACGGTATGCCTCATCCTCCTTGGATTTGCCGCTTGCACATGGATAAATCTCCTCAAGCTCACTGATAGTAAAAGGTGCCTCTGCAGGATATTCACCTGTATAGCTGTCATCAAAATATACAAGCTCCGGCTGTCTGTGCTTCAGCTCTGTAATGATCAGTCCCATCTGAAGTCCCCAGTCACCAAGATGAACATCACCGATCACCTTATGGCCTACGAAACGACCGATTCTCTTAATACTTTCACCAATAATTGCAGAACGGAGATGACCTACATGAAGAGGTTTGGCAACATTCGGTCCGCCGTAATCGATTACGATGGTCTTCGGCTCTTTGGCTGTGTCTGCACCAAGCTTCTCATCCTTCTCCATCTCTTTCAGATAATCTGCAAGAAACTCTTCGCTGACTTTCAGGTTGATAAATCCGGGCTTTACCATTTCTTTCATGGAAAATACTTTGGAATCTGCCAGATTGCCCACTACGTCATCTGCGATCATAAATGGTGCTTTCTTATAAGCCTTAGCTCCCGCCATGGCACCATTGCACTGGTATTCGCAAAGATCAGGACGGTTGGAAACGCCTACTTTACCGTAGGATGAATCGTATCCTGCTTTTTCAAATGCTGCAGAAAGCTCTTCTGCCATGTAGTCTGTAAGTTTTTTCATAAATCCTCCTAAATTTTCTTCTCAGAGAGAATACTTCTGTTTTCTTCTGAATTCGTTCCGAAAATATATATTCTATTTCGGAATCTTTTCTAAAAAAATCAATTCTTTTCAATTACTATCTATAGGTGACATCCAAAACTAATGTTTATAAACTATAGCCATTTCTTAGCTTCTATGCAGTCACTTTCTTAGAACATGCGATTGCAAGAGAACCATATCCAATATGGCATGCCACACTAAGTGACAGCGGATCCATATGGATTTCCATACCAGGAAAGGTTTCCTGCATCTCCTGCTTCCACTCTTCTGCCTCTTCCGGATTACCTGTGTAAGCAGCCTGAAGACACATTTCTCCATTCTGGACAAACGGTGCAAAGCGTCCCTCAAAATCTGCCTTCATAGCCTTCAGCATAGTACGTCTGGCCTGCTTCTTGCCTCTTACCTTGGCAAAAGCATCCAGCTTCTCACCCTGGAGCTGCAGCACCGGCTTCAGATTCAAAACGGTACCTATTGCAGCTGCAGCAGGTGTGATCCTGCCGCCCTTTTTCAGATATTTCAGGGTTTCCAAGGTAATATAAATACTGGAATTAAATTTCTCTTCTTCCAGGATCCTCTTAATTTCAGCTCCGCTTTTACCTGCATCCCGAAGGGCAATCGCGTCCACCACAGATTGACGCTGGGTTACGGAAATTCTCTGATTATCTACCACGTGCACTCTGCCCTCATACTCCTGGGCAAGTCCCATTGCAGTAGCACAGGTAGCGCTGAGACCACTTGACATGGGGATCTGTACAATCTCATCA
Organism: Blautia faecis; assembly: GCF_020554845.1. GTDB lineage: Bacteria > Bacillota > Clostridia > Lachnospirales > Lachnospiraceae > Blautia_A > Blautia_A faecis. The sequence continues at coordinate 68,565 of NZ_JAJCIA010000014.1, read as the reverse complement.
TACTCTTTCAGAAGGTTGTCCCATAATCCCATAGTCTCTCCCGGGCTTGGCTGGGAAGTGGAAATAGAAGCATCCGACTTCAGCCACTGATAAAATTCATCCTGGCTCAGGGTAATTCCCTCCAGGTACATTTTCTCATTAATAAAAAAAGGCATAGGAATAACAGACACTCCAAGTCTGCGTCCTTCCTCCTGTGTAATGCCGCTGTTACTGTCCGTTACAATGGCAATCTTACTCATTCAATCTCTCCTTATCTCATAAAAACTCATGTTCCTGTTCACTTCGTTCACAGCAACAGGCTTCGCGAACCTTACCAATGAACAGTAACAAACTCGCCGCCGTCCTGCCTTTTCTTCTGGCAGCTGGTTCTTTTTTCCCAGTAAACAGCGACTGTAAATCTTCTTTCCCTATTCAGGGTCTTAAAGTCTATTATAATACCTGCGCTCCAGTCTGGCAAACACTTTAAAGAAAAGTCTCGAAAAAAATGTACCAAAATATTTCTTCATCTGTAAAATTCTTTTGGCAAAAAAGAAAAAAAGACAGCCTACACCGCCCCTATAAGCAGTGCTGCTGCCCCACATTTTATAATACAGCCAATTCCGCTCATCAGCCGCTCCGCCTGCGCCATAGTTTTCGGGAACATGATGTACCAGCGGAAAGCTTCCATTGTTTTCCGGAGCTTCGCAGGCCAGAAAGAGAAATCTGACCATTTGTCCGGCAGCCAGCTTTGGGGAATATGGGATAAGAGCCTTACGCAAAAAAAAAGGCCGATTCCCCACAGTAAAATTCTAATAACAAAGCAGCTACATTTTCTAAAATCAATTTTCTTTTCTCTACTTCTTTGAATTCCATTTTCCCAGGTTCCGCGCTCCATCTCATACAGCCACCTGGAAACAGTTCTTATAAGCATTACAAGAAAAGTCACTGGAAACCAGGGCAAAATCACTTCCAGCCAGCTGTCATCCACTAATATTCCGGATAGTCCGTTTCCCACGAGAAAATCAGATGCAGCACCCTCCAGTTCCTGACCTTTTTTACCTCGGATCAAAACCTGAGTGCAAACCAGATTTTTTTGTGGCGGACGGATAAGGATCATATGCTGATTCCAGGATACCACACCTCGCACTTCGTAAATCTGCTCTCCCACAGTCAACTGACTTCCCGCACAATTTTCACTGCCGAAAAGCTCCAGGGCTGTGTCTTTATCGATCACGCATCCGGTTTCATCATTCTCTTCTAATAAAGCAGCCTGTCGGTCGTACAAAGCAGCCATTCCCACAACGCCTGTCACCCGAGCATTTGCCTGTCTGAAATCCTCTGGATTCGTAACCACCTGAACGCCTCCATTCCACGCAAAACAGAGATCTGCAATCTCATCATCACTTTGATAATTTTCCCAGATCTGCTTTGCCAGGTTTACTGCAGGATAATCTTCATACAGTTCAACCACCGCTATGTCTGTTTTTCCCACCTTCACATAATCTTTCATTCCAGAATAAAATAAAAAGGAGGCCAGCAATGCTGTCATAATTATTCTCATATATTTTAAAAAATAATTCTTCTTTTTACTTTCCATGCTAATTTTCAGAAATCCTCACCCTGCTTCCATCCTTCAGTTCCCTGTCTGCCTGGACGATCACAGCCTGATCCGTAGAAAGGCTTCCCTCACCCAATGCAGCAGTTGTCTGGTTTTTATCCTGCACAGTAACTTCCACTTTTCTTGCAACCATTACCGTTCCAAGCACTGTATTTTCTGTGTCTGTAACATACACATAGACCTTCCCATTCTCCTGGTACAGCGCTGAAAGCGGAACGCAGCAGGAATAAGGCCCAGCATCTTTTGATATGGAAAAATCTCCGCTCTGACCGATGGACAGACTGTCCTCCAGCATTATGATGGACAGGTCACGAATATCATTCTCCTCCTTATTTTCTGTTATATTTTCCACTGTTGCGCCAGAAATATCATTATTGTTATTATCTGTGATTTTCACATCTGCACCGGCAGATACATATTTTATATCTTCTTTTGAGATGGTACCAGTCATTCGAAGAGTACCATCGGCTGAATATAAAACTACTGCTGCGGTCTGTCCTGTAAGGTCTCCGGTTTGCACAGACAGACTTTTGATCACACCGTCAGAAGGAGACGAAATCACTCCCTCTGTGCTTTGAAGCACTGTAATCTTTTCCATATCTGCTCTGGCATTTTCCAGTTCTCTTTGTACGTTCTCCAAGGTACTGTCTGAAGACTCCGGCGCACTGGCATCGGACAGAGCTTTTCCGGCACTTGCCAGAGTCTGGTTTCTTCCCGCGATCACTTCATTTAATGCTTCCTGTCTGGCTCGCAGATCATCCTGAAGGGCAGTTTCTGTGGCGGAATCATCCTCCTGTGTTACAGTGGTCTCACCATCATTAAACCCTTCCTCTCCATCTGTGAAGCCACTTAAATCATCCCCGGAAGTCTTTGCTTCCTTTTCCCTGTAAAATTCGTCAAGCCGCTGTTGGGCTATCTGAACTTCCGCCCTTGCATTATCCACGGAAACATTTCCGCTTTGCACAGCCAGATCATAAGAATTTCCAGCCCATGTCTGCTCCGCTGCACGCTTCTGGCTGTTCACCTTTTTCTGGCTTTCCAGATCCTTTGCCTGCCCTTCCAGAGTTTTTACTTTATCATCCAGATTCTTCAAAGCCGCCTGAATGCTGTTCTGGGATAGCTTCAATAAAATATCCCCTTTTTTCACAGTCTGCCCTGCATGTACCATCACCTGCTCCACCTGCAGATTTTCCAGTACAAACACCGCCACTTCCTGACTACCCTCCACTTTTCCAGAGCCTTTCACCTCATGAGTGATCATCTGATTTGCCGGGTTCTTAGTCTGGATCTGTATCACATTTACAGAATCCGAAACTCTTGACAATATGGTAAAAATCAGCATCATTACAAAAAACAGGCAAGTTGCCTGAATTAATTTTTTCTTCATGTCAAACTCCCATTCTGTTCCTGAACATATTTGTAAAACACTCTGCATTCTAACTATTTCTTTTAAATTCCATTGACAATATATTTTATCAAACTGTCGTTTTTTATCGTCACTTTCCAGTTGTTTCTCTTTTTATTCCTTTACCGCCGTAGAGACAATTCCCTGCTCCAGGTAGTCCTGTCCGGACAAAAATACCAGAACTGCCGGGGCCAGCGCCACCACAGAGGCCGCAAATGCAAACCCTGCCTGCTCCAACTCAATATTAGGCAGGTACAAAGACAACGGCCACAATTCTTTTGTTTTCAAAAATGCCATCGGCTGTTCGATCAGATTCCAGTATTCCAGAAAGCCCAGAACAATGGCAGAAATGACGCCAGGTGAGCCCAAGGGGATGGCAACTATAAAAAACAGTTTAAGCTCACCTGCACCGTCAAGTCTTGCCGCTTCCAGAAACGCCAGAGGAATCCCTTTGAAAAAGCGGTACATAATAAATATGGGGAATGTAGAAAAAAACGCCGGGAAAATAATCCCCAAAAGCGAGTCAAGAAGCCCAATTTTATCCAACACCAGATAATTGCCAAGAAGCATAACCTGAAACGGCATCATCATCAGTGCAATATACAAAGTAAACAATATATTTTTCCCTGGAAAATCAAATTTGGCAAATCCCCATGCAGCAGGCATTCCAACCAGAAGCCCGCCAGCGAGGGCACCAGCCGTAATCTTCACCGAGTTCCAGAACATTACGAAAAATTCCGGTGAATCCAGCAGTACTTCCACATAATGTTTCAGAGTCGGATATTCCGGAAACAGCTTCCAGGAAGCATATCCTTTCGCCCCCTCCTGCAGCACTGGAAACAGCAGATCTGTAAGCTCATTTTTTCCCATAAGAGAACCAACTACCAGAAATAAAACAGGAAATATAAAGACCAAAGCTAAAAGTACAAGAAAAAAACAAGTTATCTTTTTCACTTCTTAATCCTCTCTTTCCCATGCTTTTTGCAGTAAAAGTACCAGAACCATGATCGCAATTCCAGTAACCACTGCCGCAGCCGCCATCTTATCCATGGCCAGGTCTCTGTACCAGTTATTGAACAGATGCTGCAGAAGATACATGTTCTCCTGTGGATAATCTCCTGCGACCAGATAAGCCTCCCGGAATACTTTAAAGCCGTTCAGCAGCGACAGAACTACAATGGTAAAAAGAGAGGGTAAAAGATTGGGACAGGTAATCCTGGTAAAGCATTTCCAGGCACCTGCTCCATCCACCTTTGCTGCCTCATAAAGAGATTCCGGAATTGTGGAAAGGCCTGCCAGCCACAGTACAATGTCATACCCTAAATTTCGCCAAATATAACTGATCACCAGCACCCAGAAGGTAGCCTTTGTATTCAACCAGTCTATACTTTTCAACGACAACATTTCCAGAAAATGGTTCAAAAGCCCCTGTCCATTAAAGAGTACTTTCCATAAAATTGCCACAGAAGCAACTGGAATGGCCATTGGAAGCAGAAATGCGGTTTTCATCAGCTGCTTCTGATTTTTTCCAAGTCCATTTAGCAGGACAGCAGCTGCCAGTGACAAAACCACCAGTAACGGAATACAGATTCCGAAAAACCGCAAGGTATTTTTCCCGGCAAGAAGAAATGCCTGATTGGAAAATATCATCTGATAATTCATAAATCCAGTAAACACTCCATTTACAGCTCCAAAAAAAGATCTGCGGATCACATCCACATAAGGAAGCAGCCAGAATACACAGACTCCTGCAAAGCTAGGGAGAATAAATAAAATCCCTTTCAGGGCATGTTTTCTTTTCAAAAAATTTCCTCTTTTCTACCTTTCATTCAGCATTATAAAAATAGCAAAGAAATCTCTATTCTTTCTCTAAAGCGTGTTTGAAAAAGGCTTTCTGCAAGATGTGCGCCACAATTTGTGGGAAATTTTGTCCGGTTTTCAAACAGGCTTTAAAATTAATTAGAGAAATTTTAGAGATTTGCGTATATAATGGATAACAGATTATAAGAAGAGGAGTTTCTTATGAGAATCTTAATAATAGAAGATGACAAAGATCTGGCGCAGCTTACAAAGCTTGCACTTGAAAAAGAAAATTTCACGGTAGATATATGTCTGGATGGTGCGGAAGGTCTTTACTATATGCAGGAAAATATGTATGATCTGGTACTTCTGGACCGCATGCTTCCTTCCATGGATGGAACCCAGGTTTTGAAAGAAGCCAGACAGTCCAACATCTCAACCCCTGTTATTTTCCTTACGGCACTTGGCGAATTACAGGACAAAGTCAACGGATTGAACTGCGGAGCAGATGATTACATGGTAAAGCCCTTCGCCTTTGAAGAGCTTCTTGCAAGAATCCACAGCATTATGCGCCGTCCCGGAAAATGGGGTGACTTAAATCTTCTGAAGCTGGGAGATATTGCTTTTGATCCTGAATGCGGGCGCCTTACCAAGGGTGCAAAAGAATGCACTCTTTCCGGCCGCGAAAGTGCTCTTCTGGAAGTATTTCTCCGAAATCCCGGTCAGGTTCTTCCCAGAAACCTTCTTCTCTCCCGCGTATGGGGCATGGAATCCGACGTAGAAGAAGGAAATCTTGACAACTACATACATTTTCTCCGTCGCCGCCTGAAATCTGTGGAAAGCACACTGGTTCTCAAAACCATACGCGGGATAGGTTATCAGTTGGAGGTCTGCCAGTAAACAGAAATCTCATTTTATTTCGGTAATCTTATCACAAATGTACTTCCGCCACCCGGAGTATCCAGAATACGGATACTCCCTTTATGTAACGTCACAATTTCCCTGGCAATGCAAAGTCCAAGTCCAAAATGCTGTTTCTCCTTTCTGGCCGGATCAGCCCTGTAAAATCTTCGGAATACAGCCTCCTTATTCTCATCCGAAATTCCCGGACCATTATCCTGTACATAAAGCTGAAAATATTTTTCATTTTCTTTTACTCCCATTTCCATCCTGCCACCGACCGACACATAGCTTGCCCCGTTATCCAAAAGGATTTCCAGTACCTGACTGATTCTGGCACTGTCACACTTACAGATAGAAAGAGGCTCCTCTGGCAGAACTACTTTCAGGGAAATCTTTTTCCCATGCAGAATAGGCTGGTATTTCTCATATGTATCCAGAAGCAAGGTATCAAGCTCACAATCTGTCTTCATAATACTCCAGGATTTATTGTCCGCATTTGCAAGAGAAAGCATATCCCCGATAAGCCGGGACATCCTGTCTCCCTCACTTTTTATGGTTTTCAAAAATCTGCCGGCATTTTCCCAGTCAGATTCCATTGCCTGTACACTTGACAATATCACAGCCAGCGGAGATCTCAGTTCATGGGATGCCGAAGCAATAAACTGGGTTTGTTTCCTTTGATTCTCTTCCAGAGGGCGAAGCATTTTTCCTGTAAAAAACCAGGAAAATGTAACCAAAGCCAGAACTGCAAGCAGCACCATACCTCCAAACCAGACTCTTTGATGAAAGATCTGTGTTTTCAACCCATCAAGAGGATATACCAACACCAGGCTTAACACGCCGCTTCCCTTAGGAATCAAGGCTGTACAGGCATAAAAATCTGAAGTTTCAAAATAAACCGTTTTGGAAAGAGAGAGGCTTCCCATATAGTCCACATCAAGCCCCTGCTCTTCCCGGGAAATTCTGGCAGCCTCTGTCAGCATATTTTCTACAGAGCTCAGATCCTCTTCCTTTTTATCCTGATTTTGGCTTTCTGTATCCAGCTTATCAAAATACAGCTTTTTTCCGTTATTCCGAATGCGAAATTCCACTTTGTATTCCTGCTTTGCTTCCAGTATCCACTTGTGAGAAAGCACAGTCTGATTTTCCAGATAAGCCACACAGGAATTTCCATTATTTAAAAATCTCTCGTAAGTATTATGGGTAAGCCCCCTCTCGGAGATCACAAGACAGGAAACTGCCATCAAGATCAGTATTCCGCTTGTGATCAGTGATGCAAATATGGTCATTTGCCTGTGAAGCTTTTTAAACATCTCTTACTCCTTCTATTCTGCCAGATACAGGTTCACCTGCTGCATGACTGCATTTACCGCCTCATCAAGGCTGATTTCCCCATTCAGGTAACGCACTCCGTTTTCACAGACAGCACTGGTAATGATTGTATTATCCAAAACCGGAGTTGTAAGCATTTTTCCAAGCTGTTTTAATTCATTCACCTTATCAGCGGACGGAACTTTTATACTGTATACTAATTCCTGACCGTTCTCGCTGTTACTGCTGCCGCCAGTAACTAACACGTTTCCAGCCTCTCCCTGATTCCAGTAGTCCTCTCCATTGTAAACAGCTTCCACTACAGGGAAACCATCTTCTCTGGAAAGCATCTGTCCTTCCTCAGAAAATAAATATTCCACGAATTTCTCAGCAGCAGCTTTCTGGGAAGCTCTGGAACTGATTCCGATTCGGCTGACCGGAATGAAACAATTTGCCATCTGCCCATTCCAAAGTGCATAGGACAAGGAAGTATCTATCTCTTCCATAGAATTTACAAATGCAAAATCCAAAGGCGAAAAAATATCACCCAACGCAAATATACAGTTATGGGAAAGCAGCACAGCAGTTTCTCCAGAAATACTGCCTGCTCTTTCATATACTGGCTGTCCACTGTCATCAAAAGCCTGTGGATACGCAGCCTTTAATTCATCCATAGCATCCTTTCCAGCCTGATAAATCCTTTCGGACTGTTCCAGAAATTCCTTGATCTTTTCTTCGTCCAGAGTTCCATCCGCCTTCATCCAGGCTGCGGAATTGTTATCTGCCAGTTTTTCCAGAAGTGCCTGTGGATACATGGAATAAAGTAAGGGCAGCTTATAGATGCTTTCCGAGGTCAGTCCATATTCATCCTTGTGCTTCGTGAGCACATCAGCAAGAGAAGCCAGGTCTGTCACTTCCTGCACATCCTCCTTGTTTCCCTCTATCATGGGAATTCCAAATTTCACTGGCATCTCATAGATACTTCCATCCTCTTTTGTATAAGCACTTTCTATGTTGTCCAGTAATCCTGCCTCTTTCAGAATTCCACTTAAATCCTCCAGCATTCCCTGTTCTGCATAGGTTTCGGAAGAAATTCCGTCCAGAATCAGAATATCCGGTCCTTTTCCTGCCATAATCTCCGTATTCAGTGTTTTTAACGCATCCGTGCGTGTTACACCATCGTTTCCGGACATTCCGGTTTCCAGTGTGAGATAAATATCCGGATATTTCTTCTGAAACATAACAACTGCCTGTCGAATACCGGAATTCTCTTCCAGGGAATATATGGTGAGCTCTGTATCCGGTACAGTTGGAGTATCTGCAGAATACTTATAAGAAACCAGCCTTCCGCAATTTAAACCGGAATTGTAATCAATTTCCCCAATGTAAAACACTCCTTCCGAATCCATTGCCATACAGTTAAATGCCTTATTTGAAGAGCTTATGGAATTCAGGCTTCCATCAATTACCTGCTCAATTACATTGCCGCCAAATGCATAGCGGTATAAACCAGTCTGATCCACATAGAATACGGTGTTTTTCTCATCGCCATCCAAAAACAGCAAAGCAGTACCGGAGGAATTTCCAAATTCCAGATTTGCAGGAGTCTTTTTCAGCTGGGCAGTCAGTGCATCACCTCCATCGGCAGGCTTACCTGAAGCCACATCATAATAATGCACATCTCCATCTGTAATCACGATCAGATACTCAGAAGTCACACACATATAATCTGTGGTTTTTCCCTTCTCATACTCATGAACCACTGCCCCGTCAACAGGATTGATTTCCCTGATTCCATTTCCTGAAATCTGCAAAAACAGATTGCCATTTTCCCCAATCTCTATACTCCAGGCCATGGTTTCATCCAAAGCTTCTCCAATTTCAATCTTCTTTCCTTTACCGTCAGCTGGACAATAATAATAGTCCATACTTCCCACGCTGTTCTCATCTTCAGATTCTATATACACGCCAATCAGAATACTTCCGTCTCTCCCAAGCGCTGCTTTATAAATGGATTCCCCTTCCACCTCGAAAAAATCGGCAACCTCCTTCCCATCCTCCCAGGTCTTGCCCTTGTCAGAGGACTGGTAGAGCATCAATTCGTAATCACTGTTTCTTGCAAGCATTTTCAGGCTTCCCTCTTTCATAACCTGCAAATCCACAATCTCCATACAGCCTTCCGGCACGGCCAGTTCATTCTCCAGATACCGTCCCATTGCTTTGGATTCCACAGAATCTGCCTTGTCCTTCCCTCTGTCAGTACTGCCGCAGCCCATCAGGCTTCCTGTTCCCGCAATGCTCAGACATACTGCTGTAGAAACAGACAGAACTTGTTTCCATTTTTTATATTTTTGCATATTAAAAATCTCCTTCCAGTGGTATGCAATAATCCTACCAAAGGAATCTCTATGTAATCTCTAAACAAGTATATCATGTTTCCCCTTATATTTTGCAAAATTATAACCGACGAAACATAACATTGTCTATAGCCTGTCCTAAAAGCATTTCCACAATCTGCACACTCCACTTTACCCAAATAACAAAAAACATACTTGGACACATGAATTGACTCATAAAAAGAACGGCCGTTAGCACAAATCATCTAATTTATGCTTTCAGCCGTTCGTTTTTATAACAATATTAACATTTATTGCAAAATATTAACCATTACTCACTTCTAAGTGCATCAATCGGATTCAGGTTGGCCGCCTTAACAGAAGGAAGCAGACCAAAGATGATACCGATCAGCATAGAGAATACTACAGAGCCTATAATCGCCGGAACGCTGATGGCTGTAGGTGAGCCTGCCACCTTGGATACTACTTTTGAAAGTCCGATTCCAAGAACAACTCCGATAATACCTCCAACACTGGTAAGTACTGCTGCCTCCGTCAGGAACTGTCCCAGAATCACCTTCTTTCTGGCACCAATTGCCTTCTTCAGACCAATCTCCTTGGTACGCTCGGTTACAGATACCAGCATGATATTCATAACACCAATACCTCCAACCAGAAGAGAAATACTTGCGATCCAGATCAGCTGGGAGTTGGTGCTCTCACTTAAATCCTGAAGATCCTTTACCCGCTGCATAACATCATCTGCTTTATACTTGAAGCCGCTGCTTCCACTGCCAGTGCTGCTGATGGATTTATTCAGAATCTTCGCTACTGCAGAACCAGTCTCACTCATGTTGTCCGTGCTGTCTACTTTGACGATCGCATTCTCAGGCTCATCAAATTTGTAAGAAATCGGCCAGCATTTATTTGGAATCATTACGGTTCCAATTACATTTTCATAATAGCTGTCGAAATCACTCGGTGTATCCATGTTGGGCAGGCTGTCAGCCGACTGGCGTACAACTCCTACAACTGTATAGGGTTCAGAACCGATCTCAATGATTTTTCCCACCGGATTCGCTCCCGGAAACATGGTATCAGCAGCATAGCTGTCCACCAGTGCCACCTTGCGGAAATTATCATAATCAGCCTCTACAAATCCTCTTCCGGAACGAACCTGATAACCGCAGGTATTCAGATAATTGGTATCAATGCCATAGACCTTACCGCCGGAAAAACTGCTGTTCTCATAGTAAACACTGCTGTTGTAGTCTGTTCTGCTGTAGAAAAATGTTGCATTCTCCACATGATCTGTTTTTAATACTTCATCCTTCAGGCTCTGACTTAGGATCGGTGTAGAGCCGGAAGAACCGCCATCATAATAATCCACACTGTAAGCACTGTCACCCTGTGACAAGGTTACATTTACCGTGTTATTTCCAGAACCGATCAGGTTATCCTTAATCTGCTCACTCGTTCCCTTAATCGTGGAAACAATGGCAATAATAGATGCAATACCGATAATAATACCCAGCATTGTAAGGAAAGATCTCATCTTGTGTGACCAGATTCCCTGGAATGCCAGACGTATATTTTCAAACATGAAATCCCTCCTTAACCAAGACCGCCATATGATGTGGAATCATATCCCATAAACGTATCCAGCGATCCTTCCTTTGTCTTCATACCTTCTTTGATGGATTTCGAATAAGGGAATGCAATCTTGTCATCCATGGACAAGCCGCCGCTTACCAATACATAAGCACCACCGTTTACATTCTCTTTTACCTTAACGATCTGTTTCTTCAGCACGCCATTGTCATCCTTATACACATAGCTTACGCCGTCTTCCGTACGGACAAAAGCCTTGGAAAGAACAATGCCGTCAGTACTCTGCGCCTGCTGTTCCAGCTGGATATCCACCCAGTCTCCAACACTTACCTGCACGGTGTCATCTGTGATCTTGGCAGTAAAATTATAAGAAGAAACATTTGGATTGCTGTCTCCATAGTAATAATAGGAGCTGTCTCCATCAACTGCATAATCGGAAACCTGGATCACCTCAGCCTCAAAATTCATATATCCATTCTCACCATAAGAATTGCAGTTCAAAATTGTGCCTTCCTTCACCTGGTCAAGCATAAGTTCCCCTACAGTTCCCTGTACGTAATAGCCGTCTTTGCTCTTAACAATCATAAAGGAATCAGATTCTGAATTGGTACCTGTAGCTGCATCTCCCACAGTGGTTACAATACCATCCAGCTTACTGGTGATCATCTGTCTGTCAGCTTTCTTCTGAAGCTTACTGATACTGATCTCACTCTCCTGCACATCCAGTTCCAGACTGGCAATCCGGTTCTTCTGGATCTTAATGGCCTCTGAACGGGACAGGGAAGAGCTTCCGCCACCACTGCCTCCATCACCAGGAATATCCGGCTCGTCATCTCCATTATCATACTGCATAGCCCCGTCAAGGGTAAAATCCATTTCCGCAAAACGGTCAACCGGATTGCTGAGCATATTTCCATCGACCAGATAGTATCCGGTACAGGATCCTTTTCTGTTGGTATAATCAGCAATGGTATCCTTCTGATGGAATTCCAGCAGATACCAGTATCCGCCCGGATGAAGAAGAATGGTTCCGTCAGCATTATAGCCAGCCATCTTGTTCAGAAAAGCCCCGGTTACATTTACCTTGCCTTTTGCACTGGAACAAAGATACAGATAAGGATCTTCTTCGGTTCCTGTTCCTTGGTAAGGTTCTGTATCATAATCCAAAGTCAGGTAAAAAGGTTCCTCTCCATCTACAAATCCGTCATTTCCAATGGTAGCATTATTCTGTGAGGAACCAGAATTGCTTCCATCTGAAAATCCTCCCTGATTCGTGTCTGAAATATCACTGCTAAACCCATCACTGGAAGGTTCATCATAAAATCCGGAAGCAGTACCCGGATCGCCGGTGCTATCCTCTGAATCATCTCCGGAATCAGCTTCTGTATCAACAGAAATATCTCCTGTGTCACCGCTTGTCATTTCATCTGCAGAACCAATATCTCCGCTTCCCGTTTCCTGGGTATCTGCAGAAGTAATTTCCCCATTTCCACCTGCCTGATCGTCTGCAAATCCATCTGTCACAGCAGCCAGAAGCATTGGCTGCAAAACAGCTGCCAGATAATGATCAGAAGCAGTTACTGCGGAAGACAGTTCATCATCTCCCATAGAATCTGAGCTGTCATCTTCTGTAGAATCCTTTCCTGAATCAATCAGATTGTCTGCGGAGGAAGAATCGGAATCAAGAATCGGTCCGCCATTTTGCAGGCTGGCAAGTCTTTTCTTTGCAGCAGCAAGATCCTGCTGCTGCTTCTGAAGCTTCAGCTTGGCAATATTCAGTTCCATTTCCACAAGAGTCATATCAAAGGATATCAGCTTGTCTCCCGGCTTTACCTTATCCCCTTTGCTCACATAAACTTCCTGGATGATCATGTCTTTCTCTACGGAAATCCTCTGTGTTGCATTGGCATATACAGTTCCACTCAATGTAGCATCGGAATCATATCTCTCACCTGCCAGATCACTGACGCTTGCCACCAGCACTTCCTTCTGGCTTCCTTTCCGTACATACAGCAGTCCGCCGCCAATACCGGTTCCTACAAGGGCTGTGACTACCACACCTATTATAATTTTCTTCGCTTTTCCCATAGGATCACCTCTTTTCCTGAAGCTCACCGTCACGGATCATAACTACCCGCTTGGCATGTGCTGCAATATCCGGATCATGAGTGATCATAAGAACAGAAACACCTTCATCATTCAGCTTCTGGAAAAGCTCCATAACCTGTCTGCCAGACTTACTGTCCAGTGCACCAGTAGGCTCATCAGCCAAAAGAAGTCTTGGATTATTTACAATGGCACGGGCGATGGCAACTCGCTGCATCTGTCCCCCTGAGAGCTGATTGGGTCTGAAATCCACACGGTCTGCAAGCCCCACCCGGTCAAGTGCTGCAAAAGCGCGCTCGCGTCGCTCCTTCTTCGGCACATGAGCATAGTTCAGCGGCATTTCCACATTGGAAATAGCAGACTGCCTCGGAAGAAGATGAAAACTCTGAAATACAAATCCAATCTTGTTCAGACGGATATCTGACATCTCATTCTCAGAACATTTGCTGATGTCCTGCCCATCCAGGAAAAAAGTTCCCTTGGTTGCCTGATCCAGACAACCGATTATATTCATCAATGTAGATTTACCAGAACCAGAAGGGCCCATGATGGCTACATATTCGCCCTCTTCCATGGAAAAGTTTACGTCCTTCAATACGGGGACAATCATTTTTCCCTGCTGGTAATCTTTATAAATCCCCTTCAGTTCAAGTATCATCCTGCGGCCTCCGTATCATCAGAACCATACTGTCCAGGCTCATCAATGCTCTCATCAGTAAAATCTTCTGAATCATCCTCTGTAAAATCTTCATCTGAGAAATCTTCTGAAAAGTCTGTATAATCACCATCAATGGCTGCATCCATGCTTTCATCAGAAACACCTGTCTCAAAGTCCGCACTGGAATAGTCTCCATCCATAGGCTCCATGGTATCCCCGTCTGAGTACTCACTGCCATCCAGATTACTTTCCATATCAACAGCCTCCAGCTCCTCATCTGTCATCTCAGATACGTCCTTTGTCCGCATTCCCTCTGCCAGGCTGTCTGATGGGAACGCAATACTGTCATCTTCTGTAAGGCCATCTGCGATCTCATATTCTGAAAGATCATCATCATGCTGTCCAAGAACAACGGAGCGCTTCTCCAGCCTTCCCTTGGAATCTACAGCCCACACATATGGGTTTTCTGTATCCGCATCCACAATATAATAATCTCCCAGCCAGATACCCTTCTTCTGCTCTTCCTGTCCCTCATCCATTTCTATGTATACATGCTGTCCTAACATAAGTCCCTCTGATGAATCCAGAGTTACATAGAAAGGATAGGTACTGGAACTTGTAGTATCATCACCGCTGGACATTCCAAAATAGGAATTACTGCTACTGCTGTTCGTAGAATTCTGCTCGTCCACAGCCCCCATAGTTCCATGCCAGATCTGATTCTCATCCACTCTGGAACGCACAATAACTGCAGAGCCTGGAACAACCGTATTACGATTCTGCTCATTTACCTGCCCCTTAATACGGTAAGCACCTGTACTGAGAATGGTGATAAAAGAATTATCAGAAGAATCACTTCCGGAATCAGCTCCCATGCTGTCATCCAGAGTATCTCCATCATCGCTTCCCAGCTTACTGGTATCAATTTTCTGGATGACTCCGTCGATTTCGCTTCGTACTTCTGTATTGGTGGTAGCTGCCTGCAGCTTATCAATCTCTGCCTGCTTGCTCACCTGGTCATATTCGTTCTTCTTCAGATTCATCTTATTCGTCTCAATCTCAATGGTATAAGAAAGCTGGCTGTTCTTATTGGCTTTCTTTTTCTCTTTCTCAAGAGTGGAAATCTGTTCATTAAGGCTGAGCGCTTCATTCTTCAACCGGTCAAGAGCCAGCTGGGCTTCCTTCAGGCTGTCCTGGATACTGCTCAGGTCGTATTCAAAAAGCAGCTGTCCCTTCTTTACCTCATCTCCAACCTTCACCTTTACTTCGGTAACAGTTCGATTGTTCTCAATATTTACCTTTACCGTCTCCTGAGGCTCTACCACGCCTGCGAACCGGTTCAGCACTCCGGAATCTTCTCCAAGAAGAGTGCTGATCTTAGTCACATATGCAACTTCACCAGAAGCCGCTGCAGAATCCCCATAATTTTCTTTATAGTAATACCAGCCACCGGCACCAGCTGCTCCAGCAAGAATGATCAGCCCTCCGATGACAAAACCTTTTTTCTTCATGGTTACCTCCTATACGATAACTCAATGGTTTTTCAATATCTTTTGCAATTATAACAGATATATCTCCACATCTGTCATCTGCATTTACCCTGTTTATAATAACAGATTCAGCCTCAAAAGAAAAGCATTCTAAGCTGATAATGCATTTTTCACAATTTATTCACTCTTTTTTTAGAAATATCGTCTAAATTTTAGGCATTTTTGACTTTTATGAAAAAAAATGGTATAATAAAAAAGTTTTATAAACATTTTACGTAATAATTTGAAAGGAAAGAACTCTGTATGAAGTCAGTCAGATTTCTGCTTCCTCTTCTTTTGCTTCTCTGCACTTTTTCACTATGCGGCTGTACCAGCAAGGAGGAGAAAAAAATCGAGGACGCAGTAAAACAGGAACTGGATCAGCTAAAGGATCTGGATTCCATTACCACACAGAAATACATCTCCTACCAGAAGCTTTTCCCCGGTGAACCCGAAGATATCACTATTTCTTCTGATATTGAAGAAGTCTTTTCTCTCTTTTTCCAGGATTTTGATTATAAAATTCTGGATGTTAACGTAGACAAGGACAAACAATCCGCACAGGCGAATCTCAGGCTGGTCACTCTGGATGCCCATGCGCTTGCTGAAGATTTTTCCAAGGCGCAGCTGAAGCATGAAATTTCCCAGTCCGCTTCCTCTGAAGAAGCCACGGAACAGACCATTTCCCTTGAAGAGCGCTACACGCTTCTGAATGAATTGCTTAAGAGTAATGACTACCAGACTGTGGAGCGTAACTGCACCATCTCCTTAGACGCCTCAAATAAAGACGGCGAAACCAGTTGGGAGATCCGGCGCACCAATACACTGGAAAATGACCTTGTCGGCGGTCTTATGAACGATCTCACAGACCCGGATATTTTATCACCGGAAGACACAATCTTAGTTTATCTGAATACCCTGAAAAATATGTCTGCAGAGGAACTGGGCAATTATTTAAATGCAGATTCCATTATCAGCACAGAAGACCCTGCAAAGATCAGCCTTGCAGAAGCACTGGTAAAACAGGTTCACTCCACCTTTGATTATTCTATTGGGGAAACCACTGTTTCCGGCTATACAGCCACAGTTACAGCCAATATTACCACCTTTGACAGCGATGCTATTCTGGAAAATTATCAGAAGGAGCTGGATTCCTATCTTGCCTCTGTGGATGCTGTTATCGACGGTGCCCAAAAACGATATGAAAAGTCCTACAGTCTGCTTCTTGAATATATTGAAGAAAATACAGCTACTAAAACAGTGGAAACAACTTTCACACTGATCAACGACGGTGCTTCCTGGAAACTGGAAGACGCAGGAACGGTGTTTGGACAGGCATTGTTTGGAACTTTAAGTTCCAGCCCGGTAGAAGACAAGCAGGAAACCAACGGATGATATAGTTAAAATTTACGCCTCTGCAAACTTGTGCAGGGGCGTTTTTATTTGTGCTGACAGCGAACCCAAAGTCCATGCCTGCCAGAGCGTGACAACATTCTTCCATAAGAAAAATCCCACCCATTTTTGCAGGCAGGATTTTTCAGTCAGCTTATTCCAAGTTATAAGCTAAGTTATCTCTTGTTGTATTTCTTTTCTTATTCCTCAGTCTCTGGAGCAGCTTCTTTCTCAACTTCAAGTCCCAGCTCGTCCAACTGTGCTTCGCTTACGCGCTGCGGTGCCTGAGTCATCAGACAGGATGCATCTTTTACCTTCGGGAATGCAATTACGTCACGAATACTGTCAACCTTGGCAATGAGCATAACCAGACGGTCAAGACCATAAGCCAGTCCGGCGTGAGGCGGAACTCCGTATTTGAATGCATCCAGAAGGAATCCGAACTGCTCATGGGCAGCTTCCGGGGTAAATCCAAGCTCTTTAAACATTCTCTCCTGAATATCATCCTGATGGATACGAACACTGCCGCCGCCGATCTCGTTACCATTCAGTACAATATCGTAAGCCTTCGCACGAACAGCGCCCGGATCTGTGTCGAGAAGCGGGATATCCTCATCCATCGGCATTGTAAATGGATGGTGCATAGCTGTGAAACGGTTTTCTTCCTCGCTCCACTCAAGAAGCGGGAACTCCGTTACCCATACGAAGCGGTATTCGTTCTTGTCAAGAAGATCCATCTGTTTTGCAAGCTCCAGACGAAGTGCGCCAAGAACATCATAAACCAGTTTCTTCTTATCCGCTGCAAACAGAAGCAGGTCACCTGCTTTACCGTCCATAGCAGCTACAAGAGCATCCATCTCCTCATCTGTCATAAACTTGGCAAAGGAAGACTTTCTGGTGCCATCTTCTGCGATTGCAATGTATGCAAGACCTTTTGCACCATATCCCTTGGCAAACTCTACTAACTTGTCAATTTTCTTACGAGGCATGCTGCCCTGGCCTTCTGCGTTGATACCACGAACGCTTCCACCAGCTTCAAGAGCACCTGTGAATACGGAGAATCCACAGTTCTTCACAATATCGCTTACATCATGAAGCTCCATGCCAAATCTCATATCCGGTTTATCAGAACCGAAACGATCCATTGCTTCTTGCCATGTGATTCTCTCGATTGGAAGTTTCACATCGATACCAAGAACCTCTTTGAACAGGTAGGAAAGATATCTCTCATTTACATCGATTACATCATCTACATCTACGAAAGAAAGTTCCATATCGATCTGTGTGAACTCCGGCTGACGGTCAGCACGAAGATCCTCATCACGGAAGCATCTTGCAATCTGGATGTATCTGTCATATCCGGAACACATCAGAAGCTGTTTGTACAGCTGCGGTGACTGCGGCAAACCATAGAAGCAGCCAGGATGTACACGGGATGGCACCAGATAATCTCTTGCGCCTTCAGGAGTACTCTTTCCAAGCATAGGAGTCTCAATCTCCAGGAATCCCTCGTTTGTAAAGAAGGATCTTGTCAGCTGCATTACACGGCTCTTCAGGATCAGGTTTCTCTGGAGATCCGGACGTCTTAAGTCAAGGTAACGGTATTTCAGACGTACATCCTCTTTTGTTTTGCTGTTCTCCTCAACCGGGAATGGTGGAACTTCTGCCTCGGAAAGAACACGGAGAGATTTTGCTCTCACTTCGATCTCACCTGTTGCAAGATTCTCATTTACTGCACCACCACGTTTCTCAACGGTTCCGGTAACTGCGATCACAAACTCACTTCTCAGCTTGCCGGCTTTGGCAAAGCCTTCTTCATCAATGGAACCATTTTCAAAGATCAGCTGCATAATACCACTGCGGTCACGTAAATCTACGAAAATGATTCCTCCTTTATCTCTTGCTTTCTGAACCCATCCCATAAGTGTTACTTCGCTGCCTACCATCTGTGTGGTCACTTCTGCACATCGACAGGTTCTGTGCAGTCCCTGCATACTCTCAGCCATTTTAAGGCGCCTCCTTATTCTATGGGGTTTCCCCCAGCTTTCTCTGATTATGAACCATTCAGCTGTATTGCTTTGAATGCTCCATAAAATATCATTGACGGCTGTTTTTCAAAAACAACACGTTAAATCTCTTTATCAGCGTTTAAAGAATTCCACAAATTCCGTATAGCCTTCAGCTGTCATCTGATCTTTCTGGAATTTCTTATTCTTCTTCATAATAGAGATATTGACCTGAACTCCGGTCTTTCTCTCTTCTTCTGCCTGACGGAAAATCTCAATCAGCTTGTCTGACGGCATATTTTTCTCAATAAGATATGCCTTCTTAGTCTTCGCTGTAGGAATCTGATATCCTCTTTCAAGAAGGAGCATAACAATACGCTCAAATCCAATAGAGAATCCGCATGCACTTGTATTGTTTCCTGTAAATTTACCAATCATCTCATCATAACGTCCGCCGCCGCCAACGCTGCCGCCAAACTCATCCATGGAAATTTCGAAGATCGGACCGGTGTAATAAGACATGCCGCGAACCAGTGTAGGATCAAATGCCATCTTAAAGTCAGCAGTCTTCACAGCTTCCACAGTGGAAATGATCGTCTCGAGATCTGCTGCAATCTGTTCGTCAAGAACATCTGCCAGCTTCTCCTTGCAATATCTTACGCCCTGGATATCTGAGCTGATTTCTTTAAACATCGCAAGATAAGTATCAATGCTTTCTTTTGCAAAGCCTTCCTCTTCCAGTTCTTTCGCTACGCCCTCAAGACCAATCTTATCCATCTTGTCAAGAATGATAAATACAGTATCAAAGCTTTCCTTCGGAAATCCGCTATACTCAGCCATAGCCTTCAGAATACGACGGTCATTGATACGGATAGTGAAATTATGGAAGTCAAGCTTGCCAAGAAGTGTAGTAGTCGCAAGTACCAGCTCGATTTCTGCCATATAAGTAGGCTCACCTAAAATGTCAATGTCACACTGCATAAACTGACGGAAACGTCCTCTCTGCGGACGATCAGCTCTCCATACATATCCCATCTGAAGTGCCTTAAATGGTCCAGGCAGTTCATTAGAGTTATTTGAATAATATCTGGAAAGAGGTACTGTCAGATCATAGCGAAGACCTGAATCCACAAGATCAGCTTCTTCTTTTGCCTGATCAAGCTTCAGCTTCTCACCTCTTTTTAAGATTTTGAAAATCAGCTTCTCATTATCACCGCCCTGTTTGCTGCACAGGTTCTCAATGTGCTCCACTCCCGGAGTCTCAATTGAAGTAAATCCAAAGGAACCATATGTCTCACGGATCAGTCCTGTAACGTAGTTACGGACTTCCATCTCCTTTGGTAAAATATCTTTCATGCCGGTAACCGGCTTCTTCTTTAATGCCATGTGTCCTCCTTATTTACCAGCCTGGCTGGCGTGTACTACTCTTTGAAATGCAAGAAATACTTCCAGATCAAAGTTTTTTATTTCATCTATCATCAATTCCATCACAGTATGCTTATCAAAAGCCTTGCGGTAAGACCGATCCTGACTCAATGCACAGAATACATCGCACACACGAAGGATCCGGGCACCGATGGGAATCTCCTTCCCTGCCAGATTGGACGGATAACCGCTTCCATCGTAATTTTCATGATGATAAAGAATACTCTCAAGAACAAAATCCGAATAGCCCTGGTCTTTCAGTTCCTCATAGCCAAGTGTGGAATGCATGCGGACATATTTCAATTCCTCAATTACCATGGGATTACTTTCCTGCCCGTTGATATAGCTTCTCAGTTTCAGCTTTCCTATGTCGTGAAGCATTCCTGCAATTGCAAAATCGTAACACTGCTCATGAGGAAGCCCCAGCTCCTGACTTAACGCGTACGCCAGATTACTCACTGCGATTCCATGCCTTAACTCTGCTGATAAATCAAATTCCAAAACTCTGTCGGATGTTTCTGACTGTTCACTGGAAAGCTTTTCCAAGAATTTTCCCTCCCTCCTACAACCAGGTTCCAATTCCTGTTCGCTTTCTTTCAATCATCTCATCAATACGGGCAAGATAGCTTGTGACATCTTTCACATTCTCCACCCGCTCAATACGTTTGCCATGGTCAAAGACCAGTTTGGAAGAACCGCCTGCTCCAAGAGCAATGATCGGTTGTTTTTCTTCCATAATCAGTATATTGTAAATCCCAGCTTTGTCAACCTTTGCATAGCCTACATTTTCAAAATTTCCCTTCATGTTCTTCTGACGGTACAGATAGTAAGGTCCCATTTCCATGGAATATGCAGTCTGCTGTGTCAGATCCATGATCTCCTGGTTATTTTCAAATGTCATCTCCTGATATTTGTCCTTGAACATATTCAGGCGTGCTGCACGCTTCACAGCCAGAGAATGTACGGTAAGACTATCCGGGGAAAGTTCTTTTACTTTCTCCAATGTGTATTTCACCTTAGAAATATCTTCTCCAGGCAGTCCTACAATGAGATCCATGTTAATATTGTTATAATTCAGTTCTCTGGCAAGATGGAAAGCTTCTATGGTCTGTGCCACAGTATGACGTCTTCCAATGATTTCCAGAGTATCCTGATTCATGGTCTGGGGGTTAACAGAAATTCTGGTCACAGGAAATTCTTTGATCGTCTCAAGCTTCTCCCTTGTAATACTATCTGGTCTGCCAGCTTCAATGGTAAATTCTACAAGTCCATCAAAGCCAAAGGACTCTCCCAGCTGATCAAGAAGCCTTTTCAACTGATACGGCTCTAACGTGGTAGGTGTGCCTCCGCCGATATAAATCGTATCCAGCTTGTAGTTCTTCATCATCCTGGCCGTTTCGCGAATTTCCAGACATAAAGCATCCAGATATTCATCTACTCTTTTTGCCCAGAGCTTCAAAGGGTAGGAGCTGAAGGAACAATACAAACAGATACTTGGACAAAAGGGAATACCTACATATAAGCTGTAACCATGCTCATAATCAATATCCTGAAGAAGTGCCCGCTCCCTGTTTGCTATGGTGATGGCAAGAGCAGTTTTCTTTGCGCTTACCAGATAACGCTCCCGCATTTCCTGTGCGATCTCGGTATTTTTCATACCACTCTCGATCATCCCCATGGCAAGCTTGGCCGGACGGATTCCCGTAAGATTCCCCCATGGAAGGGTTCTGCCGGTAAGCTTCACCAGAACATTGTACAGTGCATATTTCAGACTGTCCTTGTTGGCTTTACGAAGCTCATGGGCATCCATGAGTTTCTCATGAGTTTCCTGACTGGAATCCCCGTCTGCCCCCCGGATCACCTCTGCGCTGGCAACACCTTTTTGATCCTTCGTCTCATATTTTATAACAAAATTGTCATTATCTTTTTTCACAGTAAAGAAGATATCGTATACCGCTTCGTCTTTTTCGTAGAGGCTGTGGATATCTCCTTCCGGATAAAATGCTTTTATTAATTCATATATATCATGCTCGAAATCCCTGTCAAGCAGCAGGATTCCTATTTTACACAAATGGATTGTACCTCTTTTCGTAACCGATAGTTGTAGATGTATCATGCCCCGGATAAACATTTGTTTCATCTGGAAGGGCATTTAACAGCTTATGAAGGCTCTCCCGGATTTCACGGGAACTGCCGCCAGGAAAATCCGTTCTTCCAACAGAACCACAGAATAATGTGTCCCCGCTGAACAGAACCCTTTCGTCTTTCAGATAGTAGCAACAGCTTCCTTTCGTGTGTCCTGGAGTGTGGAGCATCTGAATAGAAAATCCAGCAGCTTCAAATACCTGCAGGTCCTCCAGAAAAACATCAGGACGCACAGAACATGGTTTATGCATCCGGTCAGTCATATTCACAGAAGGCTCCCGAAGCATTTCCTCTTCCTGACGACAGGCATAAACCGGAATCTGATACTCAGCTTTCACAGCCTGTACTGCCATAATGTGGTCAAAATGGCCATGAGTCAGAAGGATTCCTACCGGCTTTGCCCCCATATCTTCCACCTTCTGAAAGATTCTCTTCGGTGAATCTGCCGGATCAACAATCAGTGTTTCACCAGTTTCTTTATTTTTTAAAAAGTAGCAATTGGTATATACAGGGCCAAGAACCATCTGCTGTAATTCAAGTTTTCCCATAGATTATCCTTTCATGGCAGCTGATATGCCATTTATGTTATTATTCCGTTATTGTCCGTGTCCTGACCGGTAACATACCATCCAATGCTCAACGTACTGTATATCTCCAGCCAGTTCACATTTCCATTGTTTCTCAGCCTGTAGTTCTTTCTACATCCAAAACACTTTCCAGCTGACGTATCTTCTCGATAAGGGAATTCAGTTCATCCTTACAGCTGACGTTAAAGCTTACAGAAATAGTGGCCTTCTCCTGCTTGTTTGTTCGGCAGTTAATATTTCGGATGTCAATCTTACGCTCTGTAAAGATCTTGGAAATATCAACCAGAAGACCGGTACGATTATTAGCATATACATTGATCTCAGCCATGTAATGCTCATCCGGCTTGATCTCCGGATCCTGCCACTCAGCTTCCAAAAGACGGCTTCTGTCCATTTCAGACATATTCATCACATTTACACAGTCAGTTCGATGAATGGTAACACCACGGCCTCTTGTAACATATCCAACAATCTCATCACCGGGAATCGGATTACAGCATTTGGAGAAGCGTACTGCAACGTCATGAATGCCCCGTACTACAATGCCGCTCTTGCTCTTGATATGATGCTTCTTATCCTGATTCTCTGCGGCTGCTGCCTCCAGAACTTCTTCATCTGTGAGATTCTTTTTATTCTCTTTATCATAAGCTTCTACAAGCTTATTAAATACCTGTCCCTCTTTCAGTCCGCCATGTCCGATGGCGGCAAGTACAGAATCCCAGTCACGGAAACCATATTTACGAAGGACTGCGTCCAGATACTGAGTCTTGGTGTAATTAGCGAATTTAAAGCCCTTACTCTTGGCATACTGGGCAAGCATTTCCTTGCCCTTCAGAATATTATCTTCCTTCAGTTCTTTCTTGAACCACTGATTGATCTTATTTCTGGCCTGTGTACTCTTGACCACCTTCAGCCAGTCACGACTTGGTCCCTGGGAATTCTGGGAAGTAATGATTTCAATACGGTCACCATTCTGGATCCGGTACTCAATGGGCACCAGTTTGCCATTTACCCTGGCACCTACCATTTTGTTTCCTACAGCACTGTGCACGCTGTATGCAAAATCAATGGGGGTGGAGCCGTTAGGAAGGGTTTTCACATCTCCCTGTGGAGTAAAGCAGTATACACTGTCTGCAAACAGATCCAGATCATTTTTCAGAAGACTCATGAACTCTTTATTATCAGACATGTCTCTCTGCCATTCCAGGATCTGGCGCAGCCAGTTCAGCTTCTCCTCCTCACGATTGCCTGAGGAAGCCTTACCGTCAGAAGCCTCTTTATACTTCCAATGTGCAGCAATACCGTACTCGGCAGTCTTATGCATCTCAAAGGTTCTAATCTGAATTTCAAAAGGCTGTCCATTCGGTCCGATCAGCGTGGTATGCAAAGACTGGTACATATTTGGTTTGGGCATTGCAATATAGTCCTTGAAACGTCCTGGAATTGGCTTATACATCTCATGGATCACACCAAGTGCCGCATAACAGTCCTTCACTGTATCTACCAGGATACGCACTGCAAACAAATCGTAAATCTGATCAATCGTCTTATTCTGATTTACCATCTTTTTATAGATACTGAAAAAGTGTTTTACACGGCCGTCAACCTGTGCCTTAATTCCGGCTTCTACCATATGCTGATGCACAGTCTTGACAATATTCCCTACGAATTCCTCACGGACGCTTTTACGAAGTGCTACTTTCTCAACCAGATCATAATAAACATCTGGTTTCAGATATTTCAGGGAAAGGTCATCCAGCTCTACTTTGATCTTGGAAATACCAAGACGCTGTGCGATAGGCGCATAGATGTCCATCGTCTCTCTTGCCTTCTCCTTCTGTTTCTCAGGAGTCATGTACTGAAGAGTACGCATATTATGAAGACGGTCTGCAAGCTTGATCAGAATAACACGGATATCCTTTGCCATGGCAAGGAACATCTTGCGAAGGCTCTCTGCCTGTAGCTCTACTTTATCCTTGGAATAGGACAGCTGACCGATCTTAGTTACCCCATCTACCAGAAGCGCAACCTCAGGACCAAATTCTCTGGTGATCTCATCACAGGTCATCCAGGTATCTTCAACAGCATCGTGAAGAAGGCCTGCTACAATGGTCTCCTTGTCCAGTTCCAGATCCGCCAGAATAATGGCAACACATAAAGGATGAATAATGTAGGGTTCCCCGGACTTTCTCTTCTGATCCTTGTGGGCTTCCCTTGCAGTCTCGTATGCCTTCTGGATCATGGTTATGTCCGTAGAAGGATGATATTTCTTTATGCTGGCAATCAGCTCATTATATAATACTTCAGGGCTTGTAAAGTCGTGCATGGATTTTACAGCTGCATCTGCTTTCTTCACAGACTCCAGCTTCTCCATATCCTCTTTTGATACTTCAGGCTCCTTGCCCTGCTCGTTAACAATATCAGCCATATTTCACACCTGCCTGTTTAAATACTATCTGCGTCAGCATCCGCCCACCTGTTTCCCCGGGGGAATCTGGCGAAACAGACACATCCTTTATTTACCTTCATAACGGATTACAGAAGCAACGTCATATTTCTCCAGTTTCTTACGCCCCTCAAGACCTGCAAGTTCCATCAGAAATACGATCTTCACTACCACTCCACCAAGCTGCTCTACCAGTTTCGCTGCAGCTTCAACTGTACCGCCTGTTGCGATCAGATCATCAATGATAACTACCTTCTGTCCTGGCTTAATGGCATCCTTGTGAATCTCAATCTCAGCTTTGCCATATTCCAGATCATAGCTTGCAGAAACGGTCTCACATGGGAGTTTTCCTTTCTTACGTACTGGTACAAAAGACTTATGAAGATTATAAGCAATTGGCATTCCAAAAATGAATCCACGGGATTCTGTTCCCACTATTACATCCACATCCACATCCTTCAGACAATCCTGCATGGAATCAATTGCAAGCTTCAGTCCGTCTGCGTCCTGAAGGATACTGGTAACATCTCTGAAAATAATGCCTGGTTCTGGAAAATCAGGTATACTTCTTATATATTCTTCTATTTTTTTCATAATAGCCTCCTCAGATTAATGGATGTTGTGGGGAAAGCCTCAGCCACCCCAGAGCGTGTTTAAAAAAAGAAAGCCTTTTTCACACATGCTCTAGCATCATAAATATTTTTTAGTATAACACTTTTTAAATCGGGAATCAACGCAAAACCGACAGGCTCACTGGAAATACTGCATTTTTCGTGGTTTTACATGATTATCCCCTTTTTAGCAATAATTTTGTATGACAATTTGCAAAGAGTCTCTTCCCATATAGGAGTTGATCTTCGGATAATAGGTTACAGAAATAGTTCCATGAGACCTTGCAAACTCTGCAAACTCCTTTGCCTCGCCCCAGTAAACCCCATCCATCACCGTGCCGGATTCGTCCATCAGCTGCAATTTCACTGTATTCTGAGTCTTTCCATATATTCCGGTTTTTAAAACGCGGAGATTTTTCTGGGCAAAAACAGGCTTCGCATTTCCTTTTCCAAAGGGTTCCAGAACAGAGAGCTGACGGATCAGATTCTCGTTTATGTAAGAAATGGGCATTGGTACATCGATCACGATTTTTGGGATCATATCTTCTTCTGTCAAGGTGCAGTTTTCATTGAGCTGACGGCGAAATGCTTCCACGTTTGCTTCTTCTATAGAAAGACCTGCTGCCATAGGATGGCCGCCATACTGGAGCAACAGACTGTCACATTTTACAAGTTCCTCATACATGGAATAATTTTCTGTAGATCTGCCGCTGCCTTTCACCGATTTTTCCCCTCTTGTAAGAACAAAAGCAGGCTTGTGATATTTTTCACGGATTCTTCCTGCTATGATTCCTGCAAGACTCTCATGACAATCCGGCAAAAATACAACCATTACTCTGTCATTTTTCAGATCACTGCCATTAATCAGCTTGTAAGCAGCTTCTGTGCCCTGTTCCGTCAGTGCCTTACGGCTGTCATTCAATGCTTTCAGATCGTTTGCAAGCTTTGCAGCCTCTTCTTCATCTTCACACTGCAAAAGGGACAGGGAGCGCATGGCTGTATCCAGTCTTCCGCTGGCATTAATGCACGGACCAAGGCGGAAACCAATATCATAGGAACTGATTTTCTGATTTTCCAGACCAATTGCTCTTATCAAAGCTTTCAGTCCCTTATTTTTTGTATGAGGCAGACGTAAAAGTCCCTCTTTTACAAGAATACGGTTTTCTCCCTGAAGGTCCATAATATCTCCAACTGTAGCGATAGCCGCAGGTTCCAGATAATCTTCTTTCTCGCTCTCCGGGATTCCATATTTTTCATACAATGCAAAAACCAGTTTCATTGCAACCACTGCGCCACAGATATTTTTATTTGGATACGTACAGTCAGACTGTTTTGGATTGATAATTGCATCTGCCAGAGGAAGCTTGTATTTTCGCCCTTCTTCTGTATCTTCAAAAGGGACCTCGTGGTGATCCGTCACTACCACTGTCATGCCCATTTTTTTTGCAAATGCAATCTGATCTGCAGCCGAAATTCCATTGTCACAGGTCACGATCGTATCTACTCCATCCTCTTTTGCTTTCTCTATAAGATGATTATGAATTCCATATCCATCTGCAATGCGGTCCGGAATATAAGTATCTACATTCGCCCCCAGGCGTTTAAATCCTTTTAACAGAATATAAGTTGCAGTTACACCGTCAATATCATAATCTCCTATAATTCTCATCCTGGTTCCCAGATCTATTTTTTGCGAAATAATTTCCACAGCTTTGTCAATATCCTTCAGACTTTTCCAGGATGGAATGTCATCCAGGGTTCCGTTCAGATACTGATTAATTTCTGCATCTTCTGTAATATCCCTGTTCCGAATAATCCTGGCGATCACCGGATCTATTCCATACTTCCGGCCAATCTCCTGAAAATCAGCTCTTTTCGCCGCTAATACCCATTTTTCCATGCTTTGTCTCCTGTTGTAAATTGTATTGCTATTTAATTGGTTGGTCGTTATCCCGGACGCGATTTCACAATGTATATTCACCGCCGCGCGTCGCAACGTTCCGGCAAGCTAATGACTAACTGCGACTAAGACGCTCAGGAGAGCCTTCGCGCCTAAGTCTCCGTAAGTCATGGATCTCGCCTCCACTAAAACCGCTCCTGAAATGCGCGGCTTGCGAATATACATTGCAAAATCGCTGGATGCTGGAAAGGGAAGAAAGAAACAGTAACGACAACAACGAGGGTGGGGGAAGTAATTGGTATCCCGCAACTTTATTATTTTTTGTCAATCTATCGTTGTCAAAAAAGTATAGGGAAGCCAGTCACTCATCCTCCCCCTTCGTAAAAAGTTCTTATATAACATCAGTCCCAGCCAGTACACAGCATTTGGGCAATGTGTATTACTCCAGCGAGCCATTTCAGGCGCGTTTTTAGCGCAGATGAAATCCAGCGCTTACGGAGACTTATGCGTGAGGGCTCTCCCGAACGCATTAGTCGCAGTTAGCGATTAGTTCATCGGAGCGTTGCGCCGGCGAGTGAGTAATACACATTGTCCAAATGCGTCCCTCCTAAAGAACTTTTCAACCCACTAAATAGTAATAGAATTTTACATAAAAAGCAAGCCAGGACAGATGTTTCCACCTGTCCTGGCTTAAGTTTATTTAATTATCTGTCTTCCTCAGAAGAACCATTCTCAGTATTCTTAGCCGCCTCCTGGGCTGCAAGACGCTCCTGAACTCTCTTACGATTTTTCTTCTTCGGCTGGGTCTGTCCATTTGCAGCTGGAGCACTTGGTGCCTTTGCACTTGAAACAGACTGTTTAACCGGAGCAGCACCAGCTGTAGCTTTTACAGTCTGAGCCTGTCCGCCGCCAATTTTCTTTTTCATTACCAGCCAGAGGGCTCCGGTAATGCATACAGAAGAATAAGCACCGCAGATAATACCAACCATCAGCGGAGCTGCGAACTCACGGATGGAAGATACACCCATGATATAAAGAACAGCTACCATGATAAAGGTAGTAAGGGAAGTATAAATACTTCTGGTAAGTGTCTGTGTAATACTCTTATTTACCACTTCTTCGAGCTCATCTACGCGCTTGCTTCCGTGAAGATTCTCACGGATACGGTCGAAGATAACGATCGTGGCGTTGATAGAATAACCAACGATAGTCAACATACAAGCGATAAAAGTATTTCCTACGGAAATTCTGGAAATCGCATAGAATGTAAGGACAACAAGAACATCATGAAGAAGTGCAAGTACTGCGCTGCCTGCAAAACGGATATCCTTGAAACGGAACCAGATGTAAAGAAGCATGAAAATAGTGGCAACAAAAACGGCTACTACAGCATCTCTTCTCATTTCGTTGCTGACAGTGGAGGAAATACTCTCTGCCTGGATCAGAGATTCATCTACACCAAACTTGTCAACAAGTGCCTTATTCAGTGCCTCACGTTCGTCAAGATTCAGGGAACGTGTCTTGATGATAACCTGATTTGTTCCAACAACCTTAGTAGGCTGTACATTCTTATCTCCTGTAACCTCTTCCACTACAGGTGTAACCTCAGAATCAATGGTCTTAATGTCCATATCTTCGTTAAAGGTGACATTGGTAGAAGTACCACCTGAAAACTCAAGGCTGTAGTTCAGGGCTTTTCCGCCTGTAGCCTTGTGGATCAGCATAGTGGCTGGTCCGGCAAGGATTAGGATAATGGAAAGGGTGAAGCATAATCTTCTCTTTCCAACAAAGTTAATGACTTTCTTCTCTTCAGTCTTTCCATAGAATTTCTCATCGCGAACGCCAACTGCATATAATGCATTGATCACAAGTCTGGAAAATACCAGAGCTGTAAACATGGAAATCACAATACCAAGTGCCAGTGTATATGCAAATCCTTTAACAGAACCAGTACCCAGCCACATCAGAACGAATGCTGCGATCAGGGTTGTGATGTTTCCGTCAAAGATTGCGGAAAAAGCCTTGGAGAAACCAGCTTTGATCGCGGATCTTACGGTAGAGCCTGTACCGATTTCCTCACGGATACGTGCATAAATAATAACATTCGCATCTACTGCCATACCAATGCCAAGGATGATACCTGCAATACCCGGAAGCGTAAGGGTAATGTCAAATGCATTTAAGGTAAGCAGAATGGTCGCTGTGTAGAAAATCAGGGAAAGGCCTGCAACTGCACCAGGTACACGGTAAGCGATGATCATAAACAGAATTACGATGATCAGACCGATCAGACCTGCAATAAGGCTGGTGGAGATTGCTTCTTCACCGAGCTGTGCAGCTACAACGCTGGAACGAAGCTCTGTCAGTTCAAGGCTCAGGGATCCGATACGGATATAGGAAGCAAGCTCCTGTGCTCTCTCAACACTTTCCATACCACTGATCTGTGCCTTACCGCCTGTGATGGCTTCATTTACTCTTGGAGCGCTTAATACGCCGTTGTCATAGATAATCGCGATCTGTTTTCCAACATTGTTCTGAGTTGCCTCTGCGAATTTTGTTTTTCCCTCGTCTGTAAGAGTCAGATCTACCACGTACTCTCTGCTGCTGGAATTCTGCTGCTGGATTGCACCGCCTGTAGCATCTGCCACATCTGTACCTTCCAAAACCACAGAGCCGGCTGCACGGATCTCGTCAAGACTTCTTGCCAGAGAGTATCCGGTCTCGCTGCTGGAATCTGCCTGGAAATTTGCGTTTCCATCCTCATCCTGCTGTGTGATAAAGCACAGGGAACCTGGCTGGCCAAGTTCTTCCAGAATAGCATTTGCATCTGTTACACCAGGAATCTCTACATTGATACGGTCAGATCCTTCCTGATATACCTGAGCCTCTGTACTGTACTGCTCAACACGTTTCTGCAGCTTGTACACAGTATCACTCATGTCTTCACTGCTTGGGTTACTGTCCTTTGCCTGATATGTAATGCTGACACCACCAGCCAGATCAAGTCCGGTCTTGATATTCTTCATAGCACCGGTTCCTGTAGGGCCAATGCCTACAGCAGCCGTATAGCAGAAGAACACGGTAACGATGGCAGTCAGGATCAGGACTAAGATACCTCTTGATTTTTTCATTGTTCTGTCCCTTCTTTTTTGTTTTTCGCAAAAGCAGGGACTGACAGAAATCTTCGCAGCTGGCGAAGTGCTATCAGTCTTCTGCCAGTGCAGCTTTTATCATGATGGCGCACTCCACACGCTTCCTCTGGAGCTCGCATCCGATTTCATAATTGCTTCTGATATCCTTATGGGCATGATATCCGTTTGCTGCGCATCCGCCACTGCAGTAGAATCTTGCAAAACAATCCTTGCAGGCTGGCTTGGTGTAAACATTGCAGCATCCGAAATCCTTCTGGATGTCAGGTCTCGTAATCCCTTCATCCACATTTCCCATCAGATATTCTTCTTCCCCAACAAACTGGTGGCATGGGTAGAAATCCCCCCATGGAGTTACGGCAAGATATTCTGTGCCGCTTCCGCATCCGGAAAGTCTCTTGTATACACAAGGGCCACCGGTAAGGTCGATCATGAAATGGAAGAAATTAAAACCTTTGCCTTCTTTCTCGCGTTTTATCATCTCTTTCGCAAGAAGGTCGTATTCTTCCATGATCTTCGGCAGGTCTTCCTCCCGAAGTGCGTACTCCTCAGATGGATCTGCCACTACAGGCTCTACAGAAATCTGCTTGAATCCAAGGTCTGCAAGATGAAGAACATCCTGGGAGAAATCAAGATTATGATGAGTGAAGGTTCCTCTTACATAATACTTGTCCTGGTTACGGGACTCTGCAAATTTCTGAAACTTCGGAAGAATCAGATCATAGCTTCCTGCCCCTTTGCGGAATGGGCGCATAAAATCGTGAACTTCCTTACGGCCATCAATACTGAGGACCACATTTCCCATCTCTTTGTTGCAGAATTCCATTACCTCATCGTTCAGCAGAACACCGTTGGTAGTAAGGGTAAAACGGAATTTTTTATTGTGGATTTTCTCCTGCTCACGGCCGTATGCTACCAGGTCCTTAACAACCTGCCAGTTCATAAGCGGCTCGCCGCCAAAGAAATCCACCTCCAGATTGTGTCTGGAGCCTGAATTAGCGATCAGGAAATCCAGTGCCTTCTTCCCTACCTCAAAAGACATGAGAGCTCGTCTTCCGTGGTACTCTCCTTCTTCTGCAAAGCAGTAGCGACAGGCAAGGTTACAATCATGGGCGATGTGCAGACAGAGCGCTTTTACCACTGTCTGACGGTTCTTGGTAAATGTATCAATAGCATTCTCATATACATCTCTGGTGAAAAGCATGCCATCGGCTTTCAGCTTCTCACACTCTGCCACTGATGTCTTAATATCTTCTTCTGAAAACTGATCTCCCAGTTTTCCTACAATGGCAGCTGTGTCCAGACCTTCTTCCATATAAGGAAGTACTTCGTAGGTCACTTCATCCACAACATGGATACATCCGCTGTTGATGTCCAGCACGATGTTGTAGCCATTGTTCTGATAACGGTGAATCAGACTCATGTTAGTATATCCTTTCATTCTTTCCTATTGCATGAATAAGCAGCGGCTTTTACACCGCTGCTTACATACGTTTCCAGTTGCCCGACTTATTTGTTCTCGCAGCTCTGGTTTCCTACTGTACAGGATGTCTTGCATGCGGACTGACATGATGTCTGGCACTCGCCGCAGCCGCCTTTCTTTACAGTGTTCTGCAGGTTCTTTGTATTTAATGTTTTGATATGCTGCATAGTATTAGCCTCCTTATGTATATAATCTTTGCCTAGTATATCATATTTTTTTTTATTTTTAAAGCATTTTTTATTGGACAGAGTGCGAATCTTTTCAAAAAATGCGGGAATGATTTCTCAAACACGCTCTAAGACAACATCCCACCAAGAGCACCACCACCCAGACACATAAAAAAAGTAGTTACTGCATGTACCAGACTCATTTCCCATTTTCCCTGCACTACAAAAGATACTGTAATCAAAAGCAAATAGTAAAAAGCCCCTACCAGAATTCCCCATAAATACTTATCTTTGCGCAGAATTTTTCCTGACATGAAGCCTCCTGAAAAACAGGACAAAATATACACAGCTACAATTCCTGCTGACACAGGCTTTTCTCCCAGGTCAAACTGGAATAAAAGGAATGCCAGAAGCAAAAGAAACGCTCCGGTAACTGCATAGGAAAAAAGTAAAGATTTTAAAATGACTTTTACTTTCATAAAAACAGCCCTCCCATATGTAATATATGGAAGGGCTGGCTTCGTTATTCATGGATTATGAATGTCCGTTTTAATTATCCTGTCTGCTTTATCTTTTCTTTTTGCGGACAATAATCACAATAATGATCACAGCGGCTGCAGCGATCACAAGGATCACAAAGGGAAGGATCATGGTGTTGTCACCAGTTTTTACTGCATTTGAGGTCTGACTCTGACCGTTATTTCCGTTTGAGGTAGCAGCCGTATTTCCTGCAGTGTTGCCTGTAGTGTTTCCTGCAGTCTGTCCCGCATTTGTACTGGAACCTGTTCCATTTGAAGAACTGCCATCTGTTGTGCCAGAATTTATAGTTCCATCAGATGCCACACCTGGTGTATTGCTGGTTCCGGAATTGTCACTGCCGTCAGAGCTTCCGGTACCAGATGAAGAACCACCATTTCCGGTTCCTGAAGTCCCATTGGAAGAGCCATTTGTATTTCCATTGCTGATTCCATTTGAATCACCTGTATTTCCACCAGTTTCATTTCCGCTATTGCTATCCGTTTTACCCGTTCCGGATCCATTTGTTCCATTCGTACCAGCTCCGGTCACAGATGGAGACGGGGTAGGTGTTCCACTGATCGTCACAGTAGGTGTAGGAGTTGGTGTACTTCCATCGCCATACGCTCCATTTGCAATGTCCTCTCCTACGATTGGACGAAAACCTGCAATTCCAAACGGGCTGAAAGAATGTGTGCTGAATACCATGGTGCTTCCGTTTACACTGGGAATAATGGTCTCTGTCGCACCATTATCAAGAAGATGCTCAATCGAATATTTATATCCTTCTTTGACAGGAATCGTTACGCTTACATACTGTCCATCCGGAATTTCATACTCTGTATTATTCTTCAGATCCCATAATTTAAATTCATAGGATTGGAAGATCGTAGCATTATCTTCATTTTTAAATTCGTAATTTTCACCACTGGTCACCTGGAACTGGACATACCAGGGAAGATCTATGCCTGATACAGAAATTCCCTCACAACTATGATTCTGAGCAGCCCTTGCAGCCTGCTCTTCTTCTGTGAGATCGTCCTCAGCAGTTGCCGGTCTTGTATCCGCTGTGGTAAAGTCAAGAGGATTATCAAATATATTTTTCTGGTCATCCTCTGTAGGGTCTGTTGTGTCTTTTACATCCGTGGTGTCTGTTGTATCTGTGGTATCTTTTTTCTCTTCTGTGTTCTCATTTTTTCCAGAATCCCCTGTACCATCAAGAATGGTAGCACCAGGCATCACCTCACCAAAAGTTTCGTTCAGTTTTCCAGTATCATCTGAAGAATCTGCGGTCTGCACATTATCAGAATTTGTACTCTCTATGCTATCTGCGGCTGTATCTGAACCTGTATCAGCTTTTGACTCTTCTGCAGCTGTATCTGAACTTGTATCAGCTTTTGACTCTTCTGCTGCTTCCTCCTGAATATCTTCAAAATCTACAGTTTCTTCCATTGCAGGAGCCGCTACTTCTGTTTTTTCTGCCGGGGTTGTAATTCCCGCAGCAGCTTCGGTGTTGTCTTCAGATTTTGCTTCATTAGAAGCAGGAGTGCTCTCGATGGTTTCTTCTTTTTTATCTGCTTCACTGTTCTGCTTGTTTTCCGCATTCTCAGTCTGATCTTCTGTCTTTCCTGAAGTTTCTGAATCATTCTGCTGATTCTCACCTGGAACTGCCTCATCATCAGATTTTATATCTGTATCTTTATTGTCAGAAGTTGTGTCATCCGGGACAGATGCTTCACTGCTCTCATCACCTGTTTCCACATCTGCAGCAGTATCAGAAGGCTGATCTTCAGAACTCTCTTCTATGCTGCTGACAACAACTGTGATCTTACCTTTCACAACTTTTTTCTCAGAATCCCATCCGGAAATATAAGAAAGATCCACGTCTGCTGCTGGTTTAAATACTACTTCGCAGGTCTGCACTCTTTTATCCGGTATATATGAATCATCTGCCCAGGAAAGCGTTCCATAATCACTCTTGGGCAATGCCACTTCCGAAAGAGCAACTGGCTGATCGATTGTGATATTATCCGGAATCAGACTGGATTTCTCAAGTCTGGTCTCTGTATTCTGCCCCCATGCAGCTACTGGATAAACCTGTCCAGTCATAAGTACTGCTGTCATCGCAGCTGCCGCAAGTAATGATACGCTTTTTCTGTACATAACGTTTTTCTTCTTTTTCATCCTGGCACCTCTGTCGTAATATGTATATTAAATGTAACTGCCCACATCCCTAGAGCCTGTTTGAAAAATCATTCCCGCAATCTGCACGCCCCACTTTGCGGGAGATTTCACCCGAATTCGGTTGCCGTAGCCCGCTACGGCGCCCTCATCCGAGCGAAATCTCCCACAAATTGTGACGCACATCTTGCAGAAAGCCTTTTTCAAACACGCTCTAGCCAAATCCACATCAATCATAAAATCTATATAATCCAAAGGCAGTACAACTGTCCAAAATCAATCTAAAATTATAAACAGGTGAATTTTCACACTGTGATTCACAGTAGTTATTCAGCCCTTAACCTACACTATATCAAATCTTTACTCTTTTGTAAATATTTTGTAATAATTTATTTTTTTACCGAACTGAATTATAACACAGTTCTTCTTTTTTCGACACCCCTAATTCCACTTTTTTCGTTACTTTTCGCAATCCATAAACTCAAAGTACTGTTCATTCCGTGACCAGTAACGCGCTTCGCGATGCACAGAAAAACGAACCTTCTTGTGACAAGCACAAGAAGTAGCGTTTGCTGCGCAAACTTAATTTTCAGGTTTTCTGTGAACTTTGTTCACAAAAAAACACCTCGCGGAACGTTACCAGGAACAGTAACAATTCAAATGCTTTTTCCTTGCATTTTAAGCCTGAATCATGTATATTCTTTTTAATACATAAAAAAAGGAGTGAATATAGTTTGGATTCAAGTGTTCCTATACAGGCGGTCACCATACTGATTCTGGTGCTGTTGTCCGCCTTCTTTTCCTCTGCGGAGACATCCATGACGGCTGCCAACCGCATTCGGATCCATTCCCTGGCTGAACAGGGAAACAAGCGAGCCATTATCCTGGAGAAAATAATTTCCAATTCTGGAAAAATGCTCAGTACAATTTTAATCGGAAACAACATTGTAAACATTGCAGCCTCTTCCCTTGCTACCACTTTTACCATGAAAGTATTTGGAAGCATGTATATCGGCGTGGCTACCGGCGTTATGACATTGCTGGTACTTCTGTTTGGCGAGATCACCCCGAAGACCATTGCCACACTGAAAGCGGATGATCTGGCGCTCACCTATGCCAGACCTATATATGCGCTTATGACAGTACTGACCCCGGTTATTTACATTGTGGGAAAACTGGCTAACGGCATTCTTTTTCTCCTTCGTGTTGACCCCAATGCGAAGAAAGACACCATCACAGAACATGAGCTTCGTTCTATGGTAAATGTAGGGCAGGAAAACGGTGTTATTGAGCGGGAAGAAAAGCAGATGATCTACAATGTGTTTGATTTCGGTGATTCTGCTGCCAAAGATGTAATGATTCCCAGAATTGACATGACTTTTATTGACGTGGATTCCACTTATCAGGAACTTATGGATATTTTCAAAGAAGATATGCACACCCGTTTTCCTGTTTATGAGGATAACACAGACAATGTGATTGGAATTATCAATATTAAAGATCTTCTTCTCTATCCGGAAAATGAACCGTTTTCTATCCGTAAGATTCTCCGTGAGCCTTATTTCACTTATGAATATAAGCGTACCACAGATCTTATGATGGAAATGAGAAAAGCTTCCGTAAACCTTGCAATCGTTCTCGACGAATACGGCTCCACTGCCGGTCTTGTCACTCTTGAGGATCTTTTGGAGGAAATCGTAGGTGAAATCCGTGATGAATATGACGAAGATGAGGAAGAACCGATCCGTGAGATTCAGCCTGGCCGGGAGTATGAAGTTCTTGGTTCTGCCAAACTGGATGATGTCAACGAAGCACTGGGTACCAAACTTGAATCAGAGGACTACGATTCTGTAGGCGGATATATTATTGAACAGCTTGACTGCCTCCCACGCGAGGGCGAATCTGTCACTTTGGAAGACGGCATGCATCTTGTTGTAGATGAACTGGATAAGAACCGTATTGAACTGGTGCATATCTGGCTGCCAGAGCATAAAGAAAATCCAGAAGCTGCTGACGCATAAATGAATCTGTCATACTGCTGATTTTTTCATAATCTGCAAGCCTGCAAATGCCGGTATTTCCGGTAGATTTCAATTGTAAAAATCCGAATGTTTCCAAAGCGGATCATTCGGATTTTTCTTATCTCACCGATTTCCCAGCATTAAACAAAACTGCTTGACAATCCTGTCTATTTCGCCGGTAACAGCCTCCACACCAGTTTCTGTTTCTCTCCAGTTCTCCCTGGTAATTCCATCCGGGCAGGCCGGACATACCATAATTACCGTCTCCGGATATAAAAGCTGATAATACATCAATGATCTTCTGGCATGGTAAGTTTTGCAGCACAGAATCGCTTTTTTCACCTGAATTTTGTGAAGGTCTGTCACCTGCCTGGAAAAAATTGCATTTTCATAGGTAAAGGTAGCCTGATCCTCTCTCAGAATAGCCTCTTCCGGAACTCCGTTTTTCAAAAGTACATTTTTCAGGAATTCCCATTCCGTCTCATAATCTCCACCATATATTTCTTTTTTTGACTGCACACCTGCAAATTTGCCAAGTGTAATACTGTATCTTCCGCTTGGCAAAATATAGGGGGCATATCCTTCTCTATATAAAGAAGCTGCTTTTTCTGCCATATCCGGGAAACCATTTCCCGGCACGAAAATGATATCTGCTTTTTCCGGCTGGCTCTCGGCAAAAACAAACTCCTCCACATTTTTCATAAATTCATTATAATTCACGCTTTTGTTCCTTCTTTCTGCCAGAGGACTTTCCCCTGCACTTATGATTTTCCATTATAACTTTTTTTCCTGCTTTTTTCTACTTTCTTTTCACTTCGTCACAATCAACGTACAGTACCCATCCTCCCGCAATTTCTGTTCCATACGGATAGCATTATCCAGCTGTAAAAATGCACCTACCTGAACCTTATAAAGTTCTCCATCCTGCAAAATATATGCCGGATAACCTTTTTCCTGAAGCAAGTAAAGCATTCGATCCGCATTTTCCCGTTTGCGAAAAGCTCCAGTCTGTACACGGTAATACAAAGGTTCTTCACCCTGCTGCTGATCCAGAGTTCCAAGAATCGCCCCGGCAATAGCCTGCGCGATCTCAGCATTTTTTTCATCATAAAGCTGATTATCTTTGTCAGAATTTAAAAATCCGGTTTCAATAAGCAACGCCGGCATTTTTGTTTTTCGCAGCACAACAAGGCCCGGTCTTGCCTGAACTCCAATTTCACGGAATCCCAATTCGCCCAGAGCACCTACAATATTCTGTGCCATTTCATACTTAATTCCGTTTTTATCATAAACCAGCACTTCTACACCATTATACTGATTCACCTCAGGGCTGCTGTTCCTGTGAAAAGAGATAAAAAAATCCACTTTTGCCTCATTTGCCAGCCTTGCCCGCTCAAAAGGAGAAATGTAATCATCTGTAGTTCTTGTATATAAAACATCAACTCCGTTTTCAGACAGAATTCTTCCAACCTCCATAGCCAGAGCAAAATTGTCATCTTTCTCTCTGCGCCCTTTATATACCGCTCCCGGGTCGTTGCCGCCATGTGCTGATTGTAGTTTACGCAAATTTTGATATGTATTCCCCAGTATATATGGGGAGTTAGAAATGTATTGAGATTAGATAGCCTTTTTCTCCAAGTCCTCACAGTAAACGCTTGAAAATAAATGTTCCAGCTCATTTCCGAAGTTGTATGAGATTTTAAGTTTGCGGTTTTCATAAACTGTTATCTGGTCTATCATTTCCACAATAATATCTCTGTCTAATTCTTCAATGTCTTTCAGTTCCAACAACCGCCTTAACCACGGTGTTTCAAAAACATCTTCTGTTACACTTTCCTTTTTCTTTTCTTCCAGCGTTTCAATCTGTTTGGAGTAAAGCGTTTCTTTTTGTTGATAGTCCTCTCGATAAGAAAGAAATTCTTCTTTAGAAATCAGTTCGTCTTTGTAATCTTCATAAATTGACTTTTTCAACTTCTTCACTCTTTCAAGCTCTGCTTTTAACTTTATCAGTTCTATGTCTGTTGATTTTCTGATTTTTGTTGCTGTGAAAGATTGTGATTTTACAAGTTCCTGCAAGTTCTCTACATTGCGGATAATCTGTTTTAAATCTCCCAGCACAATATCATTCAATACTTGAAACGGGAGCGTGTGCGGAGTGCAATAATCTTTTCCGCTTCTTTTGTAAGTTCCACAATAGAATGAATAGGACTTACTTCCGTCAGCACGTCGCCAGAAATTTTTCATCATTGCCCGACCACAATCGCCACACTTAATAAAACCTGCAAAGATATTTTTATCTGTTTCTAAATCAATATCCCTATGCTTTTTTGTCAGCAGTTTTTGTACCTTATCCCACAGTTGACGGTCTATAATCGGTTCATGTGTATTTTCAACCCTTATCCAGTTTTCTTTCTCAACTAGACGCTGTTTGCTTCTCATACGTTGATGTTTCTTTCCTTGTACCATGTTTCCAATATAAATCTCATTTTGCAACATCACTTTAATTGTAGAATAAGTCCAATAAGAAGTTTTTTCTAACCGATTACAATTTTTGTAATTTTCTCCATTGAGCTTTTTATATTCCGACGGACAAAGGATACCCTCTGCATTTAGTATTTTTGCAATGCTTTGTTTCCCTATTCCTTGTGCATACATAGTAAATACTCTTTTTACAACTTCGGACGCATATTCATCAATCACAAGTTTATTTTTATTTGCAGGAGATTTCTTATAACCATAGCTTGTAAAAGCTCCGATAAATTCTCCTGCTTTCTGCTTTGATTTTACAGTCGCTTGAACTTTATTAGAAATATCTCTGGCATACTGTTCGTTGAATATATTTTTAATAGGAAGTAACATATCGTATGCCTGCTTCATACTATCAATATTATCTGTTACAGAAATAAAACGAACATTAAGCTCTGGAAATATTCTTTCCAAATATCGCCCCGTATCAATGTAATCTCGTCCGAAACGGGAAAGGTCTTTTACAACAACACAATTTACCTTGTTATCTTCAATGTCAGCAATCATTCTATGGAAGTCTGGTCTATTAAAATTCGTTCCCGTAAAACCGTCATCAATATAAACATCATATAAGATAAAGTCATCATGCTTATTCACATATTCTGTTAAAAGTTTTCTCTGATTTCCTACACTATCGCTTTCTTCCTTATCTCCGTCCTCTCGTGATAATCTGATATAAATAGCTACGTTAAATAAGTTTGAACCTTTTTGATAAAGCATTTTTCCACCTATTCAACTGCCGTACCTATGATAATATTATATCATAAAGTACGGCTTCTTTCCATTGTTTTCAAGGGTTTTACCCTCTTGATAGTCCTTTTTTTACATGAGATTTCACGATACGGACAAGCAATTCCTCTACGGAAAATTTACCTAAAAATTCCCGTTCTACGATATATTGTGCAGGTTCTTTTTTAGCCAAGTTATCAGCC
Source organism: Blautia faecis (assembly GCF_020554845.1). Taxonomy (GTDB): domain Bacteria; phylum Bacillota; class Clostridia; order Lachnospirales; family Lachnospiraceae; genus Blautia_A; species Blautia_A faecis. Next base: position 27,822 of record NZ_JAJCIA010000014.1, on the reverse strand, counting down.
CCCTTAGTCAGCTATCTATTCTCAACATACGCACATAGGCTTATCCAATATGCGTATTTTTCACAATGTTACAGAAGCAGACAGACGGCTTTGGAAAGCTCCATTAGTATCTCAACTATTCCCATTCCTGTGGGCAAAACCGCACCATGCGGACGTATCATTATTCTGTGAGGATAGGTCGTGGCAAAACGACTTTTCCAACAGTCGCTCTCGGATCACTGCGTGGGTCGCTCGCTTTCTTTTGAAAAGGTCGTGGCGTACAGTCCCCGTGGCTCGCTATCTCACAAACGTATCTGTCTGCTTTATTCAGTTGTCAAAGAGCTGTGGCGAAAGCGTGTTGCTTTCATGTTAAAGCATGGGCAGAGCAAGAAAGAGGGGATTGAACAAATCATGCTCTGCGGTTATTGCTTGTTATTCTTCTTCGATTTCTAAGGCAATATCAAACCCTAAAATCATTTTAATAAGTGCTTCTCTGATAAGTCCCTTTAAAGATAACTTTTCTTCAAACTCGGCAACATCTATCGGCAGGTCGAACCAGTATGATATTGTTTCTTCGCCAGTTGTTCCTTTCGTTTCCACCAGCACCCTTGTTTCCTGCATTGTTCCTCACGTCCTTTCTGTTGTTTCATCACATCTTTTAAGGTTTGGTACGACATACCAAACACATACTTTGAAAAATCTTCTAACTGTCTTTCTTCATAGTAGGCAGGGTTCAGTCGTTTCATTTCCTGCCACGCCTTACGCTTGTAAGAGGGCAGGTCGGAAATGTATTCACAGCCGACTTTTGCCTGCATATCCTAAAAAATATCGTTCATTTCATCACTCCAATCTGAAATGTAGGTAAGAAAAAAGCAGTCAATCCTAAGACTAACTGCTTTGTGTGTATGGATATGAAATTGTCAAACTGGGAATTGTAGCACTATTGACTTACTACTGGTTTGCCGTCTTTATCAAGTAATGGTGTAAATCCCGCTGCATTTCCGTTCCTATGGAAAACATAATTTACACCTGTTTGTGTATCAACCCAAATTTCCACTACATCAATCGTACCTTGTTGATAAATCTTCTTAAAACGATCCATAAGTATTCCTCCTTAAAAATTCTAATTTGCCGTTTTCTTCATATCCATATTATACCATTCTCATATCAGCACCACAATAAAATTTTAAGCACCGATAATTTTATTGAATAGCTCTAACAGTACATCTTTCACACCGCCAGCGTTGAACACCAAACCGACAGCAATCAATGCAACTACCAAGAAGCCAATGAGCTTTGAAAACTCACGCTTGAACCCTAAGTAGATACCGATAACCACAATCGCCATAAGCACTAAGCTTTGTGCATTGCTTAAAAACCAAGTGCATAAATTTTGTCCGAAATTCATTTAATTGTCCTCGCTTTCTTCTAATTGTTTCATTTCATAGTCAGCTTCTTTGCCGACATTCAAAATACACATCAAGACTATGCCGATACCCATTCCCTTAGATACCAGCAGGAAGTCTTTTAATAATATCCACATTTTTCATCACTCCTAACTTTCTACTAAATCTTTTGCAGGGGTCGTCTGCTGTTTGATTATCATTTCATGTTTTTCTGTGAGCTTTGCCTGCTGTTCGATTGTTTCCATGTAGTCTGTACCGTTTCCTTTATCAATCTTTTTCAGCATTTTCAAGGTCGGTGCTACCTGCCGTTGTACCCACCGCAATGTACGGTCTAAGGTGTAAGGCTCTGGCTTTGTCGTCAGCTTCAAGCTCTGTCTGTTATCGCCGATAAACCAAGCCCAGCGGTCATTGAGCTTCCAGTCATTTTTTCGCTTGTCTGGTTCTTCATCAACAAACCGCACATACTGATTGATGATAGAAAATGCGGTCTGTTCTGCGTCATAATAGGTCAGCAAATCTCGTACTGCATAATAAGCACGTTCATTACGAAGCCGTATCTCAAAACGGTTGATAATGTCGGCTTCATCAAGCGGTGTACCCAGCTTGACGTACTGCTCATAGTCCTTTTCATAGATACAAAAATACACATCTGATTTCAGCGACCCAAGATAAAGGGTACGTCCCATATATTCTCTGTCGTCCTCTCTGTGCTTTATAAGCTCGCCCGACTGATAAAACTTGTAGCTTCTGGACTTTCCGATATATTCCCGTTTCCTGCATTTTTCTGCAAGCTCTGGAATATCCAAAATGCCCGTATGGTCGTTGATAGCAAGGTCGATACGCTTCATCACACCACCGTCTACGAGTGCGTCCATGAGAAAGTCATACCAGCTTCTTTGTTGTGCCAGCAGGTAACTTTCAAACTGCCTGCAACCACGCCCCTTTAACTCTAAAAGGACACCTTTTTCTTCGTCAGCTGACGTATAGATAAAGATGTCCCCTAATGAATAATGCTCCGTATAACTGTAATGTCCGTAATCTTCATGGAGCATATAATTGATATTCAGTTTTAATATATCTTTGATGATGTGCTGTATATCCAGCGTGGGAAAACGAATTTTCACATAATCAAACAGCATGGTAAGCGGTGCTTCTGGATTGAACCTTGCCAGTTCTTTATGCAGAGTTTCCAGAAGTTCTTTTGACGGCTTCATTTTTCCGCTTTCTATCTTATTGAGATATTCTCTTGTGATACCAGAAGCCACCGCCAGCCTGCCTTGTGAGATACCGTAACTCTTGAATTTGCAGGCGAAAGCGAGCCAGTCTTTGAAAGAGATAAAAATAACCGCAGGGTCTTAGCCAGACGAAGCTATAACCTTTATTCTGACGTACAGAAAGGCGAAAATGTTGTGGTAGAAATTCCCGTGCAGGCTGGCGAAAAGCATTTCAAGTATGAGCAGAAAGTAAAACTTGTCAATCCGAAGTTATACGGCAGAGGTTATGCAATCGGGGATATGGGACATACCGATTATGTGTTAGTTGCTGATGATATTGTAGCAGTTGAAGAAAAGTAAAGGAGTGAAGAATTTATGAGATTATCAAACGGGTTTGTTATTGACAAAGAGAAAACATTTGGAGAATTAAAATTTACAGCGGTGCGTGATGTGTTCTTGCAGAACGAGGACGGGACACCGAATAGCCAGCTTAAAAAGCGTATCTATGATTTGAAGTGCAGTCTGCATGGTGGAATTATCCCCGTGTCTGTACCGCCAGAAGTACCGTTAAGGGAATTTCCGTACAATGCAGTCGTGGAACTTGTCAATCCCGTAGCCGATACTGTATCACGAAAAACCTATACGGGTGCAGATGTGGACTGGTATGTAAAAGCAGAGGATATTGTATTGAAGAATAAAAGCAACCAAAACGCAGGCAGTCCACAGAACCATGTACCGCAGGGACAGCCGAAGAAATAATTATATTAGCAAAAAAATATTGTATAGGTGATAAAAGAAAGTTATAATCCGTTTTAAGAATAATAATACACTTTGCGGAGGTATCTTTTATGAGTAGTGAAATTATTCAAACATTAGAAGCGTTATTATCTCTAGGAATAGCATTTTTGTGTGTGCGTTTATCAAAGTATAGGTATCAAGAAAATGAGAAATATGCAGTCAAGTATGAAAATAATGCAAAAATGTTGATAATTCGATGGATAATAACAGAAATATTTAAATGGGGGAGTATTTTGATGCTGATAGGTATAATAATTAAGGAATTATCTATTTTTCTTGCTCTTTATATACTCATTCCACTACTTATTGCACTTCACATGATTTTTTTTAATTCGGATTATTTGAAAGGAGTTATGACATTTACAAAAGGTATTTACTATGTTGGGTTGACTATCATTTCAATAATTCAAGTTTTTTTTACAACTGCAAATGTTGCTGAACTTGCATTAGGCTTTACGTTATCACTAGCAATATTTGAAAGCATAACAGCTTTAGATGATGGTTACAAAAATATGAAGAAATCAAAATAAATGATGATTTTTATTTTATAAGCAGTTAGTCTTAGGATTAACTGCTTTTTTCATACCCAGAAAGGAGTGATTGATTTATGCGTACCGATTGGGAGCATTTCAGCTTGTTAGAGAACGGCTTGACGCTTTCCCCTTACAACTTCATAACCATACTGATAGCGACTGGTGTTTGTGCATTGGTCGCTTTTCTGTATTACCGCTTCTGTTACGATAGTTTCAAGAAGCTCCTGCACCGTCAAAAGCTGGCACGAATGGTACTGGAAAATAAGTGGTATGAAGCCGATACCGTACAAGACAGCGTTTTTTTTACTGACCTGCAAAGCAGATCAAGGGAAAAAATCGTCTGGTTTCCAAAGATTTATTATCAAATGGAAAAGGGACTGCTTCATATCCGCTGTGAAATCACATTAGGAAAATATCAAGACCAGCTTTTACGGTTAGAGGATAAATTGGAAAGTGGCTTGTATTGTGAGCTGACCGACAAGACCCTGCATGACGGCTATATCGAATATACCCTGCTTTATGATATGATAGCGAACCGCATTACCATTGATGAAGTACGGGCAGAAAACGGCTGTCTAAAGCTGATGAAAAATCTTATCTGGGAATATGACGCACTTCCTCACGCCCTTATCGCTGGTGGAACGGGTGGCGGTAAAACCTATTTTCTGCTGACACTCATTGAAGCCCTACTGCATACCAACGCTGTCCTTTACATCTTAGACCCGAAGAACGCTGACCTTGCAGACTTAGGGACAGTTATGGGAAATGTGTACCACACCAAAGAAGAAATGATTGATTGCGTCAATGCCTTTTATGAGGGCATGGTACAGCGAAGTGAGGAAATGAAGCAACACCCGAACTATAAGACGGGCGAAAACTACGCATATCTGGGACTGCCACCCTGCTTTCTTATCTTTGATGAATATGTGGCATTTTTTGAAATGCTGGGGACGAAAGAAAGCGTGAGCCTACTTAGCCAGTTAAAGAAAATCGTTATGTTAGGACGGCAAGTGGAGAATTGCCCGTTATCATCAGTTACCACTACATGATTTTCGCCCGTCGTCTTGCTTGTGATCCTAAAGGGAACATCAGCAAGACGATTGTGTGTGCCTGCACCGATTTTTACGCCCTCAATATCCCCACGCTTAATCTGATTGTAGATAGAATGGGCTTTGTCGGTTAAGTCCACGATTTTTCCATTTTCTGTGATTGTAAAATCAATCGGTTTTGCTCCGTCTGTCAAATATCCGTTTGGAGCTTCACTCTCAACGATACGGAATTTTCCATAAGGTAAGAGGTCAGAAGAAGTAGAAGCGATACCCTCAATATCGGTACGGATTGTCTTTACCACTTCATTTTTCTTGTATAGCTTACCCTCAACCAATACAGAATTATCATTTAAGGAAATGATGTCAAAAGCAGTATCTTTTAATGTGGCACTTCCTTGTGGCTTTGTATCGCCCGTTTCTAAATCTCGTTTCTGAATTTTCACACCGCCACGGATAACCTTGTCTAATACGGAAAACTGGTTACTTCCAGATAGTACGGCAAGGTCGCCATCCTCGGCAATCTGTGTTACATATAAGCCCTTAATCTGTTCGGACTTATCGCCAGCCTGCATATATGGACCCTCTAACAAGTAGCCGTTGGGAGCTTTTGTTTCCTCAACGGTTAGTGTTCCAAGTGGAAGAACCGCTTTACCGTCCTGCATATAGAAGCTGTCGCCAGATACCTTGTATGCGTCCACTAATTTTGTGATGTAGTGGGTTGTCCCGTCGCTGTCTGTTTCAGCGATTGTCTTTGTAACCCATGTACGAGTAGCTTCGGCAGGGAGATTGTCTTTGTTATAGAAGCCTGCATAATACTTCCATGTAAATTCTGCACCTGCTAGAGAAACGTTCCCTTGCGGATTGTCTTTCTGTGTTTCCATATCAATCTTGAAAAGCTCAATCAAAGTGTCTGTTACTTTCGGTGTATCTGATACGTTCAAGGTCGCTGTTTTTCCAGCTTCAACCTTTAAGGAATATACAGTTTTATCTACTTTATATCCTGCTGGTGCAGAAAGTTCCTTGATATAGACTGTGCCAGCCTTTACCTCTGCAACATCTGTATTTCCGTTTTCATCAGTCGTAAGGGTGGCAAGCTGTTTCGTGCAGTCCTTATCAGCAAAGACACCGTATGTCGCACCAGCGACAGAGTAATTCCCGTTACCGTCTGTAATGCTGGTATTACTGGAAACCTTTTGCAGTTTTGCATTTCCGACATTCAGCTTCGCCCAAAATTGTCCCAATTCCTGCCCCTCGCCAGAGTAGATATAACCGCCACATTCATAGCGTCCTTTATTCTCTTTGACAAAGGCTTTTGCACCAGCGAAAACTTCGTCCTGCGTTGCCTTTGGAATTTCATCATAAGAAGCTCGCACGTTATCACATTGCCAGCCAAGATGTACGCTCAATCTCTGCCAGACGACACATTGTTCCAGCAGATAGACTTGCTTGTAGTTCAGTTCCTTGTGAGCTTCGCCATACTGTTTGACATACTCTAAGGATAACGCCACATCTGAAATCTGGTCGGCACTCATGCGTGAGCTTGCGTCAGCTCTGGTCTTGTAGCCATTCTTAAAATCTGTGTTGATGTCGATACAATAGGCAGTTTCGCCCTCGACTTTCATATAGCCCTCATTGAATGTCGAACCGATAGAACCGTCATTCATTACTTTTTCAATGATACCGACACGCTCTGCACTTTCCGTCCAGTATTGCTTACTTTCTGCATGAACGGGTGTAGTCGGTAAAGCAGTAACGACAGTTGCAAGAGCTAAGAAGCCCGTACACAATCGTTTTAACATCTTTTTCATAAATCTAATGCTCCTTTCATTTTGGGTATAAAAATAGACGCTCATTTCTGAACGTCTACATTATTGAAAGGCTTGTCCTCTCACACATATTCTATTTTAATAGGTACAACAGTTGCCTTTCTCCTTGTATTTTCGTTGTTTTCATCACTTGCGTTATCTACAACCTCCATGCCCGGCGTCAATCATAATAGAATATGGCATGTCAAAATTTCCTTTTCAAATACTATTTCTCTATTAGGATATGTGAAAAAATTACAAAAGCGACTTGACTTTTACGCTTTAAAGCGGTATTATTTTGTGCAGGCAATACTTTAAAGCAGAAAAAGCACTTTAAAACACGAAAACACTTTTTAAGGAGGAAATAAAATATGAAAAGAAAGGTTTTGTCAGTAATTCTGACCGGAGCTATGGTAGCAGGTCTTGCAGGTACAGTAACCGTACACGCTGAAGAGCAGAAAACATACAACATTGGTATCTGCCAGTTAGTTCAGCACGAAGCACTGGATGCAGCAACACAGGGATTTGAAGATGCAGTAAAAGAAGGTCTTGGCGAAGAAAACGTAACATTTGATGAGCAGAATGCACAGGGTGATTCCGCAACATGTAGTACGATCATCAACAATTTCGTATCCAGTAACGTAGACCTTATCCTTGCAAATGCTACTGCTTCTCTTCAGGCAGCAGCTGCCGGAACAAGCGATATCCCGATTCTTGGAACTGCAGTTACAGAGTATGGCGTAGCTCTTGACCTTACAGATTTTGATGGTACTGTAGGCGGCAACATTTCCGGTACTTCAGACCTTGCTCCTCTCGACCAGCAGGCAGCAATGCTGAATGAACTTTTCCCGGATGCTAAGACTGTAGGACTTCTGTACTGCTCCGCAGAACCAAACTCCCAGTATCAGGTTGATACGGTGAAGGCAGCTCTTGAAGATCTTGGATACACTTGCGAATATTACGCATTCTCTGACTCCAACGATATTTCTTCTGTTGTAACAAATGCAGTTGCAGACAGTGACGTTATCTATGTTCCTACCGATAACACAGCAGCTTCCAACACAGAGCTGATCAACAACATCTGCCTTCCGGCAAAGGTTCCGGTAATCGCAGGTGAAGAAGGAATCTGCTCCGGATGCGGTGTTGCTACACTTTCCATCAGCTACTATGATCTTGGAAAAGCAACTGGTGAAATGGCAGTTAAAATTCTGAAAGATGGTGAAGATATCTCTACAATGCCAATCGAATATGCACCAAACTTCACAAAAGAATACAATGCAGACATCTGTGCTGAGCTGGGAATTGAAGTTCCGGATGACTATGTTGCAATCGGTGCTGACGCAGAATAATTACTGGTTTATAACATATGCAGTAATGCACAATAAAAATTTTCATATTTGTTTGACAGTTAATTTAGACATTCAGTTGCTTTTAGAGCTTGTCAAAAGACTCTGACAGTAATCAACACAGACAGCGGGAAGGGAAGCCTCTCTCGCTGTTTGTGTCGTTTCTGAAGGAATGTATTTTTAAGTATATTTTATGCATAATTATGCATAAAATAGCATTTCTTCCAAAATGAATATTTCTGTTTACGCAAATAACAAAAAGCCAGTTACTCCACATACAAAACACTATAAAGATTCCAGTAACTGTCTTTTTCAAACATTTGTCCACAAAACAAATGTTGATGTTCACACAGTGAACACCAGAGTGTATTTGTAAAAGGCTTTCTGCAAGATGTGTGTCACAATTTGTGGGAGATTTTGTCCGGGTGAGGTCGTCGTAACGGGCTACGACAACCGAATTCAGGCAAAATATACCGCACAGTGGGGCGTACAAATTGCGAAAATGTTTTTTCAAACACGCTCCAGCAAACAAATCACGCATGCAGGAGGATAAAGACATGCAAATTGCAAACTTAATCATGGCACTTCCGGGTGCCGCTGCCCAGGGTCTGATCTGGGGTATTATGGCTATTGGCGTATATCTTACATTCCGTGTCCTTGACATCGCCGATCTGACCGTAGACGGTACCATGTGTACCGGAGGTGCTGTCTGCGTCATGATGATGACCAGCGGACATAACGTATGGGTATCTCTTTTAGTTGCCACTTTGGCTGGTATGACAGCTGGTCTTGTTACCGGTATTTTCCATACCTTTATGGGAATCCCGGCCATCCTTGCTGGAATCCTGACACAGCTTTCCCTGTACTCTGTTAACCTGAAAATCATGGGAAAAGCAAACCAGGCTATCAACGTTGATAAATACCCGATCCTGATTTCCTTACGCCGTATAAAAAATGTACCGATCACTCAGAACACAATTCTTATCGTCGCTTTATTTATTGTTGTGATCATCGCAGTTCTTTACTGGTTTTTCGGAACAGAGCTTGGATGTTCCCTCCGGGCTACCGGATGCAATCCAAACATGTCCCGTGCACAGGGTATCAACACTGATTTTTGCAAAGTACTTGGACTTATGATTTCCAACGGACTTGTTGCTCTTTCCAGCGCCTTGCTTGCACAGTATCAGGGATTTGCAGACGTCAATATGGGACGTGGTGCTATCGTAATCGGACTTGCTGCTGTTATTATCGGCGAAGCGATTTTCAGCCGTATTTTCCGCAATTTCGCGCTCCGTCTTCTGGCCGTAGCATTTGGTTCCATTCTCTACTATCTGGTTCTCCAGACTGTTATCTGGATGGGTATCGACACTGACCTTCTGAAAATGCTGTCTGCACTTGTAGTAGCTGTATTCCTGGCAGTACCTTACTGGAAGGGAAAATATTTCGCAAAACCAGCAAAACGCGGAGGTAAGAACAATGCTTGAGATCAAAAACATATATAAAACCTTTAATCCAGGAACCATCAACGAAAAGGTGGCTCTGAACGGACTTTCCCTGAAATTAAATGAAGGCGACTTTGTTACTGTCATCGGCGGCAACGGTGCCGGAAAATCCACAATGCTGAACGCAGTTGCCGGTGTATGGCCAGTAGACGAGGGACAGATCATCATTGACGGAACAGATGTCACCAAACTTTCCGAGTACAAGCGAGCAGCTTATCTGGGACGTGTATTCCAGGATCCCATGACCGGAACTGCTGCTACCATGGGTATTGAAGAAAATCTTGCCCTTGCAAAACGCCGCGGAAAAACAAGATTTCTTCGTTCTGGTATTACAAAAGCCGAACGAGAAGAGTACAAAGAGCTTCTGAAGATTCTGAATCTTGGTCTTGAAGATCGTCTTACCTCTAAGGTGGGTCTTCTTTCCGGAGGTCAGAGACAGGCACTTACGCTTCTCATGGCAACCCTTCAGAAGCCAAAGCTTCTCCTTCTTGATGAGCATACCGCAGCCCTTGACCCCAAAACAGCTGCCAAGGTGCTGGATATCACAGACAGGATTGTCAACCGCGATCACCTTACTACACTGATGATCACACATAACATGAAGGACGCCATTGCTCACGGCAACCGCCTGATCATGATGATGAACGGAAAAATCATTCTTGATATCCAAGGAGAAGAAAAGAAAAAGCTTACCGTAAAACAGCTTCTTGATAAATTTGAGGAAGCCAGCGGAGAAGAGTTCTCCAACGACTCCGCAATTCTCGGATAGAAATTCATAATTTGGTTTTTAGAAACTGCAGCAGATTGGTTTACAGTCTGACTGCAGTTCTTTTTTGCAATCAAAATTTCTGCCGAAAACACCCATTGTACAAAAAGTCCGAAAATGACGTAACTACACTTGTTTCTATCTGTTTATCCGTTCTCTTCACTGTCAGATTTCAACTTGTTTAAATCAATAAATACGGTGCCTTTATACATCAGAAAATCTCCGGTCTCTCTACAATATCTGTATATTTTGTCCGTGAGAAAATCTTCTTCCGGAGTTGCCTCCCGCAAAGTTTCTCTCAAAACATTTTCAAGATCCTCCGGATAGGAATGATCAGCGTTGTGGATCATCACCTCATGAATGCTCGTAAAAACCATATAGAAATCTGCATCCATCAGATCTGCAAGCCTTTTGGCCACGCCTGGCAAGAATATTGCAACGGCTCCGTTTGTCCTTCTTGCAGTGCTCAGACAGCTTCCGATGCTGTCCCTTGTCAGATAGAATTCATGGTTCAGATCCATGAAGCATTCTCCATCATAATCTGGATTGTAGACCAGTTTTTCCCAATAAAAAATTCTGGGCGGCGAAATAAAATACGTGTTTAGAAGAGCTGCGTCAAAAACTGTCTTTTCATCCTTTCCCCATTCTTTTATGTTATCCGTGCGTATTTTCATGCTGCTGATCCGGCCATCCAAATTTCCCACCTGCATGTATAGCACAAGTGCAATATCGCCCACTACACGGTATACTGCCTTCGACAGTTCCCGTTCATGGCGTTCTACATTAAGTGCCCGGATAAAAAGATCATTTTTCACCTTTTCGTAGTTATTCAGATTTTTGGTTTTCTCAAAAAATCCAGCTGTTTTTAATTTACGTATTTCACTTTCCACTGTTTTTGCAATCTGTTCCAGTGAAACACCATCCTCATAGTCCTCAAAAAGCTCTTCCGTGTGAATTCCGCAGACTTCTTTTCCCACTGAAGACGCATTGCACTCTACAAACAGCCGGTCGCCGTTTGGTGTCATGCCATTTTCGTCCCGTTCTTCAAAGTAAATCTGTTTCTCATTAAGTCCAAGCCGTTCCATTAGAGATTGGCGCAGACTCTCCACAAATACCTCATACTCTCTGCTCATATATAATTCCTTTCTTGATAAAAACGGGCGAAATGCCCTAACGAATACTGACCTTGCTGTGCACTGCAAATGATCCGTATTTGAAATAAAAGATGGAAGCAGATATTTAGAAATAGATAAGGCTTCCATTTGAGTTGCTGTATGGATAGTATATAAGATATGAATGTGTTTGTAAAGGATTTTCTATCGACAATTTTCCCTTGCAATAAAAGCTGTTATTACTGTTCACGACCTTCACAGCAGCACGCTTCGCGATGCACAGAAATCATGTTCACATGATTTCGCGCTGTAATTCTCGTATTTGCTTTAAACTTTGTTCACCAAAAAAACGCCTCGCGGGACGTGAATAGCAACAAGCTGTGGTGGTTGTTTTCTTCATTCACAGAAAACATTTTATAAATATTGCCAGTATAAACAACAAAGGGCCTGCCGTAAATACGGCAGACCCATAAATAATCTTAAATGATTATGCCTGAGGACCAGCTGCAACAAGTGCTTTACCAGCTGCATTTCCTTCATATTTCTTGAAGTTCTTAACGAAACGATCTGCAAGATCTTTTGCTTTAACTTCCCACTCAGAAGCATCAGCGTATGTGTCACGAGGATCAAGGATACCTGTGTCAACGCCTGTAAGCTCTGTAGGAACCTCAAAGTTAAAGAATGGAATCTTCTTAGTCGGTGCTGTTAAGATAGCGCCGCTGAGGATTGCATCGATAATACCACGAGTATCTTTGATGGAGATACGTTTTCCGGTTCCATTCCATCCTGTATTAACCAGGTATGCTTTTGCTCCGCTCTTCTCCATTTTCTTAACCAGCTCTTCAGCGTATTTTGTCGGATGCAGTTCAAGGAATGCCTGTCCGAAGCAAGCTGAGAATGTAGGTGTAGGCTCTGTGATTCCACGCTCTGTACCAGCAAGTTTAGCTGTGAATCCAGACAGGAAGTAGTACTGAGTCTGCTCTGGTGTCAGGATAGATACTGGAGGAAGTACTCCGAATGCATCTGCGGAAAGGAAGATAACATTCTTAGCAGCCGGTGCGGAAGAAATCGGGCGAACGATTTTCTCAATGTGGTTGATCGGATAAGATACACGAGTGTTCTCTGTAACGCTCTTATCAGCGAAATCAATCTTTCCTTCTGCGTCAAGTGTAACGTTCTCAAGAAGAGCATTTCTCTTGATTGCATTGTAAATATCCGGCTCAGAATCCTTGTCAAGGTTGATAACCTTAGCATAGCAACCGCCCTCGAAGTTGAACACTCCGTTGTCGTCCCAGCCGTGCTCATCGTCACCGATAAGGAGTCTCTTAGGATCTGTGGAAAGTGTAGTCTTACCTGTTCCTGAAAGGCCGAAGAAGATAGCGGTGTTCTCACCATTCATATCTGTATTTGCAGAGCAGTGCATGGAAGCGATGCCCTTAAGCGGTAGATAGTAGTTCATCATGGAGAACATACCTTTCTTCATCTCTCCGCCATACCATGTATTGACAATAACCTGCTCGCGGCTTGTAATATTGAACATTACAGCTGTCTCAGAGTTAAGACCTAATTCTTTGTAGTTCTCTACTTTAGCCTTGGAAGCGTTGTAAACAACGAAATCTGGCTCGAAGTCTTTCAGTTCTTCTTCTGTAGGCTGGATGAACATGTTTGTTACAAAGTGTGCCTGCCAAGCAACCTCAACGATGAAACGGATTGCCATACGGGTATCTTTGTTAGCACCGCAGAATGCATCAACTACGAAAAGTCTCTTGTCGGAGAGCTCTTTCTTAGCGATCTCTTTCACTGCTTCCCATGCTTCCTGTGATGCAGGATGGTTATCATTCTTATATTCGTCAGATGTCCACCATACGGTGTCTTTAGAATTCTCATCCATTACGATATATTTGTCTTTAGGAGAACGTCCGGTATAAATACCTGTCATAACGTTAACAGCGCCAAGCTCGCTGACCCGTCCTTTTTCAAAGCCCTCAAGACCTGGTTTGGTCTCCTCTTCAAATAACATTTCATAAGAGGGGTTGTAAACAATTTCTGTAGTTCCGGTAATACCATACTTTGTTAAATCGATTTTTGCCATCTTACACTTAACCTCTTTTCTCTAAAATGGAATTCATCTGCGAATGCAGATTTATAGCTTCAGTCCGCATCTCACCGTAATACATATCAAAGAATATTACCTGCGGTCACAGCCTCTATGGTACAAAACCAAAGGAATGGAACCGGATTGATTCCTCTTTTCCTTATCCTATATTATACATATCTGAGGGATAAAATCAACACAATTTTCCGTTTTTTTGTATTTTTGTTAAAGTTTTATCATATAGAAAACACGCCTCTGACATTTTATGAGACGTGTTTCTAATGATATTTTTATTGCATTAGATCGTCATTGCGAAATTCTTAGATTGAGGTTATTGTAGCCCTGTTGAATAAAATTGTCACTAGAATAGGGAATAGAAAATGTTCAAAATGCACATTTTTGCATTGTTTTTTTGTTTTTACTATTTTTATTTCATCATTACGTTTATCATATTGCGTATACTCTTCCAACCTATATCTTCTCATTTTTCTCCAGATACGCAAGAAATCCTTCGCAGCCTTCTACTACATCTCTATAAGTAGATTCAAAATCCCCCGTATACCACGGATCAGCAATATCTCTGGAATTATCTGAATAATCCAGTAAGAGCTTCACTTTCCCTTCCGGATCCTTTCCTACAATTCGCAAGATATTCCGAATGTTTCTCTCTTCCATTCCCAGAATATAATCATATTTTCCATAATCTGCTTTGGTGATCTGTACCGCTCTTTTCCCCTCGCAGGAAATCCCATGCTTTGCCAATTCCCGCTTTGCCGGCGGATAAACCGGATTCCCGATTCCATTCCAGATTTCCTCTGTACTAGTGGCTGCAGACGCAATGTAAAATTTAGCCTTGATACCTCGTTTCGTAACCATATCCTTCATAACGAATTCAGAAATTGGGCTGCGGCAGATATTGCCGTGGCAGACAAATAACACTCTTATCATTGCTTAAAACTCCTTGAAATGCTGTATTTACGCTGTTTACAGGCATTTTCCGATAATCTTCAATCCTGTCATTTTCCTGTATATCACAGCATAAATTCGTATATTTTCTTATCCAAATTTAGTAACTTCTTAGTAATAACCAGCCTGGAAAACAGGCTTCCTAAGAACCTTATAATCAGATTATTTTTAATTTTTTTCTATTATTTTATCATACTATGCCGGTTTTGCACTCCTATTCATCTCTTCCTAGAGCGTGTTTGAAAAAGGCTTTCTGCAAGATGTGCGTCACAATTTGTGGGAGATTTCGCTCGGATGAGGGCGCCGTAGCGGGCTACGGCAACCGAATTCGGGTGAAATCTCCCGCAAAGTGGGGCGTGCAGATTGCGGGAATGATTTTTCAAACAGGCTCTAGCACGATATAGGAATTATATCATACCAGGGCTAACATTTCCACTTTAAAGCACTAAATTGTTCGTATATTTTTTACAAAGACGTAGTCTGATCCAGAAAGGCCTCAAATTTCTTACGGTTAATCAACGACTTACACCCCACCTGGACTGTAAAGCAACATTCTGAATTTAGATGTTCCGAAATAAGCATCCTTATTTTCTTTTCACCTATTCCGAAATATTGCACTGCTTCATCCACCGTAAGCATATATTTTTCCCAAATTGGAATCTTACCTTTTTCAATTTTAATCGCCACTCTTCTCTCCTCCTTTTCTCTTTGGACAAAACATTTTTATCTGCCCATGACAATTTACAATTTTATATACTGTCATCGGCAGATAAAATTACAATACAGGTGGCAGTTCAGTACTCTGCCCACATCGGTTTTGCACCGTCATTAAATATGACCAGATCTTTTCTGGAAGTATCATTATTACAGATATGCTTCGTCGCCCTGTGCAGCTGCTGCACATTTTGTCAAATTCTTCTCGCTCCATACCTTTACTTCAATGTTATATTTCAGCATTTCCTCGTATTTACTCCATTAACAGAGCAGATATATCATGGCGGATTTACCTAGTGGCTCTACATATCTTCACGTCCTGTATGTAAAACAATATACAATTTTCAAGGTACAAAAATTCCTGAAGGGGAAAAGGAATCTATATTAAATACTCCCTTTACTGATTACTTTTCCTTACATATGATTTCGTATCAAATCCCAAGGTCTTAGTAATCAGTTTTGCTTCCAAGTGTTGACGCAGAGTTTCATCTACACAGTAATGCACCTGTCCAAATTCGTCAAACATTTTTCTGGTAGCCAAAACTGTTATGTACCCTTCATAATGCTTCAACACTGCCCGGATTGCCTCAGTATCACCAGTTGATGCTGCCTCAATAACATGGAATGGCAGCAAATCAAATGCGCATTTCTGTTTTTTACTTTTTTCATTTGCAGATTCCTCCATATTTTTTCTCATCAGTTCCAGTGATCGTCTACGATGCTCATTAATTGTGCTGCGTACAAGATTCATTTCTCTGGCAATGTCTGCATCACTCATATCCATAAAATATGATAATAACACAACATTCCTTTTCTTTTCAGTAAGTGTCTGCAGTGCTTCAGCAATCAATCCGTCACGTAATGACGGATATGATACCAGACAATATAATTCTTAATCTTTCCAATACTCCGGATCTGTTTTACGGAAATTTAGAATTTTATATGTCTTTTAAAAAGTGAAATATCACCCTCTTTTTTAGTGAAATATTAGTTCATTTTCTTTCAAGAAAGGGAACTATACACTAAACATGGAGGTGTATCATATGCCAAAACAAACAGATAAAGAACTGGAATTGTTTTTTAAGAACGCCCGACACGAGCAAAAATTGACTTATAAGGAATTAGCTGAAAAAGCAGAAATGTCCAGCCGATATTTAAAGGAAATTGAAAATGGGGGCCGAGTTCCCAGTTTTCATAAAATCAGAAAACTGGTACGCGCTTTAAATGTTCCTCCTGAACCGTTTCGTTCCCGACTACGAAGTTGTCGCACTGGCCGAAGTATTTAATGTTTCCTGCGAAAATCTTCTTGGTCTGACGGACGCTCCTGCAAAATAATTCAATTGTATTGCTGCCCATTCTATGCTAAACTATGGATAGATACTTCTGAACAACATACACTATTTATAAACCGTATGATTGGAGTGATTTCATGGAATTAACAAAAAAAGTCCCTACAACCGATAATAACCAGGAAAACAATCATCTTCTCCGCATGTTAGACCGGGGAATTGATGATATGGAAGCTGGTCGTGAATTGCCACTGGAAGATGCTTTTCGCAAAATCACAGAATTAAGGGATGCACGAAGAAATGCAAGAATATAAAATTATTTTAACCTGGGAAGCAATTTACGATGTCACCGACATTGCAGATTATATTGAAGAAGAAAACGGCCAGCAACATGCTGACCGTTTTCAATCTGATCTGAAAGAACAAATGCAGAATTTAAGCCAGTTCAGTACTGCCTTTCCCCGAACTCAAATTCTGTACAGAGGATATTCCATACATAAAAGATCTTTTCCGCCCTCTATTATTTTTTATATTATAATGGAAGAAACAAAAGAGATTCATATTCTCCGAGTGCTGCGCCATGAACGAGATTGGGAAAATATCCTGTTGCAAAGATCAACTTATACATATCCAGAATGAATACCTGGGAGCCGATCAGAGATTTTTCTGAAAGGCTTCCTTTTTAATTTTAATTACTTCCCACTTTCAATTAAATCATAACTCATATCCAGAAAATCCAGCGTCTTAGCTTCACTGACAGATTCATCCAGAAGAATCGTAATCCAGTGTCGCTTATTCATATGATACCCCGGTAAAAATCCATACGTTTGAATTAACATCCCAACCAGATCAGGGTCACATTTTACATCCAGGATATTAATTTTTCCATCTTCTTCTAATCCCAGTGTTTTCTTTTCCACTGCCATAATTATAGCATACCATTTTCCATTTTTATGTCGAAGCACCGCAGAATCAGGATCTTTTTTCCATAAATATTCCGGTTCCGTTCCATATTGCTCTTTCACATATTGAAAAATTTCCTCACGTTTCAAATTTATCCCTCACTTACGATTTCTTGCTCTGATTATACGCTATCAGGATTATATTCTCAACCACTTCTCACAGTTCCATTTATGTTTTATAGCTTTTGCATAGCCTGCTTTGCAGGCTACACCCCAAAAGAAGCAAGCACTGCCAGTGTCATGACAACTGGCTCATTTTGTCAAATTCCCTTTCCGGTTCATTCTACCAAAATGTATCAGGGAGTATCCCTGGCCCTCTCATATTTTATAATTTCTTAATTTGACGCTTTCACCCAGTCCTGTTAAAATAACTTACAGATACATCTGTCCAAACCAACATAAAACCAAGTACCATAACTGTCATAGCCGAACTGGTTAGACAGTTTTTTTGTACTCTTTTTTATAGAAAAAAACGAATTGGAGGATTTCAATGAGCAAACGTACCAGAATTCATCCCGTACAATTTTATTTGAATGATGACGAACAATACATTTTAGAAGAAAAATATCGTCTTTCCAGGATGAAAAGCAAATCTGCCTTTCTACGGAAAATGATCTTATATGGATTTGTATATGAAGTAGACTACTCTCATATCCGAAAAATGAATACCCTGCTGGGCAATATCAGCAGCAATTTGAATCAGATCACCCATCGTATAAACAGTACCAATACAGTTTACCCAAAGGACCTGGACGATATAAAGGAGTTAATGGAAAAAATATGGCAGTTACAAAAATCCATGGTATCAAAACAACCGTTGATAAAGCAATAGAATACATCTGCAATCCAGATAAAACTGACCAGAATCTATATATTTCTTCCTTTGCCTGCTCTCCCGAAACAGCCGTTCTTGACTTTAAATACACTTTGGATCATACACATGACTGCAGAGATCCGCACAATACAAATAAGGCATTTCATCTGATTCAGGCATTTTCCCCTGGTGAAGTTTCCTATGAAGAAGCCCATCAAATTGGCAAAGAACTTGCGGATCGCTTACTGGAGGGAAAATACTCCTATGTTCTGACAACACACACTGATAAAGGTCATGTACATAACCATTTAATTTTCTGTTCTGCAGATAACATCACTTTTTCTCATTATCATGACTGTAAAAAGAATTACTGGAAAATACGAAATCTCAGCGACACTTTATGCCAGGAACATAACCTGTCCACAATTATGCCAGATGGTAAAAAAGGAATGAAATACAATGAATGGGCTGCAAATAAATCTGAATCCAGTAAAAAAGCGCAGCTGCGAAAAGATATCAACCAGACAATCCGAATCGTTTCCACTTACTCAGAATTTCTTGCATTTATGGAAGCTAAAGGATATGAAATAAAAAACGCAGAATTTGGCGAAAACAGCAGAAAATACATTACCTTTCGTTCTCCCGATATGTCCCGTCCAGTGCGTGGAAGTGCTAAATCTTTAGGAAAAAATTTTACTAAAGAACGTATCAAAGAACGCATTGAAAATAAACGTCAGAAAGCTATTTTTCCTTCTGTTCATAACAAATTAATAGATACCAATGCTCCCAATATAGCAGGAAACATTGGGCTTCAGAAATGGGCAAATAAAGAAAATTTAAAAATTGTCTCTGCTGAATATAACAAGATGCTCACACATAATCTACATAATTTTTCAGAACTTGAAGACCGCATAGCCTTGTTACATATGCAGCAAAAAGAGGTAAATACCTCTGTTGTTTCTCTCGAGTCTCAGATACACCATCTTCGAGAAATGCTAAAATATGCCGAACAATATCAAAAAAATAAAATTTATGACGACCATTATAAAAGCTCCAAAGATCCAGATCGTTATTTCCGTAAATATGAATCTCAAATTATTCTTTTCGCGGGTGCTGAACATATTTTACAGGAAAATGGCATGGATCTGAAGCATCTTAATTCCAATAAGTTACAAAAGCAAATTTCAGATCTTATTTCCAGAAAGAAAGCACTAAATACTCAATACGTTTCCTTTAAGCAAGAAATAAAAGAGTTGGAATTGATACAGCAAAACCTGTCCAAATATCTCAAACAGGATGCTCCTGAAATACAAAGATCTTCTCATAACCAACTCCCTTCTTTGTAAAACCATAATAATAGGCAGCGATTTCACTCGCTGCCTAAATTCCCATTAAACCGATATCCTACACCTCGTACTGTTTGTATATATAATGGTTGTCCAGGATCATCTTCTATTTTTTCTCTGATATTGCAGATATGTCGCATAACCACATTATAATCACCGGAATAAGGTTCATTCCATACCAGATCATAAACCATTTCTTTTCCAAATATTCTACCTGGACTTTTCGCTAAAAGAAGTAAAATATCATATTCATATTTTGAAAGATGAACATCACTATCATTCTTTTTAACAATTCGTTCCTGTAGATATATTTTTAATTCTCCAAACCTTATAATTTCCGGTATGAATTGGTTTTTATGTTCCCAGCTAGTCAATATGTTTTCACTTATGCTTCCATTAGCATCTGTGATTCTCTCAATAATTTCTATCTTTTTCACCTTTATTGCCTCTACATTATTAATTTTATATTCTATATATCATCTGCCATTTGACTTTTTTCTTCTACAAGTAATATAATATATTTATTACATATGTAGGATTTAGCAGGAGGATTTTATTATGTCACTACCCCAAATTTCAGAAGCCGAATTTGAAGTTATGAAAATTGTATGGAAATATGCTCCCATCAATACAAATGAAATTACAGAAAAACTTACTCTAACTACCAGCTGGAGTCCAAAAACAATTCAAACTCTTATCAAGAGACTTGTTTCCAAAAAAGCTCTTTCCTACGAAAAACAAAGCCGGGTATTTGTCTATACTCCATTAGTCCAAGAAGATGAATATATACGCCAGGAAAGCAATTCTTTTTTAAAGCGATATTATAATGGAAATCTTTCTTCTATGCTGGCTTCTTACCTTGAAGACGATAAGCTCTCTTCAACAGAAATTGATAACTTACGCCATTTATTATCAAAACATCAGAAATAGGAGGTTTTGAATGAGCAACTGGATCATCCACTTTTTAATCAGTAATATCTTCATATGTATTTTTACACTTGTAATAATCGGAACAAAAAAACTTCTGAAAAAATATTTATCTGCGGCTACACAGTACCATCTCTGTTTTCTTTTATTTTTACTACTTGCCGTGCCATTTTTTCCTGTACAGATTCATGGCTCACAACTTTTTTCATGGTTACATTTTTTTCAAACTGACTCAAGACTTAACTCTGGTACCGACACGCTATCCGAACTTACCAGTAATACACAAAATATTTTGTTAAACCAGGTGAATGATTTTTCAGTTTCCATCAGTAGTCAATTTTTGGGAGGCTTGAATACCATACTCTTTCTAATATGGATAACGGGTGTTATGATTATGTCAGTCCTCACCCTTCATTCATTAAACTATGTACGTTCCATAAAAAGATCTGCTCTCCCGCTTCAAAATCAGCAGGTAAAAACTATTTATTACAATTGTTTAAAGGAACTTAAAATCTCTCACCCAGTATCAGTCTACAGTACTGCATTTTTAAAATCACCAGTTTTAATCGGAATAATACATCCCAGAATTTACATTCCCATCCATTTAATTTCCGAACTGAATCCTGATGATATGCGTTTTATGCTGCTACACGAATTACAGCATTACCGTCACAAAGATACATTTATTGGCTTCCTCATGGTCATAAGTAATATACTCTACTGGTTTAACCCTTTTGTTTGGTACACTTTAAAAGAAATTCTCTGTGACCGTGAAATAGCCTGTGATTCTGCTGTATTGCAGATGATTTCTGCTGATGAATACCAAGCTTATGGAACTACACTGATTAATTTTGCAGAAAAAATATCCTCTTTTTCCTCTCCACTGGCAGTTGGAATGTCCGGAAATTTCAGGCAGATGAAACGACGTATTCTCAACATCGCCGTTTTTAGGAAAGAAACTCTTTATCAAAAAATGAGAGCATTGATAATTTATCTGGTCATTAGTGCTGTTTTTATTGGATGTACACCCATTTTATCCGTTGATGCCTCTACTCAAAGCGTATATCATTTTAGTGATACAGACAAAAATATCTCCCTGTTAGATATATCCGAAACATTTGGAACATATGATGGATCATTTGTTTTGTATGACAATAATTTGGATTCCTGGAAAATATACGATCTTGAAGAAGCCACCAAACGTATTCCGCCAGAGTCTACCTACAAAATATACGATGCATTATTAGGGTTGGAATCCGGAATCATCACACCAGAACACTCTTCCATGACATGGAATGGTGATGCCTTTCCTTTTCCATCCTGGGAAGCTGATCAGGATTTAAACTCTGCTATGCAAAATTCCGTTAACTGGTATTTCCAGGCAATTGATTCGCAGCTCGGAATTAACAGAGTCCAGGAATTTTTGAATAAAATAGAATATGGAAACCAAACAACCAGTTCAAATCTGGATTTATACTGGTCCGATTTTTCATTAAAAATCTCGCCTTTAGAGCAAGTAACATTATTAAAAAAATTTAACACAAATGAATTCCATCTAAATTCTCAAAATGTATTTTCTGTTAAAAATGCTATAAAAATTGCCAGTACACCTAATGGTAATTTCTACGGAAAAACTGGAACCGGTCGTGTCAACGGACAGGATATCAACGGCTGGTTTATCGGATATGTAGAAACTTCCGATAACAGCTATTATTTTGCAACCAATATCCAAAGTGATTCTAATGCAACTGGCAAAAAAGCATTTGAAATCACTTCTGATATCTTAAAAAAATTACATATATGGAATTAACAAATATGAAAGGGCTGATAGTTGTTATCAGTTCTTTCTTTTTATTCTATATTGATATTTGGGAACTTCTTTCGTACCATTATTCAGAATTTTATTCCCCATATATTTAAAACTCTTATCATCGTTGAACTTAACAGTCAGCTCACTTGTAATAACGGCATCATTACATATAAATGTATCACATACAGCATCAACAACCAACACACTGTTTCCCTCTCCGCTATCTCTTATTTCAACGACCTCCGGTAAAGATGTTCCAAAATGAGTAGGGCTATAATTTAAACAGCCTAATCGTTCCCAGTCATAAGTTTGATGTTCCGAATCAAATACTGCCCATTTTTTAATTTGATCTGCTGTTATCGGCAAAAACTCCATTATCAGATTTTCAAACTCTTCTGCCGGAATTCCACTTGAGTTACCTGAAAACTCATATCTCTCCCCGTATTTCATTCGATATAAATATTCATATAAACCATTATAATCTAACCCTTCCATATCAGATCTATCCCAATCAGAACATAAAAGATTATTCCCCTGATATCCAAGCAAATACACACACCTCTTTGAAACTTCCCTGCATTCATCACTTAAAGGTTTAATTCTTATCATAGAACTGCCATCAACCGCTTCTGATACTTCCGGATACTTTGGAACGCATAGCGTATAACCAAACCAGCCTTTTTCTGTATATTTCCATTCTTCTATCCTTGTATACGAAACATATACAATAGATGGATTGTCATTCATACCCCAAACAGCTTTCACAGCCAGCAAATACATATCTGTCCCATCATAATTGAATTTGAGTCTTTCTATCCCACCATCCCTGTTAATCCTATATAAGACGATATCTCCTGTCAGATCCTGTTCTGCCCTGAAAAGAAATTCTTCCATTTTAGAATAATTAGCCATATTTGAATACGGTGCTGATGTAATAACGGGGACATTTTTTTCCTTTAATACTTCCTGCATTTCTTCCATTACTGTCTCAGAAACTACTATATTCGATGAAGTCCCTTTATCCGCCTTTTGATAAATGACTTTCATCTGATTCATAACATTCTTACAATCTTCAATAGCTTCTTCTTTCACGACTTCATCTACTGGCAAATCATATCCTCTTTCTTGTACAGCATAATTCGCAGTTTCCTGTGAAATATATTCTAAATCAGCCCCTTTACATTTTGTATTTCCTATGAAAAAGCATCCCGAAATAAATAAAACGCTCATCATCTTTTTCAGTTTTCTTTTTGTAATCATATCAATTATCTCCATAACATTCCTCCCACTTTTCGTCTGATAATCTTTCTGTATACCAGGTAACCTCTATTTCTGACCTTGATACATAATTGGATACATATTGAAATCTATCTTTATCTAACAGCCGAATGGTTACGCTATGACAAAACGCCTGATCTAATTCTTTTTGTGGCCATACCGCATTTACTTCCAGTGTTATTGTTCCATCTTGATTTTCTATGTAGGAAACAACTTCCGGATATGGAATATATGGTGTGGGAGCAAAATCATATACGATTCCTCTGGTTCGATACCGATATGTCTGTATTTCTGTGTGAAATACCGTTCCTGTCTGCAGTATCTCTGCGCTTATATTAAAATATTTTTGAAATATCGTTTCAAATGATTCTTTTGGGATTTCATAAGTCTTTCCTTCCTTAAATTCATCAGTTTTTTCTTCCATTGAAAGTAAACGATCAAAAACATCATAAAAATTTATTCCATCATAATTTTTTTCACTCCAATTAGAAGTAAACAATTTATTAAGTGTATATCCAAAAGGAAGTATATATTTTCGATTCAACTCCCGACATTTTTTATTTAACGGTGCTACCCGAAAGTCCCGATATCCAGACGGTCCATCATATCCTGCCGGATGATATTCTTCTATAAAGAAATGCCCGTTTTCTGTATATTTCCATGAATTAGCTCTAAACTCATGATAATATGTTTCCTGCCAAGTGTCCTCTTTCCATTTAAAAGAGCTTACTTCAACGTCTATTTTCCCCTGTTTGGTTTTCAGATCATACCGGATAAAATGATCCCCTGCTATAACTTGAAATATAGTAGTTTTTCCATTCTTCTCTTTTTCTGCTTTTTTCAAAAAATCATCTACTTTAATACTTTGAACCATATCCAGCTGATTGTAGGAATCAATTACTGCATATCCATATTTTCCAAAATAATCCATACTTTTTTGTATTGTACTCAGCTCATATAGTGCATTTTCTTTCACAGCATTCTCATATATGTTCCGATAGCCTTCTGCTAGCATTTCACACTCTCTGTAAATTTTTTCTTTCGTATCTTCAATTGTCTTTTTCTGCTCTTTCTTTATGCCACATCCACTACAGACAGCAAGAAAAATAACTCCCACAAATATTTTCCAAATTTTTTTCATATCATTTTCCTCTTACATTTGTAATATTTAAAGGTAAAAATTATTCATTACCAAGATATTCATCCAGTATCGCCTTATCCTTTTCCACCACATAACCGCTTCCTCCAATATCTTTCACATTCTCTACCATACTGATGAGCAAAATAGGATTCTTTGTATCTCTATCTGTAGTAAAAACTGTAAACCAGCCAATTTCTGTTCCAGATGTATCTTCTTTTGTAGCTTTCAGTTCCGCTGTTCCGGTTTTTCCTGCTAATCTAATGTCTTCCCGGCATGCTCCATAACCAGTTCCTTCCGGGTTATTCACTACACCCTCTAACCCCTCCATAACCTCCGAAACAATTTGTGGTGAAAAAGCATCTTTTATCCAGATTTCACTGGAAGTGCTTCCACCATCCGCGTGAAGATATGGCTTTATCATATTTCCATCATTTAGAAAAGCCGTATAAATGCTTGCAAGATGCAAAGGATTTACCAGAATCTGTCCCTGTCCATACCCACTGTCAGCAAGCTGGATTTCTGTTTCTATCTTGTCCATATTAGAATATTGGGACTCTGACATTTTAATATCAAATGGAAGTTCCTGATTAAATCCTATTTGATTTAGAGACTGCATCAGTTGATCCGCACCAATTTTTAATGCTGCTTTTGCAAAATAAATATTATCTGAATAAATAAGCGCATTTTTCAAGATCACAGGTTCATAATCATGAAGTGTAGTCACTGTATAATCTCCCCACGAGGAATCTTTCTGCCACGCCAGACCCTCATTTCCAAAATCGTCATTTGCAGTAAATGCCCCCACTTTTAATCCAATTGCAGCAATTACAGGTTTAAAAGTTGAGCCAGGACACCATGTCTGGCGAAAGCGATTGTATAAAGGCCTGTCTTCATTTTCATTTAATGCACTCCACTGGCTGTTGTCCATTCCACGTACAAAATCATTATTATCATAAGATGGCGTACTTACCAACGCCAATACTTCCCCTGTATAAGGATTCAAAGCTACAGAACATCCTCTGTCTTCTTTAAATTGTTCATAAAGAGTACTTTGAAGATCACCATCAATCGTAGTATGGATATCTTCTCCATCTTTTCTAGGCTCATATGCAATAACACTTTTTTTATTTCCATTTGCATCTACAATACAGATTTCACACCCATCTGTTCCTTTTAGTTCTTTTTCATAAAGCGTTTCCAGTCCAGTCTTTCCAATCACACTGTTTGTACGATACCCTTCCCCTTTATGTTCCTGCAAATCTTCGGCTGTAACCGCCTGTACATACCCTACCAGATGAGAGGCAGCTTCTTTTAGATAATAAGTTCGTACTTTTACATCAGATAACATAATACCTGGAATCTTCAATAATGTGTCCTGCTTTTCTTTTTCTTCCAGAACAGTTTTATCCGGATTCGCTGTCAAAAGATCGACCTCTTGTATTTTAGGAATTGTTGCTACTGGTACAAAAGAATCTGCTTTTACCCAACCGGCTTTTAACTTATCCTCAATTTCGTCTGCTCCAATTCCAAGATACTCTGCCAGTTTTTTTATTGTATCTTCTCTGTTCTCCATCCTGCCCGGAACAATTCCTACCGAAGATGCAGTTCCCTCTCCAGCCAACTGACGACCATTTCTGTCTAAAATATCTCCTCTCTTTGCCTCTTCTGACGTTACCTGAACTTTATCCGTTGCAGATAACTCTGGAAAAATCAACTGATCCTGCCAGATTAAATGATATCCTGTCCAATCATGTGAAAATACCGCATCGTTGGTAAATTCTACATTTCCTGCAGCAGTCTGCATATTTGTTGTATAGGAAACTGCCGCATTTCC
The DNA here is from genome assembly GCF_020554845.1 of Blautia faecis. Lineage (GTDB taxonomy): Bacteria > Bacillota > Clostridia > Lachnospirales > Lachnospiraceae > Blautia_A > Blautia_A faecis. The sequence goes on along the minus strand of NZ_JAJCIA010000014.1, from coordinate 1,136 downwards.
GTTTTCTTGTCTTTTTACTGTAATATCGGTTATGGACAGATCAGACATCTCAATGCCTTCATATATTTTAGAATTTCGTTCTATAAATTCTTCCTTACTGTTCATGCTGCTTTTTTTCTGATCCAGCATGGCATACATTTGCTCATATTCCCCTTTTTCAATATATTTCATATATTCCATTAGTCTTTTTTCAGGAACATTACAATTCATTATTGTTACAATACCGATTCCACCACCAATCAATATACCGCTAAATAAAACTATTTTTGTAATAATCTTCGTGTGTTTTTTTCTTTTCTTTTTTCTCATATAGTTTTATTTCTCCTTTTTTTCATATTTTCTTAAATATTACACTTGTAACATTTAAACGTCAAGCTTTTTCTTAGGTTTATATATGTAGACAAGAGAAAAGATTTGCATAAAAAAGAAAGGGCATCTCAAAGCCCTCTTTGATAAAGAACTTTACCGACACCCTGAGGTAATGGTTTCTCCGGATGTTTCCCAAACGCTATAATCACTCTCCAGAAGAACCAAAAACGATTTTTAATTTTTCTCTCAGAAAAAAAGAACTACTCTAAATCTGCAGATCTTTGAAATAACCCTGCTCGTTTCTTATAATCACAAACATATTCAGACAACACATTCTTTGCTGGCAGATTATTATAGCAGAAAACGCAACAAATCCCTTTATTAACTTTTGTTCCATATATTTCCTGTACCAATCCTATTGTTTCATCATCTGAACAAAAGCTCTTCGGAATCTCCCTACAATCCCTGATAATAACGCAAATCTGTTTACTATGTCCTCTCTGTTAGTATACAAGCCAGCTAATCTCTTTATTATAGTATCTAAATACTTCTTCCCAATTCCACTACTCAAAATTTCTTCAGTCACTATTTCTGCAGATGTGTTTTTATATCAGCCAGAGTTCCCCTGGCTGAATTCTTCCAATATATACCTGTTAACACTTCTCAATGCTGACACTTTTTCCTTCGCTTCTCATCTTTCACCTGCTATACTGCACTCTGGCTTGAATTCATTCCCTCTCTTCCAGTTCCGATTTATAATCTTCCAAGTCCATAAAAAAGTGTCTTCGACACTTCAACTCCCCTGCCCCTCAATCTTGAGGGGATAG
>NZ_JAJCIA010000136.1 GCF_020554845.1 Blautia faecis | reverse complement strand
TCTCCTCCTGACTCTACCGTACTTGGTATTGTAAGGCTTGTCACCGCTGTACCTGCCAGAAATCTCTTTCCTATCGTTTTTAATCCTTCCGGCAAATTGATTATTTTTAGATTCTTACAGGATGAAAATGCATATTCCCCTATCACTTCTACTCCCTGGGGGATATCTATACTAACAAGGCTTTTGCAGCCTGCAAATGC
>NZ_JAJCIA010000135.1 GCF_020554845.1 Blautia faecis | reverse complement strand
ACCAAGAAATGAGAAAGACGGCTGCAAAGCGGCTGCCGGACTCACGCAGAGGTAATATGATTCTATTAGGATGTAACATGTATGTAGTTTTGAAGGTACAAAACCTTTCAAAGAGACGTGACTAGTAATAGTCACTTTTCTTCATAAAATAGGGGATTGGTCAAATGGTATGATAGGGGTCTCCAAAACCTTTGGTGGGAGTT
>NZ_JAJCIA010000134.1 GCF_020554845.1 Blautia faecis | reverse complement strand
CTCTCGACCTCCGCCGTGACAGGGCGGCGCTCCAACCAACTGAGCCACCGGGCCAGAAGAATATTAAATTAAATGGACCTTCGGGGACTCGAACCCAGGACCGACCGGTTATGAGCCGGTTGCTCTAACCAACTGAGCTAAAGGTCCAAAAAGCCGATGATCGGACTCGAACCGATAACCTGCTGATTACAAATCAGCTGCTC
>NZ_JAJCIA010000133.1 GCF_020554845.1 Blautia faecis | reverse complement strand
GGAAGAACCCTGAAGGATGGCGAGTTTACATTTGAAGTAAAAGACAAGGCCGGAAAGGTAGTAGCAACCGGAAGCAACAAGTCAGACGGAAGCATCAGCTTTAATAATAAGCTGAATTATAAACTGTCCGACCTGGAAAAAGCGGACGGAAGCTATGAATCCGAGAAGACCTATGAGTACACCGTAAACGAGGTGATCCCGGAGGGAGC
>NZ_JAJCIA010000132.1 GCF_020554845.1 Blautia faecis | reverse complement strand
CTATCGTAGAGTTTTTGAGGATCCGATTTGGAGAGGTCTTTTACCGATTCAATTCCCAATATCTCAAAGTCTTTGAGTATGGCTGGACAAATTCCGGCGAGATCAGAAAGTTGTCGGCCTTCTGGGGGTTTTGTATGAGATTTAAGTCTAGGCATTCATTTTTCCTTTGATTAGCTCAACACACTGATCGACTTCAAGCCTCGCCGTGTC
>NZ_JAJCIA010000131.1 GCF_020554845.1 Blautia faecis | reverse complement strand
CGTTCATAGACATCTTTCAGTGCTATCACTGCCATATGAATTGCATAATCCGCTTCTGCCTTGATCTTTTCTTTTAAGCGTATATCTCTTTCCTCTCCTGGAATCATCTGGTTCATATCCAAAACAAGGAGCCTCCTGTAAAAAGCATCCGATTTATCTTCCAGATTCTGTGGCATTTCATTCGTTGAAAAAAGCAGCTTTGCATATGCCTTGTAAAAGAC
>NZ_JAJCIA010000130.1 GCF_020554845.1 Blautia faecis | reverse complement strand
AGGATATTTGATTAAAGTTTAATCAAATTTACATGTATGCAGTTTTCAAGGTACAATCTTTTAATCTGACTGAATATTTATCAGTCATCAGAACCTATAAACCATTTTATAAATTCTGATCACTGGTAAAACCAGTTACAATCAAAAATCTTATATATTTTTTTTAATCCGGCGCCCACCTGCTCTCCCACATCGTCTCCAATGCAGTACCATCGGCCGCT
>NZ_JAJCIA010000129.1 GCF_020554845.1 Blautia faecis | reverse complement strand
AAAAAATCCCCTGCCCCACATGGTGGAACCGGGAACGGGGGCTTCGCAATACCCGCACCAAATGGGAAAAGAAAGACCCGGAAAACGGGCGGTATATGTGGGACTTCTCCGTTATCAAAGACCTTTTGATGAATCCCGTCTACACCGGGGCGATTGCTTCCCAGAAAAAGGACTACCGTTTCAAAATCGGCACGATTGGGGAAAAGAAGCCGGAGGACTGGATTG